>NZ_JBYRRL010000001.1:1702500-2177537 GCF_058833805.1 Streptomyces sp. B8-7 | reverse complement strand
CTCCCACGCTATCAGCCTTTTCGTGACACTCCGACCACCGTTCCGCAGGCATACGGAAGGGACCCGAGATCAGGACCTGACGTAAGAGAGGGCCACCCGGATCGAGAGGCTCGCTCGCCTCACTCGGCCCCGGGCAGGGATATGACTGTACAGGGGGCCGCGAAGCGCAGGCAAATCGACTACAGTGGTGGTCTAGACCTCTTGACCCTGGGACGTCTCGTACGGAACCGGGTCTTCATATGACATACCCTGCTCAACAGTGCGCCCTCATCGACAAGCTGTGACGGCGCGTAAGCATCTCCGCCCCTGGGAGGCTTCCCATGACCACCGTGACGTCCCCTCTCGCCGGCCAGGCCATCGGCCTGGCGGCAGTGCCGGATCCCGTCTTCTCCGGGGCCATGGTCGGCCCGGGTACCGCCATCGACCCCGTCCGGGAGCCCTCCGAGGCCGTCTCCCCCGTCGACGGGGTCATCGTCTCCCTGCACCCTCATGCCTTCGTCGTGGTCGACGGGGAGGGGCACGGCGTGCTCACCCATCTCGGCATCGACACCGTGCAGCTCAACGGCGAGGGCTTCGAACTCCTCGTCAACAAGGGGGACACCGTGACCCGCGGCCAGGCCGTGGTGCGCTGGAACCCGGCCGCCGTGGAGGAGGCGGGCAAGTCCCCGGTCTGCCCCGTCGTGGCGCTGGAGGCCACGGCCGAGGCGCTCTCCGACCTCCGCGAGGACGGCGACGTGAAGGCGGGCGACGCCCTCTTCTCCTGGGCGTGACATCGCGCCGTCGCAGAACGGCAGACAGGACAACCACCGCGGCGGCCGGGCCCGCCGCACTATCGGAGACGGGTGAGATGGAGACAACGCTGCGAGGCGTCGGCGTGAGCCACGGGGTGGCGATCGGCGAGGTTCGGCACATGGGGACGGCGGTGCTGGAACCGCCGGCCAAGCAGATCCCGGCGCAGGACGCGGAGCGCGAGCAGGGGCGTGCCCGCAAGGCCGTGGAGGCTGTGGCGGCCGACCTGACGGCGCGCGGCAACCTGGCGGGCGGTGAGGCTCAGGCCGTGCTGGAGGCCCAGGCCATGATGGCCCAGGACCCCGAGTTGATCGCGGACGTGAACCGCAGGATCGCGGTGGGCAGCACGGCCGAGCGCGCGGTCTACGACGCGTTCGCCGCGTACCGCGAGCTGCTCGCCGGGGCCGGCGAGTATCTGGCCGGCCGCGTCGCGGACCTCGATGACGTGCGCAACCGCATCGTCGCGCGCCTGCTCGGCGTACCCATGCCGGGCGTGCCGGACAGCGACGAGCCGTATGTGCTGGTCGCGCGCGATCTGGCGCCCGCGGACACCGCGCTGCTCGATCCGGCGCTGGTCCTCGGATTCGTGACCGAGGAGGGCGGGCCCACGAGTCACAGCGCGATCCTGGCCCGTGCGCTCGGCGTCCCGGCCGTCGTTGCGCTGCCGGGAGCGGGTGAGCTCGCCGAGGGCACCCTGGTCGCGGTGGACGGCAGCACGGGCGAGATCTTCGTCGAGCCCGGGGAGGAGAAGAGGGCGCAGCTCGAGGCGTCCGCGGCGGAGCGCAAGGCCGCTCTCGCCGCGTCCACGGGTCCCGGTGTCACCGCCGACGGGCACAAGGTGCCGCTGCTGGCCAACATCGGCGGCCCGGCCGACATCGACGCCGCCGTGCAGGCCGGGGCCGAGGGCGTGGGCCTGTTCCGCACCGAGTTCCTCTTCCTCGACGACAGCAAGAACGCGCCTTCCGAGGAGAAGCAGGTCGAGGCCTACCGCCAGGTGCTGGAAGCCTTCCCCGAGGGCCGCGTCGTGGTGCGCGTGCTGGACGCCGGCGCCGACAAGCCCCTGGACTTCCTCACCCCCGCGGACGAGCCCAACCCCGCCCTCGGCGTGCGCGGTCTGCGCACGCTGCTCGACCACCCCGAGGTGCTGCGTACGCAGCTGACCGCACTGGCGAAGGCTGCCCAGGGCCTGCCGGTCCACCTCGAGGTGATGGCGCCGATGGTGGCGGACCGCACCGACGCCAGGGCCTTCGCGGACGCGTGCCGCGAGGCCGGGCTGCGGGCGAAGTTCGGCGCGATGGTGGAGATCCCGTCGGCGGCGCTGCGGGCGCGCTCCATCCTCCAGGAGGTGGAGTTCCTGTCACTGGGCACCAACGATCTCGCCCAGTACACCTTCGCCGCCGACCGCCAGGTGGGTGCCGTGGCCCGCCTCCAGGACCCGTGGCAGCCGGCGCTGCTGGACCTGGTGGCCCTTTCGGCGGAGGGCGCGAAGGCGGAAGGCAAGAGCTGCGGCGTCTGCGGCGAGGCGGCCTCGGATCCGCTGCTGGCGTGTGTGCTGACGGGTCTGGGCGTCACCTCCCTCTCCATGGGTTCCGCTTCGATCCCCTACGTGCGTGCGACGCTGGCGAAGTTCTCGCTCGCCCAGTGCGAGCGCGCGGCGTCGGCGGCGCGCGCGGCGGACAGCGCCGAGGAGGCTCGGGCGGCCGCGCGGGCGGTGCTGTCGGGCGAGTGAACGCGGGTGCCCGCTGCGGCGGGCCCGTGCCGGCCTCGGGGCGTCCCGTCTTCCGGGTGGGACGCCCCTCGCGCGTTCAGACGCCCCTCGCGTGCTCAGTGGTCGTGCCCGGGGCCGGTTCCCTCGTCTCCGAGTCCGGGCGGTTCGCGGTAGTCGACGTCGGACTCCGGGGAGATGAGATCTCCCGACGCCGCGTCGGTGCAGTAGGCGTCGAAGACCTCGGCGGCGGTCAGGGGTTGGAGCCCCTCGCCCCTCAGACGCCACCCGTACACCTGGTCGGCGGTGCCGGGACGGACGGTGCGCATGACGAGTCCGCCGGGGCTGTGCGTGGCCAGGCCCACGGCCAGCACGGTGGTGAACTCCAGTGCCTCGGCGTCGTGCGGGTCGGATGCGGGCGCCCGGTCGTGGGAGGCGTGCAGCACGGCGACGAGTGGCTCCGGCGTGGTGGTCACGCTGCACACGAGGTGACGGCTGCCCGGTGGCGCGGTGTCGAGGATCCGCGCGAGGAGGTGGCGGGCCCGGGAGAAGGCGGCCCGTCCGATGTCCTCGCCGCAGGCGGCGCAGGTGCCCAGGCCAGCCAGGAGCGTCGCGGCGTACTCCCAGGTCGCCTGCCGTACCGCCTCGTCGACGAGGGCGGGCAGCAGCTCGGTGAGGGGCCGGCCGTCGTAGGGCAGGGCCGGCCCGGTGGCGGCGAGTTCCGCGGTGAAGCGGGTGCGGCTCGCGGCCCGGTCCGGGTCGAGCCCGGTGTGCCGGCAGTACTCGGCGTAGTCCTGCGGGTCGAAGAGGGCGAGGGTGGTGTGGCCGCCCCGGCGGGCGCGGGTGCGCAGGAGCGCCTCCACCTCGCGCAGGTAGGCGGCGTGGTCGGCGAAGGTGAAGGTGCGGTAGCGCCGCATCTGCGTGAAGTCGTGCTCGTCGGTGAGCACGCCGATCGTGCCGGCGATCTCGCGGCGCAGCACGCGCCGCATGCTCCGGCGGTCGGTGCGCGTCCGGCCGGTGCGCTGGTCGGTGCGCTGATGGGTGCGCTGATTGCTGTGCTGATTGGTGCGCTGGTTGGTGCGCTGGTTGGTGCGCTGATGGGTGTGCGCCATGTCTGATTCCCCCTGTGGGCGGTCGATCACTGTTCACTCACCGTAGTCGGCGCCACTGACAACGTGACCAGTACCTGCGATCGGTGCAGGTCGGAGGCGTGCGGGGGATGCACGGGGCGTTCCCCGGGACCGGCGTGGGCGCCGGTCCCGGACCGGGGTTCAGGCGCGCTTGCGGGCGAGGTCCTCGTAGAAGGAGAGCAGCTCCAGGTTGTCGATGGACCCGCGGTTGACGGCCTTGTCCAACGGCGTGCCCTGGAGCAGACGCTTGACGGGGACCTCGATGCGCTTGCCGGTGAGGGTGTGCGGGATGCCGGGCACCTCGATGATCTCGTCGGGGACGTGGCGGGGGGACAGCTGCTCGCGGATGGTCCGCCGGATGCGGTCGACCAGCGCGTCGTCCAGTGCGGCGCCGGGTGCGAGGTGGACGAACAGGGGCATCCAGTAGCCGCCGTCGGGCTGCTCCACGCCGATGACCAGGGACTCCCGGATCTCGGGGAGGCGCTCGACGACCTCGTAGATGTCGGCCGACCCCATCCGTACGCCCTGGCGGTTGAGGGTGGAGTCCGAGCGGCCGTGGATGACGACCGAGCCGCGGGAGGTGACGGTGATCCAGTCGCCGTGGCGCCAGACGCCCGGGTAGGTGTCGAAGTAGCTGTCGTGGTAGCGGCTGCCGTCGGGGTCGTTCCAGAAGTGGACCGGCATCGAGGGCATGGGGTTGGTCACGACGAGTTCCCCGACCTCGTCGGTGAGGGGCCGGCCGGCCGGGTCCCAGGACTGCAGGTCGGTGCCGAGACCGGGGGCCTGCAGCTCGCCGATGTACACGGGGAGGGTGGGGACGGCTCCCGCGAAGCAGGAGCACACGTCCGTGCCGCCGCTGACGGAGGCGATCCAGAGGTCGTCACCGACCTCGTCGTGCAGCCAGCGGAAACCGTCGGGCGGCAGGGGCGAGCCGGTGGTGGCGACGCAGCGGACCGCGGAGAGGTCGTGGTCGCGGGCCGGGTGCACGCCGGCCTTGCGGCAGGCCATGACATAGGCCGCGGAGGTGCCGTAGAGCGTGGCCCGGGTGCGCTCCGCGACCCGCCACTGGGCGCCGGTGTCGGGGTATCCGGGGCTGCCGTCGTACAGGACGACCGTGGTGCCGGTGAGCAGGCCGGAGACGAGGAAGTTCCACATCATCCAGCCGGTGGAGGTGTACCAGAAGAAGCGGTCCCCGGGGCCCAGGTCGCAGTGCAGGCCGAGCTGCTTGAGGTGCTCGACGAGAATGCCGCCCTGGGACTGGACGATGGCCTTCGGCAGCCCCGTGGTTCCGGAGGAGTACAGGACCCACAGCGGATGGTCGAAGGGGACCTGTTCGAAGACCGGCTCGACGTCGGCAGCGGTCAGGGCGGACCAGTCGAGGGCCCCCTCCGGCGCGGGGGTGCCGAGCAGCGGAACGTGCACGAGGGCGCGCAGGGTGGGCAGTTCCGCGCGCAGTTCGGCCACGACATCGCGGCGGTCGTGGTCCTTGCCGCCGTAGCGGTAGCCGTCGACGGTGAAGAGGACGACCGGCTCGACCTGCTGGAAGCGGTCGAGGACGCTGCGGGCGCCGAAGTCGGGGGCGCAGGAGGTCCAGACGCCGCCGACGGCTGCGGTGGCGAGGAGGGCGACGACGGCCTCGGGGATGTTCGGGAGGTAGCCGCTGACGCGGTCGCCGGGCCGGACGCCGAGGGCCCGCAGCTCGGCCGCGAGGGAACCGACCTGCCGGCGCAGTTCCGACCAGGTGACGGGGCGCGGCTCGTGGGTCTCGTCGACGTGGAGGAGGGCGGGTGCGTCGGCACGGTCGTCGGCGGCGCGCAGGGCGTGCTCGGCGTAGTTGAGTGTCGCGCCCGGGAACCAGGTGGCGCCGGGCATCGAGCGGTCGCCGAGCACGCGCGTGCAGGGGGTGGAGAAGCGGACGTCGAACCACTCCGTCACAGCTGTCCAGAACGCCTCCGGCTGGTCGACGGACCAGCGGTGCAGCGCGGCGTAGCCCCCGGCGGCGGGTGCACCGTGGTGTTCGGCGGCCCAGGCCTGGAATGCGGTGATCCGGGCGGCGGCGATCCGTTCGGGGTCGGGCTGCCAGAGCGGCTGGGCGTTCTCGGTCGACATGTCGGCTCCCGGACTGTGCGCGTCGTGTGCGTCTTCCGCGCACGGGCGGGGGTGTGCGCGTGACGCGGTGACACGGACGATGCCATGTGATCGACTCCGGCACCAGGGTCCACCCCACATAGTCCACGTCATGGCGGTGTGGTCCCATCACGGGTGAACGGGAGTTGAACGACGCCCGCGTCCGGTCCGGTCGGTGGCAGGGTGATCAGCATGGACGGTCGTGACCTGGTGGATTCGGTGAAGGCGGTCGGCTCGGTGGGGGCTGCTCAGGGGTTGCGTACCGTGCGTGCGGCGTGGCGCCGGCGGCGTGCCGACGCGACCGGCCTGCCGCCGCGTGGCGCGGAGCGCGCGCGGGTGCCGGGGACCGTACGGGAGGGGGAGCCGGAGCCGGGCGGGGGCGTGGTCCGGTTCGGCCGCTCGGAGCTGCGGATCCTGGTCACCGTGAGCGGGGCGGTCTTCTGGGGGTGGGACGGGGCCGGGCCCGAGCCGTCGTACGCGCTCGCCGGGCGGTGTCCGGAGCCCGATCCGCGGGCGGTGCTGGAGCCGGACACGGACGGCGGCTGGCGGGTGGTGGCCGAGCGGGTGACGGTGGCGATCTCGCGGCACGGGAGGGTCGACGTACAGACGCCCGGTGGCGTGCTGCTGCGCCGTGATCTGCCGCCGCGCTGGTGGGAACCGGTGGGTGGCGGGCCGGGCCGGTGGTTGCAGCGGTCCGAGGTGCCGGCGGACGCGCGGTTCTTCGGGCTGGGCGGGCGTGCGTCGGGGCCGCGGCTTCGGAACGGCGCGTACCGGCTGTGGAACACCCCTCCGGGGCGGCCCTGCGGGCCGGGGGACGACACCTCTCCGCTCACGATGCCGGTGCAGATGGTGGTGGCGGACGCGGCGACGCACCTGGTGTTCCACGACACGTCCTGGGACGGCACGGTGACGTTGCGGGAGGGCGAGGAGGGGGCCGGTTCGGGTCATGACCGTGCCGGCATGTGCGAGGTGCGGATGGAGGGCGGCCCGCTGCGCTGCTGGGTGGTGGTGGGGACGCCCGCCCGCGTGCTGTCGGCGTGGGCGTCCCTGACCGGTGCGGCCGCGCTGCCGCCCCGCTGGGCGCTCGGACATCACCGTGCGGTGCGGGGGGCCGGCGGCGACCGGGAGGTGCGCCGGGTCGTCGCGGCCTGTCAGGAGCGCGGGCTGCCGCTGGACGCGGTGCACCTGGATGCCGACCACGGCCGGGGGCGCCGGGTGTTCACGGTGGACCGGGAGCGCTTTCCGAAGCTGCCGGAGCTGGCGGAGGAACTGCGCCGGGACGGGATCGGGCTGGTGTCGGCCGTGGATCCGGCGGTGCGGGCGGTGCCGGGGTACGCGGTGTTCGACGGCGGCGCCGCGGAGGACGCTTTCGTCAGGGACGCCTCCGGCCGTGCGGTGGAGGGGGTCGCGCGTCCCGGGGAGTCGGTCTTCCCGGATTTCACACACGCGCGCGTGCGGGCGTGGTGGGGGCGCTGGTACGCGGAGCGCCTGGCGGAGGGTTTCGCGGGCTTCTGTCACGACATGAACGAGCCGGCGTCGTTCACGGCGTTCGGTGAGGCGACACTGCCGCGGTCGGCCCGGCACGATCTGGACGGCCGCGGGGGCGACCATCGTGAGGCGCACAACGTGTACGCGCTGTGCATGGCCGCGGCGGCGTACGACGGGCTGCGGGCGGTGTCGCCGGAGCGGTGGCCGTTCGTGGTGTCCCGGTCGGGCTGGGCGGGCCTGCAGCGGTACGGAGGAGTCTGGTCGGGCGGGCCGGTCCCGGGATGGCCCGGGCTGCGGGCGTCGCTGTCGCTGGTCCTGGGGCTGGGCCTGAGCGGGGTGCCGTACGCGGGGTCCGACGTGGGCGGCTGCGAGCGGGGGGCGTCGCCGGAGTTGTTCCTCCGCTGGTTGCAGCTCGGCGCGTTCCTTCCGTTGTTCCGTACCCGCGCGGGTGGGCGGGAGCCCTGGGACTCCGGGCCGGAGGTCCTGCAGCACGCGCGCGCGGCGCTGCGGCAGCGGCGGCGGCTGCTGCCCTACTTCGTGACACTGGCCCACCTGGCGCGGCGCACGGGGGCGCCCTATGTGCGGCCGGTGTGGTGGGGGGCGCCGGAGGACCGGCTGCTGCGTGACTGCGAGGACGCGTTCCTGCTCGGTGACGCGCTTCTGGTGGCGCCCGTACTGGTTCCGGGGGCGGACCGGCGGGCGGTCCAGCTGCCTCGGGGGCGCTGGTACGACACGGCGACGGAGCGGGCGTACGAGGGGCCGGGCCAGGTGCTGGTCGATGCGCCCCTGTCGCGGATTCCGGTCCTCGCGCGCGGGGGTTCGGTCCTTCCGGTGCGGGGCGCGGACGGGGCGACGGAGCTGGAGGCGTGGGCGCCTGCCCGGGGCCGGACGGGCGGCGGGCTCCTCGTGCCGGACGCGGGCGACGGGGGCCGGGAGCCGGAGATCGAGCGCTGGGTCAGTCGTTGGGAGGGCCGGCGGGTGGTGGTACGGCGCGAGGGGGAGGGCGGCGCCGGCGAGCCGCCCTACCCGGTGTGTGTGCGGGGGCTGGGCGACGGCGCACGTCAGACGTAGCGTCCCTCGAACCAGGCGCGGACGGCCAGCGTGTGCAGGGGGAAGGCCAGTTCCTCGGGCCTGCGCAGCAGGTGCCGGCCGTCCGTCTCGTCGGTGGGGGCGGACGGCGGCAGGCGGCCGGCGGGGCGTTCCGGCAGGAGCCCGAACAGCAGCAGGTGGCCGTCGCCGGAGCTCGCGGCGTCGACGAGGCGTACCTCCCGGCTCAGCGCCTCGATGCCGGTCTCCTCCTTCAGTTCGCGCACCAGGGCGTGCCGCCAGTCCTCGCGGTCGTCGACGTAGCCGCCGGGCAGGGCGAGGCCCCCGCGGGCGGGCGGGACGGTGCGGGTGATCACGACCAGGGCGGTGCCCTGCGTGTCGTACACGGGCTGGAGGGCCACCGCGACGGGCAGCGGGTTGCGATAGGCCACGCTGCCGCAGGCCGGGCAGGTGCGGGGCCAGTCGGAGACGCCCTCTCCGTAGGGTGCGCCGCAGCTCGAACAGTGGGAGCCCGGAGCGGAGCCGGCGGCGGAGTGGTGGTTGTCGGACACGTCGCGGACTGTATCCGATCACCAGGGGGGCGGCTGCCCGCTCCGGACGGTCCGCGGCTCCGGGTGCGGCCCGCGCGGCCGGTCCCGGCGGCGCGCGGGCGGCTGGGCGGTGAGGGAGGGACGGCCGGGGCCACCCCCGTGGGTCTCGGCCGTCCCTCGTGTTCCACGACGCCGGACGGCCGCGCTTGGTTCGCCGTCGGGGCCTGCCGGTTCCCGGCGGCACGTGGCACACTTCTGACGTTGCGTCAGATCACGGCTGAGGGAGGCATCCGGATGCGCACCCGAACGCCCGCGGTGGCGGGCTGGTTCACGGGCACGGGAGAGTCCTTCCGGCTGCTGGGGACGCGCTGCACGCTCTGCACCTGCGTGTTCTTCCCGCGAGAGGACCGGCACTGCCGCAATCCGCACTGCCCGGGGGGCGAGCTGGTGGAGTGGGAGCTGTCCCGCCGTGGACACGTCTGGTCGTACACGGACATCCGGTACCGTCCGCCGTCACCCTATGTGAGCGATCCGGAACTTCCCTGGGAGCCGTACGCGTTGATCGCAGTGGAGCTGGCCGCCGAGCGCATGGTGGTGCTGGGCCGCGCCGTCCCCGGGGTCACCACCGCGGATCTGGCGGTGGGTCTGGAGGTGGAGGTGGTCCCCGGCGTGCTCCACGAGGACAGCGAGACGGTCTGGACGACATGGCACTGGCGGCCGACGGGGGTGAGGGCATGACGGCGGACGTGGCGGTCCTCGGGGCAGGCATGCACCCCTGGGGGAAGTGGGGGCACGGCTTCGTCGCCTACGGCGTGGCGGCGGCACGGGCTGCGCTCGCCGACTCCGGGCTGCTCTGGCAGGACATCGGGGCGATCGTCGGCGCCGGGACGGTGCGCGGCGGCTACCCGGGCCATGTGGCCGGAGCCGCCTTCGCGGGGGCACTCGGCCGGCAGGGGGCTCGGGTGACGACCGTGTACGCCGCGTGCGCCTCCGGGGCACAGGCGGTGAACACCGCGCGGGCGCAGATCCTGTCGGGGCTCACCGACACGGCACTCGTCGTGGGCGCCGACTGCGCGCCCAAAGGGTTCCTCCGCCCGGCCGGCGGGGACCGGCCCGACGATCCGGACTGGCTGCGCTTCCGTGTCCTGGGCGCCGCCAACCCGGTCTACTTCGGGCTCTACGCCCGGCGGCGCATGGCCGTGTACGGGGACACGGCCGAGGACTTCGCCCGGGTGAAGGTGAAGAACTCGGCGGCCGGAGCGCTCAATCCGTACGCCCGCTACCGCAGACGGGTCACCGCCGAGGAGGTGGCCGCCTCGCCGGTGGTGGCCGATCCGCTCCGCCTGCTGGACATCTGCGCGACCTCGGACGGAGGGGCGGCGCTGGTGCTGTCCAGCATGGAGTTCGCACGACGGCACGGCGTCGGCCGCCCCGTGCGGATCCGGGCGGTGTCGACGGTGACGCCGCGCTATCCGGACACGGTGCTGGACCTGCCCGGCTTCGCGACGGACTCGGCGGCGGCGGTGCCGCCCGCGCCGGAGCCCTTCCGCGCGTCGATCGCGTCCGCCGCCTACGAGGAGGCGGGCATCGGCCCGGAAGACCTCTCGCTGGCCGAGGTCTACGACCTGTCCACCGCCCTGGAGCTGCAGTGGTACGAGGATCTCGGCCTGTGCGGCGAGGGTGCGGGCGCCCGGCTGCTGGCCCGGGGCGAGACGGCCCGCGGCGGCCGCGTTCCCGTGAACGCCAGCGGCGGCCTGGCCTCCTTCGGCGAAGCCGTCCCGGCCCAGGCGATCGCCCAGGTGTGTGAACTGGCCTGGCAGCTGCGGGGGACGGCGGGAGACCGGCAGGTCGACGGGGCGAGCGTCGGCATATCGGCCAACCAGGGGCTGTTCGGGCACGGCTCGGCGGTCGTGGCCCTGCGGTAGCGGGACCGCGGGCGGCGGGCGGCCGGCGGACGCGGAGCCGCCCCTCCCGGGCAAGATCCCTACACGCTGTGAGCGGCCCGGAAGGATGCGTGAACGTCTCATGAACTGGGCCAGAGGGCCCGCCCGCGGAGCCATCATGCTCCCGTGCGCTCCTGGACGGATACTCTCCGCTTCGCCTTCCAGCCGGTGGTCAATCTGAGCACCGGCGGGATCGCGGCACTGGAGGTCCTCGCACGCCCGGAGACGGGAGACATCCTGGCCGAGGCCCGCAGGGACCCCGAACTGGACGGCAGCCTGGCCGTGCTGGCGGTCCGCGCGGCCGCACGCAGGGAGACCCTGCTGCCCCTGCACGTCAACGTGTTCGCCGGCACCGTCGCCGACCTGGGCGGCCTGGGGGTGCTGGAGGAGGCGGTGCGGCAGGCCGGGCGGCTGCCGTGGGAGGTGACGGTCGACGTCGGCCCGCCGTTCACCCACGTGCCCCAGCGGGCGCTGCTGGACGCCGTGGCCGCGCTGCGGGGGGCGGGATTCAGAATCAGCGCGGACGGCGTCGGGGACGGCGGTCTGCCGCTGCGCCTGCTCATCGATCTCGCCCCCGACCTGGTGAAACTGGACGCGTCGCTGCTGGCGCGGCCGGCCGCGATCCGGGCGATGCGGACGATGTGCGACCAACTCGGCGGGCTGTTGTCGGTCGAGGGCGTGGAGACCGAACTGCAGTACCGGCACGCCGTCGCCGCCGGAGCCCAGCTGGGCCAGGGAGCGCTGTTCGCGCCCCCGGCCCGCCTGCCCACCTCGGAGGTATACGTTCCGCTCGGCTCCCCCGCCCCCGCCCCCGTCTCCACCGGGTCACGCCCGGGCCCCTCGGTACGGGAGTTCGTGCGTCCGGCCGCGCTGCTGCCCGACACCGCCTCCGCGGGGCAGGTGCGGGCCCGGCTGAACGGGTCGCCGGAGGCGTCCGGGGTGCTGCTCGTGGACCGGGAGGGCGTGCCGGTGCGGTCGGTGCACCGCTCCCGCTTCCTGCTGTCGATGTCCGGACGCTACGGCCACGCCCTGTACGCGGACCGGCCCGCCTCGCGCCTCGCGGACGTACCGCGCACCGTGGGCGTGGACGCCACCGCGTGGGAGGTGCTCGACGTGGTGGCGGACGGCGGCCGGGACCGTACCTCCGACGACGTCGCCGTCGTGGACCGCCGCGGACGCTGCGTGGGGGTCGTACGACTGTCCGATCTGGTGCGGGCACTGGCGGAGTCGCGTGTGGAGGAGGCGGCCGCGCTCAACCCGCTGACCCGGTTGCCCGGCTCGGACGCGATCACCGCAGAGGTCGACCGGCGGATCGCCGAGAACCGGCCGTTCGCGCTGAGCTGGCTCGATGTGGACCACTTCAAGCGGGTCAACGACGGCGCCGGGTTCGCTGCGGGCGACGACCTGATCCGATCCGTGGGCCGCATGCTGCAGCACACCGCGGGCCACGGCACCCGGGTCGGACACATCGGCGGGGACGACTTCCTCGTCCTCGCCGATGTGTCCGACCCGGACGGACTCGATCCGCTGGCCGTCGCCGTCCTGGACGCGCCCTGGTCGGCGGGCGGGCTGCCGGTCACGCTGTCCCTGGCGACGGTGCTGTGCACGCCGGGCAGCGTGACGGATCACCGGCAGGCGGCGGCCTGTCTCGCCCCCTTGAAGAAGGCCGCGAAGTCCCTGTCCGGGGCGAGCTGGGTGCTGGGCCGCGCCGGGCTGCCGGGACACGAGGTCCGGCGGGGTCCGGGACCCGTGGCGGGCCGGCCGGGGTTCGCGGTGGCCGAACCCCGGCGGTGAGGGACACCGTCCCGCGGAGCACGGGCCGGCGGGTGCACGGGCCGGGACGGAGCGCCGCCGGGACGGGCGCGCGGGCCCGGCCGAGCCGCGGCGGCGCCGGAGGGCGGATGCGCGGGTCCTCGGCCGGGCCCCGCGGGCCGGCGGCCGAAGGGGCCGAAGGGGCCGAAGGGGCCGAAGGGGCCGAAGGGGCCGAAGGCCCGGGCTCTCAGGTGGCGACGGCCTCGGCCCGGCGGCCCGCGGCGCGTTCCATCGCGTGCTGCACCACGCCGACGAGGACCTCCTTGACCGACTCGCGGTCACGGGCGTCGCACAGCACCACCGGCACCTCGTCGTCCAGGTCGAGCGCCCCGCGGACGGCGCCTGCGGGGTACCGGGCCGCGCCCTCGAAGCAGTTGACGCCGACGAGGAAGGGTATGGAGCGACGCTCGAAGTAGTCCACGGCCGCGAAGCAGTCCTCCAGGCGGCGGGTGTCGGCCAGCACCACCGCGCCGAGGGCGCCCTCGGACAGCTCGTCCCACATGAACCAGAAGCGCTCCTGCCCGGGCGTGCCGAACAGGTAGAGCACCAGGTCCTCGCGGAGGGTGATCCGGCCGAAGTCCATCGCCACGGTCGTGGTGTGCTTGGCCTCCACTCCGCTGACGTCGTCGACGGGCCGGCCCGCCTCGGTGAGCATCTCCTCGGTGCGCAGCGGCCTGATCTCGCTGACCGCGCCGACGAGGGTCGTCTTGCCGACGCCGAAGCCGCCCGCCACGAGGATCTTGAACGTGACCGGCTCGACCGGTGGCTTGGCGCGCTCAGAACGCCCGAAGATCATCGGTTTCTTCTCCTGCTCGATGGGGGTGGGCCGGCGGCGGGCCGTAGCCTCCGCCGCCGGGGGTCTCGACCACCAGGACGTCACCGGGGCCGACCTCGGTCGCATCACTCCCGGCGAGCTCCGTGACGGTTCCGTCCGCCCGTTCCACCCGGTTGGCGCCGAGCGCACCGGGCTCGCCCCCCGCCATGCCGTACGGCGCCGTCCTGCGGTGCTGGGACAGCGTGGAGACGGTCATGGGCTCCAGGAAGCGGATCCGGCGCACGGCCCCGTCGCCGCCCGGCCAGCGGCCGGCTCCGCCGCTGCCGTGCCGGACGGCGAACTCCTCCAGGCGGACGGGCAGCCGCCATTCCAGGACCTCGGGGTCGGTGAGCCGCGAGTTGGTCATGTGGGTCTGGACGACGCTCGCACCCCGAAAGCCGTCCCCCGCTCCGGAACCGGAGGCGACGGTCTCGTAGTACTGGTGACGGGCGTTGCCGAACGTGACGTTGTTCATCGTGCCCGAGCCCTCGGCCTGGACGCCGAGCGCGGCGTAGAGGGCGCCGGTGACGGCCTGGGAGGTCTCGACGTTGCCGGCCACGACCGCGGCGGGCGGCTCGGGGGCGAGCAGCGAGCCCTGCGGGACGACGATGCTCAAGGGCCGCAGACAGCCGTCGTTGAGGGGGATGTCGTCGTCGACGAGGGTGCGGAAGACGTACAGGACGGCGGCGTTGACCACGGCGTAGGGGGCGTTGAGGTTGCTCTCCAGCTGCGGGGAGGTGCCGGTGAAGTCGACGGTCGCCGAGCGGTTGACGCGGTCCACGCGGATGCTCACCCGGATGACGGCCCCCGAGTCGGTCTCGTAGGCGTACGCGCCGTCGTCGAGCGTGTCGATGACGCGGCGCACCGCTTCCTCGGCGTTGTCCTGGACGTGGCGCATGTAGGCCTGGACGACGTCGAGGCCGAAATCCTCGATCATGCGGGCGACCTCGTCGACGCCCTTGTGGTTGGCGGCGATCTGGGCGCGCAGGTCGGCGAGGTTGGTGTCCGGGCTGCGGGAAGGGTGGGGGGCGTCCTCGGTGAGCAGACGGAGCGTCTCCGCCTCGCGGAAGCGGCCGTCCCGGGCGAGGAGCCAGTTGTCGAAGAGGACGCCCTCCTCGTCGATGGTGCGGCTGCCGGCGGGCATCGAGCCGGGGGAGATCCCGCCGATCTCCGCGTGGTGGCCGCGGGAGGCGACGTGGAAGAGGACGCGGTCACCGTCCGTGGCGCCGTCCGGGCCGGTGCCGAAGACGGGAGTGATCACGGTGACGTCGGGGAGGTGGGTGCCGCCGTGGTAGGGGTCGTTGACGGCATAGGTGTCCCCGGGCCGCATGTCCGCGCCGCGGCGGCGGATGACCTCTTTGACGCTGGTGCCCATCGAGCCCAGATGGACGGGGATGTGGGGGGCGTTGGCGACCAGGTTCCCGTCGGGGTCGAACAGGGCGCAGGAGAAGTCCAGGCGCTCCTTGATGTTGACGGACTGTGCGGTGGACTCCAGGCGGGCGCCCATCTGTTCGGCGATGGACATGAAGAGGTTGTTGAAGATCTCCAGCAGCACCGGGTCGACGGCCGTGTCGGCTCGGGAACTCTGCGTGACCGCCACGCGTTCCATGACCAGATGCCCGCCGTCGGCCGCGGTGGCCCGCCAGCCCTCGTCGACGACGGTCGTGGCGCTGGGCTCGGTGATGACGGCGGGTCCGTCGACGGGCCGGCCCGGGGGCAGATGCTCGCGGTGGTGCAGGGGGACGTCGCGCCAGGTTCCTCCGGTGTGGAGGCGGACCGTCTCGGGTGCGGCCGTCCGGCCTTCGTAGGGGGCGAGAGCGGACAGATCGGGAGGTGTGGTGATGCCGGTGGCCTCCACCGAGAGGGCTTCGACGACGACCGGCCGGTCGAGGGTGAAGGAGTAGGTGGCGCTGTGGAGTTGTGCGAAGTCCCGGCCCATCGTGCCGGGGTCGGTCAGGTCGACGGTGAGGGTGGTGTCGGTGCCGTCGTAGCGCAGGTGCGCGCGGCGGGTGACGCGGATGCGGTCGTCGGGGACGTCCTCGGAGCGGAGCTCGACGCGGGCGGCGGCCTCCAGGCCGTCCGCGGTGGCGTGGACGGCGGGCATGGCGGCCGCCTCCAGCGGGGCCTCGACCGACTGCTCCCGCATGGCGGTGGTGTCGGCCAGCCCGATGCCGAGCGCGGACAGCACGCCGGCCATCGGCGGCACCAGGACGGTGCGGATGCCGAGTGCGTCGGCGACGTGGCAGGCGTGCTGTCCGCCCGCGCCGCCGAAGGTGGTCAGCGCATAGCGGGTGACGTCATGGCCCTGTTGCACGGAGATGCGTGTGACGGCGTTGGCGATGTTGGTGACGGCGATCCGCAGATAGCCCTCGGCCACCTGTTCCGGGGTGCGGTCGTCGCCGACGGTGTCGCGGATCTCGCGCGCGAGTGCCGTGAAGCGCTCGCGGACGAGGGACTCGTCCAGGCTCTGGTCGCCGTCCGGACCGAACACCGCGGGGAAGTGGGCGGGCTGGATGCGGCCGAGCATCACATTGGCGTCGGTGACGGTGAGCGGACCGCCGGCCCGGTAGCAGGCGGGCCCCGGGTCCGCACCGGCCGAGTCCGGGCCGACCCGGTAGCGGGAGCCGTCGAAGTGCAGGACGGAGCCGCCGCCGGCGGCGACCGTGTGGATGTCCAGCATGGGCGCGCGCAGCCGGACGCCGGCGATCCGCGTGGTCAGGACGCGGTCGTAGGTGCCGGCGAACCGGGAGACGTCGGTGGAGGTGCCGCCCATGTCGAAGCCGATGACCCGGTCGAACCCGGCCAGCTGCGACAGCCGGGCCATGCCGACGATGCCACCCGCGGGCCCGGACAGGACGGCGTCCTTCCCGCGGAACTGGCCCGCCTCGGCCAGTCCGCCGTTGGACTGCATGAACATCAGCCGCACGTCGTGCAGACGGTCGGCGACCTGGCGCACATAGCGGCGCAGCACCGGGGAGAGGTAGGCGTCGGCGACGGCCGTGTCACCCCTCGGGACGATCTTCATCAGCGGGCTGACCTCGCTGGACAGCGAGATCTGAGGGAAGCCGACGCGGGCGGCGAGTTCGCCGACGGCCTGCTCGTGGGCCGGGTGCTGGTGGCTGTGCAGGCAGACCACGGCGACGGCACGGATCCCGTCCTCGTACGCCTCGTGGAGGGGGCCGGCCAGAGCGTCCAGGTCGGGAGCGTGCAGCACGGTGCCATCGGCGGCGAGGCGCTCGTCGACCTCGATGACGCGTTCGTAGAGCTGTCCGGGCAGCTCGATGCGGCGGGCGAAGATGTGCGGCCGGTTCTGGTAGGCGATGCGCAGGGCGTCGCCGAAGCCGCGGGTGACGACGAGGACGGTGCGCTCGCCCGTGCGTTCCAGCAGGGCGTTGGTGGCCACGGTGGTCCCCATGCGGACGGCCTCGACCGGGTCGCCGCTCTCCCCGAGCAGTTCCTGCACACCTGCGACGGCGGCATCGCGGTAGCGGGCCGGGTGCTCCGACAGGAGTTTGCGGGTGAGCAGGCGTCCGTCCGGACGTCTGGCGACGATGTCCGTGAAGGTGCCGCCCCGGTCCACCCAGAACTGCCAGCCCGTCACGCTCTCACCCCGCTTCCGCACCGGTCACAGCGCCCGGAGGCCGTTGATCACGTCGCGCAGAATACTCTCGTCGGGCAGCTCGGCCGGCGGGACGGGGCGTGTCACATGGACGAACTCGCCGTCGACGAGGTCGCCGACGAGCACGCGCACCACGCCGACGGGCAGGTTGAGCCCGGCGGCCAGTTCGGCGACCGACTGCGGGGTGTCCCGGCACAGGTCGACGATGTCCATGTGCTCCGGGGACAGTGTCGGGTCCGATTCCGGATCGTCCGCGTGCGGTTCGGTGACGACCACCGCGATCAGGTCCATGCGGTGCTGTGCGGCGTGCCGGGTCCGGCCGCGCGTCATCGCGTACGGGCGGACGACGGGGCCCGCGTCGTCGTCGAACCAGTGGCTGGGTGCCTGACCGTCTTCGTTCATGTCATCCCACTACCCGCCGGCGTACGGATCGGTGCGCGGAGCGCTCCGCAGATGTGCGCCGACCCGCTTGACGAGCAGGGTCATCTCATAGGCGACCTGTCCGACGTCGGAGTCGGCGTCCGAGAGGACGGCCAGACAGCTGCCGTCTCCGGCTGCCGTCACGAACAGGAAGGCGTCGTCGAGCTCGACGACGGTCTGCCGGACGCTGCCCGCCTCGAAGTGCCGGCCCACACCCTTGGCGAGGCTGTGGAAGCCGGAGGCGACGGCGGCGAGGTGCTCGCCGTCCTCACGGCTGAGGTCCTGCGACACGCCGGTGGGCAGGCCGTCGCCGGACAGGACCAGGGCCTTGCGGATGCTCGCGACGCGGTCCACCAGGTCGTCCAGGAGCCAGTTCAGCTCGCCCTTGCCTGGTTCGGTGCGGCCGGTCGTGTTCGGTGCGGTCATCGACCGTCCCCCTCTGTCGTTCCTTGCGGTGCGGTGCCGCCGGCGTCGTCGCCCGCGGCGTTCTCCTGGCGGCCGCGCTGCCAGCCGCGCTGGAGCGAGGCCATACGGCTGCGTACTTCGTCGGCGTCCCGGTCGGCCGGCGCGGTCCGCTCCTGCTGCGTGCGCCGTACCGGGTCCTGTCTCAGCTGCGGGGCGAGGCTGGCCTGGCGGACACGGCGGGGCAGGGCGTCGCTGCCGGTTGCCGGCTCCTCGGGGCCGGCGCGGTGCGGGGCACCGTCCGGGGTGCGCCGGGGTGGTTCCATGGGGTGCGGGCGCCGGCGCCGTTCGGGAACCGGTTCCGCGGTGTCCGGCGCGGCCGGCGGCGTGGAGCGGTCCCCGCGGGGGGCGGTGCCTTCGGCCGTCCTGCCGCCTGAGCCGAGCGGGGGCCCCGCGGCGCCGCCGGTGCCGTCGGGCGCGCCGGGGCCGGCGGCGTCGGGCCGGACACGGCGGGTGGGGATGGCCCGGGCCGGGCCGTCGGAGCCGCCGCGGTCGGCGCGCCGGCGGGTGGGGAGCGGCTGGGGACCGTCCTCCGGAGGACGGGCGGCCGGGGTGGTGCGCTCCCGGTCCGGCCGGGCATCGTGCGAGGCCGTGGGGCGTGCGTCCTCGGGGTCGGGGCGCCAGACGCGCCGTCCGGTCACCGGTCGGCCGTGGGAGCTGACCAGCTTCGGAGTGTGCCGGCGGGGCGGCGGCACAGGTGCGCCGGTGCCGTCGACGCCGTCCGTGTCCGCGGGACCGGAGCCGTCCTGCATGCCGGTGTCGGCGTCGAAGCGCCGGGGGCCGTCCTCGGGGTCCGCGGGTGCGCGGGCTATCGAGCGGCGCGGGCGGAAGAGTCCCCCGCGACCGCTGTCGTCGCCGAGCGCGCCCGGAAAGCCGCCCAGGCGGTCGAGGTCGACGGGCGCCTCCAGCTCGACGGGGCCGTCCAGCAGCGGGAGGGTCAGGCCGGGCGAGGGGGCGGCCGCCTGCGACAGCGGCACCCGGCGGCCTCCGGCCGGGCCGTCCTCCCTGACGGTGCGGGGGCGGTCGAGGCGGAAGCCGATGCCGTTGGTGTCGGGTACGTCGTCGGTCAGCAGGGCGTCGGGAAGGAACACCACGGCGGTGGTGCCGCCGTACGGTGACGGCTGCAGGGCGACCCGGATGTTCTGGCGCCGGGCGAGTCGGCTGACCACGAACAGGCCGAGCCGGTCGGTGTCGGAGAGCTCGAAGTCGGGGGTCTCGGCGAGGCGCAGGTTGGCGTCCAGCAGGGCCTCGGCCGCCATGCCGAGGCCGCGGTCGTGGATCTCCAGGGTGAAGCCGTTCGCGACGCGCTCGCCGATGACCTGCACAGCGGTGTGCGGAGGCGAGAACACGGTGGCGTTCTCCAGGAGTTCGGCCACCAGATGGGTGAGGTCGGCGACCGCGGGGCCGGTGACGGCGACCCGGGGCAGTCGGCGCACCTCGATGCGCTCGTAGTCCTCGACCTCGGCGACGGCGGCGCGGACGACGTCCATGAGCTGGATGGGCTTGCGCCACTGCCGGGAGGGCGCGGCACCGGAGAGGATCACCAGGCCCTCGGCATGGCGGCGCATGCGGGTGGTGAGGTGGTCGAGGCGGAAGAGGTCGGCGAGTTCCTCGGTGTCCTCGGTGCGCCGCTCCATGGTGTCGAGGAGGGTGAGCTGCTTGTGCAGCAGGACCTGGCTGCGGCGGGCGAGGTTGACGAAGACCTCGGAGACACCGGCGCGCAGTTCGGCCTGCTTGACGGCCGCCTCGACGGCCGCCCTCTGCAGCGTGTTGAGAGCCTGGCCGACCTCGCCGATCTCGTTCCTGTCGTACTCGAGCCGGGGCACCTCGGTCTCGATGTCGACCTGTTCACCGGCCGACAGCCGGCGCATCACGCCGGGCAGGCGCACACCGGAGGCCTCGTGCGCCTCCAGCCGCAGCTGCCGCAGGTCCCGGATGAGGGCGCGGCCGATGCGCACGGACACGACGAGGGAGAGCAGCAGGGCGGCCAGACCGAGGACGCCGGCGATGACGGCCTGGACGATCACACTGGTCACGAACGGGCTGACGCGGTCCTGGTAGCGATTGCCGGCCTGGTCGTCGAGGGAGGCCAGTTCGTCGAGGACGTCGCCGGCTGCCGTGTCCCAGGCGGACACGGTGACACCGCGCGGCAGTCCGGTGCCGGACGCCACCGCCGCCTGCTCGGCCACTCTCAGCGGGGCGGTGGCGGCGTTCTTCCAGAAGCGCGTGTAGCGGTCGCGTTCGGTGGAGGGAAGCAGCGGCAGGCTGAGGTCGTAGAGCAGCGTGCGCTGGGCGACGAGGTCGGAGACCTCGCGCGCCTCGCCGCGGGTCACCTCGCCGACGACGAGGGCGGAGCCGAGGAGGGCGTCCTCACGCGAGAGCAGTTCGCGGGCGCGGCTGAGGTTGACCAGGGCGCGGTACTGCTTGTCCAGCTCCGCGTTGTCGAGGGCCTCGAGGTCGCCGAGCAGTTCGTAGCAGGGGTCGACCAGGCGGTTGTAGAGGTCGAGGGTGTGGGCGCGGTCGACGGTGCCGTCCTCGACGCTGCGGCGCAGGGCGTCGATGCCGTCGAAGGCGTCGAGGACGGTGGTCAGGCGCTCTCCGGCGCCCGGGCCGGCCGCGTCGGACAGGTCCGCGTCCCGGGCGTTCCGGCGGATCTCGGCGACGGCCCGGTCGGTTGCGGCCCGGCTGCTCCGCAGCGCGGTCAGCGCGTCGGACGCCCGGGGGTCGGCGAGGTAGGCCAGGCTCTGGCGGCGCTCCTCCTGGAGGGCCCGGACGGTGTCCTCGGCCGGGTAGCCGAGTTCCTCGACGACGGACGCCCCGCTGAACAGCCGGCCCGCCTCCCGTCCGGTGAGTACGGTGGCGAAGGCCCAGATCGCGGTCAGGGACAGCAGCGGAACGAGCAGCAACGCCACGATCTTCCGGCGGATGGATTTCCCGCGAAAGCGCATGGCCTCCCCCAGCTCGACCCCCCACCGGAAGGGGGGCACGCATGTGCGTCAACAAACGGCGCGAGCCTACTACCGACACACAGCCGGCTCGACGAGCGATGCGGAGGCCCAACTTCCGTACTGCCGGGGAGAGATAGCGCGTTGCTGCCCATTGCGGGAGATTGCACCCTCGAAAGTCGCAGGGCCGGCGGGGCCGGGCGTGATCAGGACACCGAGTCAATTGGCTGGAAATTTTCGGCGCTTGGGAATCTTCACGGGACGCCGTTCGTCCTTCTCCATGGGAAATGGGGGCGGAATCGGTCACAGGAGCCGTATCCCGCACCCGGGGGCGTAAAGAGAGGCAAGCCGGGCAGGCACTGGGGAGCCGGTCTTGGGGCCGGGCCGAGGGTTCTGCCGGCGGTGGGGAGCGACACGGTGATGGGCACGGCGGAGCGGAGTGGGGCGCCGGGACGGGGCACGGGGGACGGAACGGCGGTCTCCGGGGACAGCGGAGTGCCGGATCCCGGCATTCCGACAGGGGCGGACCAGGTGACGGGCAGCGCGGGCAGCGCACAGCGGAGTGCGGCGCGGTCCTCGGGCGGTACGGTCGCGCAGCGATCCTCCGGTGCCGGGGAGCGGGCGGCCCGCCGGCCACTGTGGGTGGAGGAACCCGCCACGCACAGCAGGCTTCCCGATCCTGTGCGCACGGCGGCGGTACGGGCGGTCCTGATCATCGCCGTGACGCTGATACAGGCGATGGTCGCGTTCCTGAGCACCCTGGCCGGTTCATGGCTGGCGTTCCCCATGATCCTCAGCAGCGTGGCGAGTACGGTCGTGGCGACCTGGGCCGCGCTCGACGTCTGGGTGACCCGGCAGGTCTGGAGACAGCGCAACGGCGTGGTGTCCATGCCGAGCAGCACCGCCCGTGCGCTGCGCCGGGAGCGGCGGCGTGCCAGGCGGCAGGAGCGGGCTGCCGCCCGGGCCGAGAGGCGGATAGGCCCGCCCGGCGGGGCCGGGCAGCTGTCTCACCCGTGAGGGCTGTGCACCCGTGAGGAGCAACCGCCGCCCCGGTGGGGCGGCGGGGCCTTCACCTCGTCAGGGCGCGGCTGATGCCGGGCGCTTGAACATGCGGGTCGCCGTGATCTCGCTGTGCACCGCCTCGCCCGTGTCGCCCGCAGAGGCCTGCTGGGGCAGGCCGGGGCGGAGGTGCTCCTCCACGCTGATGTACTTCAGGCCGGCCCTGAGGTCGGCGTCGTTGCGCAGCCGGATCACGAGGGGGAACTCGGCCAGGGCGGTCGTGTCGAACAGGCCGGTGGTGTAGAGGAGCTGGACGCCGAGCGCGTCGGAGACGGCGCGCTGGAGTTCCAGCAGGTAGGTGGCGTTGGCGCGCCCGATGGGGTTGTCCAGGAACAGGGTGCCGGCGTGGCGGTGCCGGTCGCGGCCGCGGTCGTTGGAGCGCAGTGCGGCCATCGTGCAGTACAGGGCGATGGCGGCGGTGAGGAGCTGACCGCCGGAGAACACGTCGCCCATCTGTCCGACGGGTACCCGCTCGGCGCGCAGCACGGCGTCCGGTTTGAGGATCTCGACGGCGACGCCCTTGGGCTGCAGGGCCGCCGCGACGCCCCGCAGCAGCAGGGACATGCCGTCCCGGCGCAGATCGGAGTTCTTCTTCACGGCGGCACGGGTCGCCTCGTCGATGACCTCGCCCAGGCGCTCGGTGAGCGTGGCCTGGTCGGGTTCCTCGAACCGGACGCGCAGGAACTCCTGTCCGGACCATTCGCCGAGTCCCTCGGGCAGCCGGGACAGCCGCTGCGCGGAGCGGAGTGTCGCCAGCGCCGACTCCACCAGTCCGCGCAGCCGGTCCACGATCGAGTCCCGGTTGCGCTCCAGCTGGGTCAGTTCGTCGGTCAGGACGCGGAGGCGCGGTGCGAAGGCGTCGGCCCACCGCTGAGCGTGCTCGGGCAGCGCCGAGGCGGGCAGTTCGCGGATCTGCTGCCGGGCGGGGGTGCGGACCTGTTCGTAGCGGGTGGCGTTGGCGTGCCGCACGAGGACGTCGCAGGCCTCACGGACGGCGGCTTCGGCGGCCGACAGATCGGCGGCGCAGCTCCGCAGCGAGCGGCGGGCCTCCGCTGCGGACTGCCGGGCCTCTTCAAGGCCTCCGGGGTAGGGCTCCGGGGCGTCCTGCTCGTCGTCGGTGACGTGCTCACGCAGCAGGTCGCGGAGCAGCGCGGCGGTCTCGTCGAAGCCGCCGGCCGCGTCCTCGGCGGCGCGATGGGTGTCGAGGAGTTCCGCGTGGGCCGCCCGGGCCTGCTCCAGGGCCTCGGTGCGGGAGGCGAGTTCGGCGGTCGCGGTCCGCAGCAGGGCCTGGGCGTGGTCGGCGTCCCGGGGCCGGGTCTCCTCGGACAGCTCGGTGTGCGCGTCGCCGTCCTCGGGGGCGTGCCGCTCGGCCTCGCCGCGCAACCGGCCGAGCAGCTCACTGGCGGTGGACATGCGGGTCTCCACCAATTGCATGAGTTCCTCGGCGCGGGCGGCGGCGGCCTGCCGGGAAGGCCCGTCGGACCCGTCCGGGGACTGCAGGAGCTGCTCGGCGCGGGTGCGGACCTTGTTGCTGAGCCGGTCGAGTTCGGCGCGGGCCGCGCTCTCGTCGCTCTCCGCGCGGGCTTGCTCGGCGCGCAGATCGGCGCCGACACCGACCTTCTCGTACACCTGGGAGGCGGCGCGGTAGGCCTCGCGCAGCGCGGGCAGGGGCGCGCCGGGGGTGGCGGTCGCGGTGTCGGGCAGGTCGTCGGGGGCGCCTGCGATCTCGGAGCGCTCGGCGCGCAGCGCGCGTGCGGTGCGGCGGGCGTCGTCCGCGGCGCGCTGAGCGGCACGGCGGTCCTCGTCGGCGGCGCGGGCCCGTTCGAGACAGGTCTGGGCTCGGGCTTCGGACTCGGCGGCCTCGTCGGCGAGTTCCCGCAGGCGGGCCTGCCAGCCGGCGCGTTCCCGCAGCCGGAAGGCGAGGCCGGCGAGGGCGTCGGCGGCGCGGCGTGCCTTCTGGGCGGCCTCCTGCCGCTCGTCGCGGAGCCGGGCCGCCTCGGTGGCGGCCTCCTCGGACTCGGCACGGGCGATCCGGGCGTCGGCGAGTTCGGCCTCGCACTCCTCGGCGAAGGAGCGGGCGGCGCGGGCGGCCTCGGCGAGTTCCCGCAGGCGTCCGGTGGCGCAGCCGGCGCGCCAGGAGGCGAGCCGGGCGGCGAGTTCGCGGTCCTTGCCGAGCCGGGCGGCCAGGGCGCGGATCTCCTCGTCGCGTGCGGCGGCGCGGGTGCGCAGCGTGCGGCGTTCCTCGTCGGCGGCGTGCTCGTCGTGCATGGCGGGGTTCGGCGGCACGAGGAAGACAGCGCCGTCGTCGGGGGCGGCGGCCGCCGGCGCCGGGGCGAGGAGGGCGGCCGCGGTGCCGACGGCCACGGCGGAGCGGGGCAGCAGCGCGGCGTCGCCCAGTGCCTCGCGGGCGCGGGCATGGGTGGCGGGGTCGGTGATGATCACGCCGTCGACGAGTTCGGGGCGGGCCGCCAGCACCCGCGCATGGTCCACCGGGTCGACGGCCTGGGCGAGGTAGCGCCAGCCGGGCAGGGCGGGGATGCCGTGCTCGCCGAGGTACTCGACGGTGGCCAGGACGTCGGGGCCGGGCGGCAGCAGGCCGCCGTCGCCGAGGGCTCCGAGGATCCGGGAGTCGTCGGCGGCGGCGGTGCGCAGCTCGAACAGCTGCCGTTCGGCGGCGGAGACGGCGTCGTCGAGGAGTTCGCGCAGTTCGTCGGCGAAGCGGTCGAGTTCCTCGGCGCTGAGCCCCGTGGCGGGCGGTGCGTCCTGCTCGCGGCGGGGCCCCGGTACGGCGGCGGGCACGTCGTGGCCGGCCAGGCCGAGCAGGTCGGTGAGGCGTTCCTCCGCGGCGAGGGCCTGCGCGGTGCGGCGTTCGGCGTCGTGGGCGTGTTCGGCGGCGAGTGCGGCGTCGGCGGCCCGGGCCGCGGTGAGTTCCGCGCGGGAGGCTGCGGACGCGGTCTCGCGGGCCTGCTCGGCGGACCGGCGGGCGGCGTCGCGGGCGGCGTCCCAGGCCGCGACGGCGGCCGTCTCGGCGTCGCTGGCGGCCAGGGCGGCGCGGGCCGGGTCGGCGTCGGGCGTGCTGTCGTCGAGCCAGCCGGCGCGGACCGCTTCGGCGGTCTCCTGCTCCACCTCGGTGAGGCGCTGGCGCAGGTGTCCGGCCTCGCTGCGGGCGCGCTGTGCCTCGGTGGCGGCGGCGGTGGCGTCGCGGTGGGCGCCGTCACCGGCGTCCTGGAGGGCGGCGGAGCGCTCCTCCTCCTCGTCGGCGAGGTTCTCGGCGCTCTCCGCGGCCGTGTGCAGGGCCCGGACGAGGTCGGTGGCTGCCTTGGTCCGGGCGGCGAGGGCGGGGGCGGCGTCGCGTTCGGCCTCCTGGATGGCGGCGGCGACACGGGCCACCCGGTCGGCGGCCGCCCGGTGGCGCAGCACGGCCTCGGCGGCCTGCCAGGCCGCGTGCAGGGTACGCGCGTCGGCGAGTTCGCGCTTCTGCGCGGCGGCGGCCTTCTCCGCGGCGGCCAGGGCCAGCGAGGCGTGCCGGTAGGCGAGTTCGGCGGCGACGAGGGCGCTGCGGCCGCGGGCGGACTCGGAGTGGGTGACGGCGTAGGCCGCGGCGGTGACGCGTTGGGCGAGGTCGGCGGCGCGCAGGCGCTCCTGTGCGCCGCGCGCCGAGAGCCGGCGGGCGAGGGTGCGGGTGCGCCGTTCGGCCGCCGTGTGGACGTCGCGGGCGCGGGCCCGGACCCCGGCGGCCTCGACGATCCTGCCGAGGAGTTCCACGGAGCCGGCGGTGAAGTCGCGTTCGGCGATGAGTTCGGCGCGTCGGCCGAGCTTGCTGCCGAAGCCGCTGACGAGGTCGGCGAGGCCGTCGGTGTCGCGGGTGTCGGTGACGGCGCGCAGCAGCAGGTCGGTGAAGTCGGAGTCCTTCTTGACCGCGAACAGGCCGGCGGCCTCGCCCTCGTCGGCGTTCATCTCACGCTGGTAGCGGAAGAGTTCGGGGTCGAGGCCGAGGTCGCCGAGGTGTTCGGTCCAGCGCTCGTGGATCTCCTCCCAGTGGACCTCCAGGTGCGGGTACGCCTTGCCGGCGTCGGTGAGGGCGTCGCGGAAGCCCTTCATGGTGCGGCGCCGGCCGTGTGCGCCGGAGGCGCCCTCCGCAGCGGGCCGTACGGCGGTGGCCTCGGCGACCGGGAGGTTGTCCAGGGCGAGGCCGGGGCCGGGCCGGAAGGAGTACCAGGCCTCGGCGAACTTGCGGGGGTCGCTGGAGACCTGACGGCCCCGCCACTCGCTGACCTTGCCCACGACGACGCACTCGCCGGTCTGCACGTGCTGCCACTCCAGGGCGACATGGCCGCAGTCGTCGGCGAGCAGGAACTTGCGCAGCACGCCGGAGCTGGCGCCGCCGAGGGTGTTGCGGTGGCCGGGCAGCATGACCGAGAAGATCAGTTTGAGCAGGACGGACTTGCCGCCGCCGTTCTCCAGGAAGAGCACGCCCGCGGGCGCCGGGCGGCGCGGCGGGCCGACCGGCTCCTCCTCGAAGAACTCCGCCTGCGCGGGCGCGGGGTCGGGCACGACGTCGCCCACACCGCGCAGGTCGAGCACGGTGTCGGCGTAGCGCGCTCCGGCGGGTCCGATGGAGTAGAGGCGGACCCGGGACAGCTCGTACATGGCGGACTCTCGTCAGTGTTGGTGCAGGTCGGGAGGTCAGGATCAGCAGGTCAGGAACAGCAGGTCGGGATCAGCAGGTCGGGATCAGCAGGGCAGGACCGCGGGGCCGGGGTCGGCGGGGTCGGCGGGTCAGGAGTGGAACGGCAGTCCGGCGTCGGCGGTGAGGGCGAGGTCGTCGCCGTCCTCGGCGGGCAGCAGGGTCGGGGTGCCGTCGGTGACCGGGACGACGCCGAGCTCCAGCAGCTCGGCCATGGCGGCGCTGCCGGCCATGTCGCGGACCTGGAGCTGGTAGCGGGCGGTCGTACGGTAGGTGCCCCCGTGGTCGTCGCCGGTGCGCTGCAGGAAGCCGGAGTCGGTGAGGAAGGCGACGGCCTTGCCGACGATCCCGGTGGTGGATCCGGCGAGGCGGCGGGCGTCCTTGGTGGCGCCGGTGGCGCTGCGTCGGGCCCAGACCCGCCAGGCGGCCTCCAGACCGGGCGCGTCGGTCGCCGGGTCGGTGTTCTCTCCGGCCCGGTCGGCGCGTTCCTCCAGCCGCCGGCAGGCCTGGCGGACGAACGCGTCCACCCCGTTGACGCTGACCCTCCCGATGTAGCCGTCGTCGGCGAGGTCCTCCGGGCGGGGAAACGCCAGGGCGGCGACGGCGAGATGGGCCAGGCCGTGCAGGAAGCGGTCGCTGCCGTCGGCGGAGGTACGGCGGGCGTAGTCGCCCATACGGACGGCGAACACGGAGTCCTCGGCGGCGGTCACGGCCATGCCTGCGCGCGGGGAGACCTCCAGGACGACCAGACCGAGGCCGGCGGCGACGGCGTCGGTGAGCCGGGCGAACGCCGGGTCCTCCCGGTGGCGGCGCAGGAGTTCGGTGTACTCCGTGTCGCGGGCGGGCTGCAGCTTCGGCTGCAGCCCGAAGGCGACGAGCCGCGCCGCGTCCGCGGCGTCGGCGGGGGTGAGAGCGGTGCTCACCGGCGCTGCGGCGGGCTCCGGGTCACTCCACTCGACGTGCTCGGTCACGGTTTCGGCTCCTCGTTCCGCTCGTGCTCGCTGATGCTCCGGCCCCCGCCGTCGCGCTGGTGCCGGTCGCCGCGCCGGTGTCCGCGGCTGCTCCGGTGCGGGCTGTCGCCCCAGTCCCGGCTGTTGCGCCAGTCCCGGCTGTTGCGCCGGTGCGGGCTGTTGCGCCGGTGCGGGCTCATGCCGCCTCCGTCCGGTCCGCCGCCATCCCCGCGGCGTCCAGCAGGGCGGTACCCACGATCAGGTCGGCGCCGCCGAACTCGGGGTCCTCCAGGCGGGTCCCGTCGTCCACGGCGAACAGCAGCTTCTGTTCGCCCTGCCGGTAGGCGGTGCCCACCGCGGGGCTGGCCGCGTGCACGGCCAGCAGGGCGACCAGGTAGGGCAGCTCGGGGTCCGTGCGCCGGGCCTCGGCCAGCAGGCCCGACAGCCTGCGCGGTGCGTCGGCCGGCAGGTCCAGCAGCGCGGTCGCGGTGGCCAGTTGCTCCTCGCTGAAGCGGCTGTCGTCCGGCGTGGCGATCAGGTCCGGCTCGGGCATCTCCGCGCCGAGGTGGTCGCGTTCGACCGGCGGGGTGAGCAGTATGTCGACCAGGTCGGCCACCCGCACGGACACGGGGGTGCGCAGTCCGGTGCCGTGCGCGAAGAACGCGTCCGTGACGCGCACGGCCTGCTCCAGGGGCAGCGGAAGGACGGGGGCGACGACATGTCCGTAGAGGTCCGTGCCGGAGGACGCGAGGGGCGCGGCGAAGGCCTGCCGGTCCTGTTCCGCGCGGAACAGCGGGCCCGCCTCCAGCAGGCGCGACTGGAGCTGGGTGTGCCGCCGGATGCAGTCCTTGACGATGTCGACCAGTTCGGCCGCGCGGCGCTTGTGCTCGGGGTCCTCCGACTCGTCGCGGGCGCGGCGGATGTTGGTCAGGATCGCGTTCTCGTGGCGGTAGCGGTCCGCGACGTGGTCGAGCGCCTCCGCGATCATGTCGGGCACCGCGTTCAGCCAGTCCACGGCGCGCACGTTGCGGCGAGTGGCCTCCAGGGCCCGGCGCAGTGTCTCGGAGTACTGCACGGTCCGGTACCGGGCCTGCTCCGCGGCGAGCTGGGCGTCGGCGAGCCGGCCGCGGCTGATCAGGACCTCCAGTTTGACCTCGGCGGCGATCTGCGCGCTGGTGACATCGGTGTCGAGAGCACCGACGAGGACGTTGACCGCCTCGTCGGTGGTGCGCAGATAGACGCTGCCGCCGGGCCCGGGCACCTCCTCGATCAGCTTGAAGTCGTAGTCGCGGCGCACATAGCTGCCGTCGGCGGCAAAGGTGCCGTACACGGCGCGGAAGCCGCGGTCGACGCTGCCGACGTTGATCAGGTTCTCCAGGACCCAGCGGGCCACTCGCTCGTGCTCGGCGGCGGGGCGGTCCGGGCTCTGGGCGGAGACGCGGGGGACCAGCCGGGCGACGACCTGGTCGTGATCGGCGCCGGTGTCGAAGTCCATCGTGAGGGTGACCAGGTCGATGGCGGCGAGGGCGACCTCCGCCATGCCGTACACGGAGTACTCGCCGGCGAGGTTGGCCTTGCGCACGTCGAGGTCGTGCAGGGGGGCGGTGCAGGCGAGCGCGCGCAGGCGCCGCGCCAGCCCTTCGTCGGCGGCCGGCCCCGGTGCGGGGCGCGGCGCCGCGCTGAGCTGGGGCGGGACGGGATCCGTCGTTGCTGGCGAAGTCACGGTGCACAGATTAGGTGCTGGGTGCGACAACAGCCCAAACGACCGGAGTGGGCCGGGCGGGGCGGTCCGGCTCGACCGGCCGGTGCGACGGGTGGTCCGGCCCGTCCCGGTCCGCGGGACCTGACCCGGCCGGTCCACCCCACCCCGGGCCGGTCCGACAGGCCTCGGCCGGACCGGGCCCGTCCTGACGGGTGCGGCCGGTACGGCCCTACGCCGCCTCCGGCTCCGGTGCCTCCCGCACGGACAACGAGGCCAGCGCGGTGGACACGGCGTGCGCGGCGCGCAGGTCGAGCCGGGCGCTGGTGCCGCGCGCGCGGTGCCGCATCTCGTCGGCGGCCAGCCGCAGCAGCTGGGGCAGCAGGTCGGTGCAGCGGCGGGTCACCCAGGCGGTGCCGGCGGTGGCGAGCCACCACAGGCTGGCGGTGCGGGTGGGCACCGGGAACTCCGGCTCCGCCGCGGGCGCGGCACCTCGTGCCACCCCGGCGTCGGCGAGCAGCGCGTGGAAGCGCAGGGCGATCGCCCGGTGCCCGCGCTCGCCCGGGTGCAGCCGGTCCGCACTCCACAGCGCGCGGTCGCTCAGCCAGCCGCCCTCGCTGGCGTGCAGGTGCACCGCGCCGTAGCGCTCGGACAGCGCGTGGACCACGGCGTTCACGGCCCGCTGCCGCCGCGCCAGCGGGCGCGCCAGTGCGCCCGGCAGGCCCAGCATGGCGCCCGGGTCGGGCAGGCAGGCGGTGAGCAGGACCGCGCCCTGGGCGGTGAGCTCCGCGTACACCCGGTCCAGCCGGGCGGCGACCGCGTGGATGTCGAAGGTGCACCGCAGCGTGTCGTTGACGCCGACGAGGACGGACGCGACATGCGGCTGCAGGGCGAGCGCGGCGGGCAGCTGCGTCTGGGCGAGGTCGCGGGTCTGGGCTCCGCTGACGGCGAGGTTGGTGAACTCGGCCGCCCCGTGCGGCCCCTCGGGGCCGGCGCAGAGCCCGGTGGCGAGCAGCGCGGCCCAGCCGCGCCACCCGTTGCCGACGGGATCGCCGACGCCTTCGGTGAGGGAGTCCCCGAGTGCGACGTAGCGGACGGAGCTCATGCCGTGCCTCCGGGCAGGACGGGGTCCCGGGGAACGAGGGCCTCGGCCTCGTGCGCGGCGAGGAAGGCGTCCACGGCCGCGCCCCATCCGAAGCACTCGGCACGCGCGCGTGCGGCCCCGCGGCGCTGGGGGCCCGGGCGGTCGAGCAGCTCGGCGACGGCGTCGGCGAACGCGTCCCCGTGGTCGGCGGCGGTGGCGCCGGCGGAGCCGACGACCTCGGGCAGCGCGGAGGAGGCGCTGACCGCCACGGGGGTGCCGCAGGCCATCGCCTCCAGCGCGGCGAGCCCGAAGGTCTCGGCGGGGCCGGGGGCCAGGCACACGTCGGCGGAGGCCTGGAGCGCGCCGAGCAGTCCGCTGTCAAAGACGTGGCCGAGGAAGGTCACGGGCAGGGCGCGCTCCCGGGCCCGCTGTTCGAGGCGGGACCGCAGCGGGCCGTCCCCGGCGACGACGAGCACCGCGGACACGCCCCGGCGGCGTAGCGCGGCGAGCGCGTCGAGGGCGGTGCCGGGCCGCTTCTCCACCGACAGCCTGGAGCACATCACCAGCAGCGTCTGGCCGGCGCGGGCGTAGCGGGCCCGTAGCGCGGCCGAACGCAGGGCGGGGTGCCGGTCGGTCAGGTCCACCCCGAGCGGCGCTCGTACGACGTTGCGGGCGCCGATCCGGACGAACTCCCGTTCCGCGAACTCGGTGGTGCACACGACCTTGGAGTAGACGTGCGCGGTGCGGACGTTGAGGGCGTCGGCGGCGCGCCGGGAGTACCGCTCCGGTACGCCCCAGGTGCGCAGGACGCCGTCGGCGGTCTCGTGCGAGACCATCACCGAGGGCACCCGGGCGCGCCGGGCCCACCGGCCGGTCCAGCGCAGGGTGGTCCGGTCGGAGACCTCCAGCCGGTCCGGGGCGAGGTCCTCCAGGAGGGCGGCGACACGGCGCCGGTCGGCGAGGACCCGGTAGCCGCCGGTGCCGGGCAGCTGCGGGCCGGGCAGGGTGATGACGCGGCCCTGCTCGGTGTCCTGGTCGGTGTGGCGTTCGCCGGGCACGACGAGGACGGGTTCGTGGCCGGCCGCCCTGAACCCCTTGCCGAGTTCGCGCAGCGCGGTGCGCAGACCGCCGGAGGCGGGCGCGACGAAGTTCGCCACGCGGACGATGCGCAGCGGCTGACCGGTCATGCCGCGAGCACCGCCTTCCGGGCGAGCAGGACCTGCTCGTAGTGCCCGATCAGCCGGTCGCCGACGGCCGCCCAGGTGCGGCCTTCCACGGTGGCGCGCCCGGCGGCGCCGTACGCGGCCCGGGCGGCGGGGTCGGCGGCGAGCGCGGCGACGGCCTCGCCGACGGCGTCGGCGTCGCGCGGCGGCACGAGCAGGCCGGTGCGGCCGTGGTCGACCAGGTCGAGGGGTCCGCCGACGGCCGGGGCGACCACGGCCACGCCGCTGGCCATGGCCTCCTGCACGGTCTGGCAGAAGGTCTCGAAGGGGCCGGTGTGGGCGAAGACGTCCAGCGAGGCGAAGATCCGGGCGAGGTCGTCGCCGGTGCGGCGGCCGAGGAAGACGGCGCCGGGAAGGGTCTCGCCCAGCTGGGTCCGGCTCGGCCCGTCCCCGACCACCACGACGCGCACTCCGGGCCGGCCGCAGGCCCCGGCGAGCAGTTCGACCTGCTTCTCGGGGGCGAGGCGGCCGACGTAGCCGACGATCAGCTCGCCGTTCGGCGCGAGTTCGCGGCGCAGTTCCTCGTCGCGGAGGTCGGGCCGGAAGCGGACGGTGTCGACGCCGCGTGGCCACAGGGCCACCCGGGGCACTCCGTGGGCCTCCAGGTCGCCGCGGGCGGCGCTGGAGGGGGCGAGGGTGATGTCGGCGGCGGCGTGCACGGAGCGGATGCGGCGCCAGGCGGCCGCCTCGCCGGCGCCCATGTAGGTGCGGGCGTAGCCGGCCAGGTCCGTCTGGTAGACGGCGACCGCGGGCACGCCGAGCCTGGCCGCGGCGGCCATGCCGCGGACGCCGAGGACGAAGGGACTGGCCAGGTGGACGATGTCGGTGCGGTGCTGGGCGATCGCGTGGGCGACGCGCCGGCTGGGGAGGGCGACGCGGACCTGGGGGTAGCCCGGCAGCGGGAGGGACGGGACCCGGACCACGGGGCACGGCGCCTGGGCGTCGGCCTCGCTTCCGGTGCCGGCGGCGGTGGCCGGTGCGACGACGAGGGGTGCGTGACCGCGATCGACGAGGTGCCGGGCGGTCTGGAGCGCGCAGTGGGCCACGCCGTTCACGTCGGGGGGAAAGGATTCGGTCACGATGACGACACGCATACCGGTGTTCTCGCCGTGCCGGACGTGGCCACGTCAACGTGGATCTTTCCTGTTCGAAAACGTCCCATGAGCGTTGAGCTGTGCCCCCGCCCGGGTCAGGCGGTGGTCATGCCTGGCTGACCCTCGGGTCATCCCCTGTTCATCCGGCGAGCGGCGCATCACCCGTTCCGCCCCACGTACGGGGGTTTCCGGCCAAAGGGGTCACATGCCCCGTAGCGCCGCGGCGCGCTCCCGGCGCGGGGTCCCGTGCCGCTGCCGCGGCCTGTGCCGCGCGCGGCACGGCGCCCCGCGGACCGGCGAGGGCCCCGGCGGCCGACCGCGCCGCCGCGCGGGCCGGGCCGCGCACCGCCGGGCCGCGCCCGGAGCCCCGCGGCGGCGTCCGGATCCGCCCGGCGCCGGGCTGCCGCGTCACACCGGCGGCGTCTCCGTGCCGATGCGGCTGCGGACGGCGGTCTGGACCTCGGCCTCCTCGGCGGGGTCGGCGGCCAGGCGGCGGAGGCGGTCGACGACGCGGGCGTCGCCGGTCTCGGCGTGGCGGGCCGCGAGTTCGCGGGTGGACTCCTCGCAGTCCCACAGGCACTCGACGGCGAAGCCGGCGGGGAAGGCGGGGTCGGTGGCGGCGAGGGCGCGGGCGGCCCGGCCGCGCAGGTGGGAGGAGGCGGTCTCGCGGTAGACGTGCCGCAGGACCGGGGCGGCGCACGCGATGCCGAGCCGGCCGGCGCCGTCGACGAGGGTCCACAGCGTCGGCGCGTCGGGGCCCTGAGAGCGGACCGCCTCGCGCAGGGCGACGAGGACGAGGTCCTTGTCGCGGGCGGCGCCCCGGCAGGCGAGCATGCGGCCGGCGGCGAAGCCGAGCGCGTCGGACCGGCGGGCCCACCGGCGGGCGCGCTCGACGGCGGCGGCGCCGCGCATGCGTTCGTAGGCCGCGACGGCGGCGTCGGCGACGGGCGCGGAGCCGGAGGCGACGGCGTGCTCGATCAGGTCGAGGGTGTGCGGGTCCTCGCTGTCCGCCAGATAGCGCAGGGCGGTGCAGCGGGCCCCTTCGGGTCCGTGGGCGGCGGCGTCGAGGATCTCCGACCGGTCCTCCGGCCCGGCCACGGCGGCGAGACAGCGAGCGGCGGGGACGTACCGGGCGGTACCGCGTTCGACGCCCTGCTGCGCCCAGTCGAAGACGGCGCCGACGCTCCATCCCGGGCGGGGTCCGGACGGCCGCATCTGGCGCTGCCAGCGGTCGAAGCAGCCCGACTCGTGGGCGGTCCGCACCCGTCCGGCGATCTCCTGGCGAGGGTCGTCGGCCCACAGCCGCCAGGGCCGTGGCTCGAAGGCGTCGCGGACGGCGGCGGCGAGTTCGGCGTCGCCCTCGGCGTCGCGGGGGAAGCGGGCCAGGACGGGGGCGGCGAGGGAGCGCAGCCCGGCGTCGTCGTCGCGCAGGGCGAGCTCGTCCAGGGCCCAGGCCCAGTTCGTCCCGTGTGCGGCGTAGCGGCGCAGCAGGGTGAGGGCGTCGTGCCTGCCGTAGGACGCGAGGTGGCCCAGGACCGCGAGGGCGAGGCCGGTGCGGCTGTCCTCGGTGTCGAGCACGTCCTCGGCGTCGAAGAGGTGGGCCTCGACGGCGTCGAGTCCGCCGCCGAGGTCGAGGTAGAGGCGGGCGTAGTAGAGGGAGCGGTTCTCCACCTGCCAGTCGTGGCGGGGGTCGCGCACCACACAGTGGTTCAGCGCTTCGAGCGCCTCGGCGCGGGGAGCGGTGAGCGCGTGCAGGGTGCCGTCGCCGCGGCCCCGCTGAAGCAGGCCGAGCAGGGTACCGCTGGGCGCTATGACCGGATCGAACATGGGAAACAGCCTCACATCAAGCGTCGACGCAACCGGGGATCGTGCTCTACCTGGATGCGCGACAACACGTCGGGGCGCCCGCCGTCTCATGCTTGCTGTAGACCATCTTCCTCTGCCTCTCGTCGGTGGCCCAGGCGGGCCGCATCACGGCCCGCGCGGTGCGGCAACACCTGCCCAGCCATCGCGTCCGTGAATCACGACGTCATGATGACTCGGGGCTCTCCACTGCCGCGACCGAAATTTCCGGCGGCCCCGCACCGCCTCCCCCGTTTTCCGTTGCCTGTCCCGCCCGGGAGGTCGTCCTCCCTGGTCGGGGTGGGTGGATCAGTGCGCCCCGAACAGCGCGAGCAGCTCCGCCTTCCCGAACATCCGTGCGGTGTCGACGGCGGACGGCGTACCGGCGGCCGGGTCGGCACCGGCCTCCAGGAGGACCGTGATGACGGCCTCCTCCCCCTTGAAGACGGCACCGGCGAGCGGGGTCTGGCCTCGGTCGTTGATCCGGTCCGCCTCGGCCCCGCGGGCGAGCAGCTCGCGCACCGTCCCGGCGTGGCCGTGGTAGGCGGCGAGCATCACCAGGGAGTCGCCGCGGTCGTTGGTGAGGTTGGCCGGAACTCCCGCGTCCAGATAGGCGGCGAGCTCCCCGGTCCGCCCCCGCCGGGCCAGATCGAAGATCTTGGTCGCGAGCTCCACGACCTCGGGGTCGGGGGCTTCACTCATGGTCCGGTCCGCCTCTCCTTGCAGCCGTTCAGGTGAATCGCCAGGGTACTGGCTGCGAGGGCACATGACGGGCGCCGCCCGAGGCAAAGATCACCGGGAGACCCGTTCGACGCGACTTCCCAGCTCAGGCGGCCCGGCGACGGCTCCGCCACACGAGCGAGAACTTCAAGATTTCCCCCGTTTGCACCTTTTATCGTATGGATACATCCTGTGATCCTGGAAGTACTCATGGTGACTGTCCCCGCGAACCAGGAGAACTCAAATGATCCTGTCCATGTCTGGTGTGGTCCTGCTCGGCATCATCGTCTTCCTGTTCTTCAAGAAGGACGGGCTCAAGGCGTCGCACGCCCTCGTGGCGGCCCTCTTCGGCTTCTATCTCGCCAGCACGGCCATCGCGCCGAGCATCCAGGCCGGCGGCGAGAGCCTGGCGAGCCTGCTCGGCGGCATCAAGTTCTGACGCCGCAGACCCCGTCCGTACGCACCGTCAGGAGACAGCAGTGGCCCGGCGTCCCCTCCCCCGCATCCTGAGCACAGGCAGCATGCAGATCGCCCGCGGCCGGGATCTGGCCCGGACGGCGGCCGACAGCGCCACCGACGTCCTCCACCCGCTGATCACGATCACCCGTGGCATGCGCCGGCTGGCCTCGGCCGGGCGGCGCAAGTGGGCCGGCACCCCCAAGGACAAGCGCGGGCCGCTGCTGTTCCTGGTCGCGTCGGTGGTCCTGGTCGTCGCCCTGGTGCCGTACGGCCCGCTGCTGGCCGTCATCACCCTGATGGCGGCCGCGGCCTGGCACGGGCGGGACCGTGTCCCGCCCGTCCCCGAAGGCCCCGACGAGTCGCAGATCCAGCGTCTGCAGGGCCTGTACGAGGCCCTGGTCCCCTATTTCTCCGCCGCCGAGGACCCCGACCCGCTGTACGCGCACGGCGGGGACTGGGAGAAGGCGCTGTCCGGGTTCACGTTCGACGACTCGGGCCGCGTCAGCCGCCTCGTGGTGCGCTACCCGGCGTACTTCACCGACGGCGAGCCCGCCGCCCGCGCCCGCATCGAGCAGCTGCTGGCCGCCAAGTCGGGGCGCGGGCGCGAGTACCACTTCCTCTGGGACGAGGAGGGCAACGAACTCACCGTCACCGTGCTCGCCCCGCTCCCCACCGACATCGCGGCGCAGCCTTTCGTGACCTCGCCGGGTGAGACCGTGCTCGGTTTCACCGATCCCGGCGAGGTGCCGCGCACGCTCCCCCTCACCCACGGGGAGGAGCGGCGCGACGTCCCGCCCGTGGTGTGGCGGACCGGGGTCCGCTCCACCGAGCCGCACCTGCTGGCCGTGGGCCAGCCGGGCAGCGGCACCTCCACCCTGCTGCGGTCGATCGCCCTCCAGGCCCTGCGCTCCGGTGACGTCCTGGTGGTCGACGGGGGCGGCACCGGCGAGTACGCCTGCCTGGCCGGCCGGGACGGCGTCCTGGCCGTGGAGTGCGACACGGCCGGGGCGGGGGCGGCACTGGAGTGGGCCGCGCACGAGACCGAGCGCCGGCTCATCGCCGTCAACCGCGCCCGCCAGGCGGGGTGTCCGGCCCCGGAGGACACCCGCCGCCCCCTGTGGATCCTGCTGGACCGGCCCGGGGCGCTCGGTCCGGTGCCCGCCGAGGGGCAGCCGCACCCCCACGCGCTGCTCCAGCTGCCGCTGCGGCACGGCCGGGCGGTGCAGGTGACCGTGGTGGTGGCCGAGCAGTTCGACCAGCTGGACCTGCTCGGCGACCCGGTACGGCAGCACACACGCGCGCGGGTCGTCCTCGGGCCCGCCACCGCGCAGCAGCTGGAGGTGCTGCTGGGCTGCCCTCCGCACACCACGCCGGTCACGCCCGTGCCGCCCGGCAGGGGCTATGCCCGCCTCGGCTCCGGTCCGGTGCTCCGGCTCCAGGTGCCCGCCACCCCGGACCCCTACGACGACGACACCCCCGACGCCCTCCGGCAGGCCGTGCTGGGTCTGCTGCCGCCCCGCACCGCCCCGGCCCAGGCAGGGCCCGAGCCGGTGCCGACCGGGCCGGTGCGGATCGAGCCGGTGCGGATCGATCCGGCACCGGCCGGCTCGGTGCCGACCGGCCCGGTGCCGGCCGAGGCGGTCCCGGCCGGCCGCGCGCCCGCGGGTTCGCCGTCCCCGGCCTCGCCGTCCCCAGGTTCGCCGTCCCCGCGGTCGCCGTCCCCGCGGTCGCCGTCCCCGGGCTCGCTGCCCGCCGACAAGGTGCCCGTCGCGAAGGTCCCGGTGGGCTTGGCGGCGGTGAACGACACGGCCGCGCACCGGGGCACCGGCGGGGCGCCCCCGCTGGAGAAGGCCTCCCTGGAACACCCGGAGAACCCGGAGAACCCGGAGAACCCGAAGAACCCGGAGAGCCCGGAGGAGAACCTGGAGACCCCGGAGAAGACGCCGGCGGACGCCGTGGACGCTGTGGAACGCGCGCGCCGGATGCCGACCGAGGCGGTGGCCGCGGAGGGCTGAACCGCCGCTGCCACGGGCGGCCGGGCCGGGCCGGGGCGGATCCGTCCCGGCCCGGCCGCCGTCCGCACCCGCGCACCGCCCGGTGCGGCACCCCTGGTCCGCCGCACGCCGGCCCGGACGTCTCAGGCCACGAACGTGCGGGGCGGCTCCGTGCCCGCGGTGCCGCCGCGCTCCACCAGACGGGCGGCCGCGGCCAGGCGGGCGGCCGCCTCGTCGGCGACCGCCCCGCCGACGGTGAACGGCAGCCGCACATAGCCCTCGAAGGCGCCGTCGACCCCGAAGCGGGGCCCGGACGGCACCCGGACACCGACCCGCTCCCCCGCCTCCGCCAGCCGCGACCCCGACAGGCCCCCGGCGCGCACCCACAGGGTCAGGCCGCCCGGCGGCACCTCGAACTCCCACTCCGGCAGTTCCCGGCGTACCGCCGCGACCAGGGCGTCGCGGTTCTCCCGGGCCTGGGCCCGGCGCAGGGCGACGGCCTGCTCCCAGCCCCCGGTGCTGAACAGCCAGTTCACGGCGAGCTGCTCCAGTACGGGCGTGCCGAGGTCGGCATAGGCGCGGGCGGCGACGAGACTGCGGATGACGTCGGGGGCGGCTCGCACCCAGCCGATGCGCATGCCCGCCCAGAACGCCTTGCTGGCCGAGCCGACGGTGACGACGGTGGACCCGGCCGGGTCGAAGCCGCACACCGGGCGCGGCATGGCGCCCTCGAACCCCTCGTCCAGCCAGAGCTCGCTCATGGTCTCGTCGGCGACCAGGACGGTGCCCGCCGACCGGGCCGCCTCCACCAGACGGCGCCGCTGGTCCTCGCCGGCCAGGGCGCCGGTGGGGTTGTGGAAGTCGGCGACGACGTACGCGATACGCGGTGCGGCCTCGCGCAGCACCTGCCGCCAGCGGTCCATGTCCCAGCCGGTCAGGCCCTCCGCCATGGCGACCGGCACCAGCCGGGCGCCGGCCTCCCGCATGAGCTGGAGGATGTTCGCGTAGGACGGGGACTCGACGGCGATGCGTTCGCCGCGGCCGCCGAAGAGGTGGCAGATGGCGTCGATGGCGCCCATCGCTCCGGTGGTCACCATGATCTGCTCGGGCATGGTGGGGATGCCGCGCGCCGTGTACCGCTCGGCGATCATGGCGCGCAGGGCGGGCAGCCCCGCCGGGTAGTCGCCGTGCGTGTGGGCGTAGGGCGGCAGTTCCTCCAGGGCGCCCTGTACGGCGCGGGTCAGCCAGGGTTCGGGGGCGGGCAGGGCGGCGCAGCCGAGGTCGATGACGGACCCGAGCGCCTCCGGGGGCAGCGGTTCCAGACCACGCGCGGGCAGCGGGTTGCCGGCGGGTACGGCGGTCCAGCTGCCGGCTCCGCGCCGCGACTCCAGGAAGCCCTCGGTGCGCAGTGCCTCGTAGGCGGCGGCGACGGTGGTGCGGCTGACGGACAGCGCCAGGGCGAGCTCGCGTTCGGCGGGCAGCCGGGCGGCCACCGGGACCCGGCCCTCCAGCACGAGCAGCCGGATGCCGTCGGCGAGGGCCCGGTAGGCGGGCGGGCGACGGGTGCCGGGGCCCGCGGGGCGCTCCTGCTGCGAGGTGAGCAGCCGGGCGAGCTGCGTCGCGCCCACGGCCGAGGTCCACTGAGCCATCTTTTCGGTCCACCTTCCCGGAATTGGCCCTGGATGGCCTTCCTTTCCCCGCCACAGAGTGTCATGCGTCAGGCCACTTCCACCACTGCGGGGGGACATCTTGCGCGCGACAGGCGCCACACCGGGCGGAACGGTCCGCCGTCTGATCCAGCTCTACGCCGGACTCGCCCTGTACGGCGCCAGCTCCGCCCTCCTGGTGGAGGCGGGGCTGGGCCTGGAGCCGTGGAACGTGCTGCACCAGGGGCTGGCCGAGCTGACCGGTCTGACGATCGGCGTGGTGTCGATCGTGGTGGGCGCGGCGGTGCTGCTGCTGTGGATCCCGCTGCGGCAGCGGCCGGGCCTCGGCACGGTCTCCAACGTCTTCGTCGTGGGGCTGGCCATGGACGCCACCCTGGCGGCCCTGCCGGACGTGGACGGCCTGGCCGTACGCGTGCCGCTGATGCTGGCGGGCGTCACGCTCAACGGAGCGGCGACCGGCCTGTACATCGCGGCGCGGTTCGGGCCGGGCCCGCGGGACGGCCTGATGACGGGTCTGCACCGGCGCACCGGCCGGTCGATCCGCCTGGTGCGCACGGCGGTCGAGGTGGCCGTCGTGGCGAGCGGGTTCGCGCTGGGCGGCACCGTCGGGGCGGGAACGCTGCTGTACGCCGCGGCGATCGGGCCGCTCGCCCAGTTCTTCCTGCGCGTGTTCGCCGCTCCCGCGGCATCGTCCGGCAGTACGGTCGTTGCCGCCGGTCAACCCCGGGGAGGGATACTGCGACGGTGACCACCACGCGCATACGCCACCCGTACCTGGACCACCCCGGCCCGATCGCCTTCGCCCACCGCGGCGGCGCCGCCGACGGACTGGAGAACACCGCGCTGCAGTTCCGGCGCGCGGTCGGGCTGGGCTACCGCTTCATCGAGACGGATGTGCATGTCACCCGGGACGGGCGGATCGTGGCGTTCCACGACTCCACGCTCGACCGGGTGACCGACGGCGCGGGCCGCATAGGGGACCTGAGCTGGGCGGACGTGGCGCAGGCGCGGGTGGCGGGCCGGGAGCCGGTGCCGCTGTTCGAGGATCTGCTGCGGGAGTTCCCGCAGGTGCGCTGGAACGTCGACATCAAGGCGGAGTCCGCGCTCCACCCCTTCCTGGAGCTGGTCGAGCGCACCGACAGCTGGGACCGCGTGTGCGTGGGCTCCTTCTCCGAGGCCCGCGTGGTGCGCGCGCAGCGGCTGGCCGGCCCGCGGCTGGCCACCTCCTACGGCACCCGCGGGGTGCTGAACCTCCGGCTGCGCTCCTGGGGGGTCCCGGCCGCACTCCGTTCCTCGGCGGTGGCGGCGCAGGTGCCCGAGACGCAGTCGGGCATCCAGGTGGTCGACCGCCGCTTCGTGCGTACCGCCCATGCGCGCGGTCTGCAGGTGCACGTGTGGACGGTCAACGAGCCCGAGCGGATGCACCGGCTCCTGGACCTGGGTGTGGATGGCATCATGACCGATCACATCGACACACTGCGCGAGGTCATGGAGGACCGGGGCGTCTGGGTCTGACGCCCGGCGACGCCTGCGCGGGGGCGTGAGGACCGGAAGCGAGGGCGCGGGTGGGGACCGACACCGTGCGGGGTGCGGCCGTCGACGAGACGGCGGACCGGCGGCGCGAGCAGCGCGGCTGGTACTTCTACGACTGGGCGTGCTCGGTCTACTCGACCAGCGTGCTGACCGTGTTCCTCGGCCCGTACCTGACGTCGGTGGCCGAGGCGGCGGCGGACGCCGACGGGTTCGTGCACCCGCTGGGCATCCCGGTGCGCGCGGGGGCGTTCTTCCCCTACGCGGTGTCCCTGTCGGTGATCGTGGCCGTACTGGCGATGCCGCTGACGGGTGCGATGGCCGACCGGACGGGCCGCAAGAAGCCGCTGCTCGGCGCGGCCGCGTACGTCGGGGCCGGCGCGACGGCGGGGATGTTCTTCCTGGCGGGCGACCGCTACCTGCTCGGCGGCCTGCTGCTGATCGTCGCGAACGCGGCGCAGTCGGTGGCGATGATGCTCTACAACTCCTACCTGCCGCAGATCGCCACGCCCGAGGAACGCGACGCGGTGTCCTCACGAGGCTGGGCGTTCGGCTACGCGGCGGGCGCCCTGGTGCTGGTCGCCGACCTCGTCCTGTATCTGGCCCATGACAGTTTCGGCCTGTCCGAGGGGATGGCGGTGCGGATCTGCATCGCCTCGGCCGGCCTGTGGTGGGGCGCCTTCGCGCTGATCCCGCTGCGCCGGCTGCGCGACCGGCGCGCTCCCGTGCACGAGGCGACCGCGCCGGGAGCGCGCCAGCTCAGGGCGACCCTCCGCGACATGCGCCGCCATCCGCTGACGCTGGGTTTCCTGCTGGCCTACCTGCTCTACAACGACGGCATCCAGACCGTGATCTCCCAGGCGTCGGTGTACGGCTCGGAGGAACTGGGCCTGGAGCAGTCGACGCTGATCGGGGCGGTGCTGCTGGTGCAGGTACTGGCGGTGGCCGGTGCGCTGGCCCTGGGCCGGCTGGCCCGGACCCACGGTGCCAAGCGCACGATCCTCGGCTCGCTGGTCGCCTGGACGGTGACCCTGGGGGCGGGCTACTTCCTGCCCGCCGGGCAGCCGGTGTGGTTCTTCGTGCTGGCCTCCATGATCGGCCTGGTGCTGGGCGGCAGCCAGGCGCTGTCCCGCTCGCTGTTCTCCCATCTCGTCCCGCCGGGCAAGGAGGCGGAGTACTTCTCGGCGTACGAGCTCAGCGACCGGGGCATGAGCTGGCTGGGGCCGCTGCTGTTCGGGCTGACGTTCCAGCTGACGGGGAGCTACCGGGACGCCATCCTGTCGCTGGTCGCGTTCTTCGCCCTGGGGTTCGCTCTGCTCGCCCGGGTTCCGGTGCGCCGGGCGATCGGCGACGCGGGCAATCCCGTACCGGAGAAGATTTAGCACTCAGAGCGAAAGGGCGGTAGTGTACGCCTTTGGCCTGCCAGGCGTACCGTTACTGCGCGTCAAAGATGAAGAAGCGCTGGGTGACATCCCCTCATAGATGTGACAAACCGGGCGCCGGTGGGTACTGCACTGGTTGACAAGGCTGCGGCTACGACGGCGACGCAGGACCCGGAACGGGAAACGCAACGGGAATCTTTACCGCCGACCGGACGTTGACCGGATGACGACGACAGCGACACCTGTCCTGTGGGCGACAAGCCCGGGAGGCACGATTCATGAGTGAGCGAGCTCTTCGCGGCACGCGCCTCGTGGTGACCAGCTACGAGACGGACCGCGGCATCGACCTGGCCCCGCGCCAGGCCGTGGAGTACGCATGCGAGAAGGGGCACCGCTTCGAGATGCCCTTCTCGGTCGAGGCGGAGATCCCGCCGGAGTGGGAGTGCAAGGTCTGCGGGGCCCAGGCACTCCTCGTCGACGGCGACGGCCCTGAGGAGAAGAAGGCCAAGCCCGCGCGTACGCACTGGGACATGCTGATGGAGCGGCGCACCCGTGAGGAGCTCGAAGAGGTCCTCGAGGAGCGCCTGGCCGTACTGCGCTCGGGGGCGATGAACATCGCGGTTCACCCCCGGGACAGCCGCAAGTCCGCATAGGTCCCGGCGAGGCCTGGCGGCGCCACCAAGCGCCGGCACCGACCGCGGGCGCCGTTCGTTTCCGACGTACGGCGCCCGCGGTCTTTGGCGTGCCCGGCCGCCTTCACCAGGCCGGCTTCACCAGGCTGCCTGCGCGCGCCCTTCACCCTGCCGCCTGTCCGCCCACCCCGTGCTGCCGCGCCGGGCCCCTCGGCCCGCGCAGGCCGCGCCTCGCGCGGGCCTGCCCCGCGCCCCGCTCAGGGCGTGAGGGGCGGGCGGGGCTCCTGCGGAGGGTCGGCCGGTTCGTCCCGGACCACCTCGCCCTGGACGACCTTGCCGTCCGGGCGGTGGATACGGGCCTGCTGGAACGCGCCGCCCAGCGTCCCCGCGCCCGCGGTGCGCAGCCGGCGCTCGACGGAGCGCCCCGTGAGACGGCCGAGGGCCTTCTGCACCGGAGGGACCAGCAGGAGCAGACCGAGCGCGTCGGAGATCAGCCCGGGCAGCATCAGCAGCAGGCCGCCCAGCATCATCCAGCCGTTGCCCCCCGTGCCCTCGCCGGACGGGGTGCCGCCGCGCTGCACCGCCTCGTCGAGGCTGCGGAAGGCCCGCCGTCCGGCCCGCTTGACGACTGCCGCGCCGAGCACCAGCCCGGCGAGCAGCAGCAGGACGACCGTGAGCCCGCCGGCCGCGTCGGCGACCGTGATCAGCAGCCAGATCTCCAGCACCAGCCACGCCGCGATGACCAGGGGCAGGAACGTGCGCAGCCGGGACCGCGGGCGCCGGGCGTCGGGGTGTGTCGGGTTCGGTGCGCCAGTCGTCATGCCTCCAGTGTGCCCCGGCCGGGCTCAGCCCGGGATAAGGCACCTCCCGCCCCGGCCACCGGGGTGGGCGACGCGGCCCCGTCACCCCGCCCCGCGCCCGCGGGAGGGCTCAGGACCGGCTCTGGCGGGCCCGGTCGACGACCTTGCCGACCCGCTCCCCCACGCCCCAGCTGGTCACCCGCCACAGCGCCTCGACCAGGATGTCCCGGCTCATCTTGGAGTCGCCCAGCTCGCGCTCGACGAAGGTGATGGGCACCTCGACCACGTGGTAGCCCGCCCGGACCGCGCGGCGGGCCAGGTCGACCTGGAAGCAGTAGCCCTGCGAGGCGACGTCCGTGAGGCCGAGGCCCTGCAGGGTCTCGCGGCGGAAGGCCCGGTAGCCGCCGGTGACGTCCCGGATCGGCACGTCCAGCAGGACCCGCGAGTACATGCTGCCGCCGCGGGAGATGAACTCGCGGGACTTCGGCCAGTTCACCACCCGGCCGCCCGGCACCCACCGTGAGCCGAGCACCAGGTCGGCGCCCTTGAGGGCGGTCAGCAGCCTGGGCAGTTCCTCGGGCTGGTGGGAGCCGTCGGCGTCCATCTCGACGAGCACGCCGTAGCCGCGCTCCAGGCCCCAGGCGAAGCCCGCGAGATAGGCCGCGCCGAGCCCTTCCTTGCCCTTGCGGTGCAGCACGTGGACCTGGTCGTCGTCCGCGGCGAGTTCGTCGGCCAGCTTGCCGGTGCCGTCGGGGCTGTTGTCGTCGGCGACGAGCACGTGGGCCTCGGGGACGGCCGCGCGGACGCGCCCCACGATCGCCGTGACGTTCTCCGCCTCGTTGTAGGTCGGGATGATCACCAAGGCCGTCCCGAGCGGGCCGAAACGCCTGCCCTGGAGTTGTGCCGCCCCGGTCCCGTCGCCACCGTTCACTGCTGCCCCTTCGTCTCCGTGCGCACGCGTCCACCATAATGGCCGCGTCCTGCGATGACGTGACGGGACGTTCGTATGGTCGCGGCGGCGGGGCCGGGCGCGCGGCCCCGCGGACTGCGGATGGGGGCCCGGCGCCCTTCGGGCCGGCCTGGGACCCGCTGGCTGCGGATCGACCGAGAGCCGTTGTCTACTGAGCGTCCGGGCCCCACCCGGGTCACACCCTCCCGACCGGCCGGAACGTTCCCTCGCCGCGGCGCGGGCGCTGAGCCTGGCTCCCAGTGGCGGTACCCGTGCGGTGCACCGTCCCTGACCCAGCGGCGCGGCGGCGAGTGCGCGGACGTACCCCGGTCGGGCGTCCCGTGGTGGACTCGGCCGAACCTACCGGCCCCGGGCCGCCGCCTGTCAACCACCCCTTGACCTGCGTCTCCACCGGGTCCGGCCGGCCGGCGGGGAGGATGCGCAGGTCGGGCGACGGACCGCGGAGCCGGGCCCCGGAGCGGTCCGCCGCCGCAGATCACTCGCCCGGCCGTACGTACACGGTCCGCCCGCCGACGACGGTGCGCAGGCACACCGGAAGGGGACCGCCCGGGGTCAGGTCGGGCAGGCCGGGCGTGCCGGAACGCGGGTCGGTGGACCAGCGGGCGACCCGGTCGTCCGGGGCCTGGACCACCAGCTCGCCGGTGCGCCACACGGCGTAGTCCGCGGGGGCGCCCGGGACCAGGACGCCCGCGTCGTCCCGGCCGGTCGCCCGCCAGCCGCCGCGCGTGTGCGCGGTGAACGCGGCGCGCACCGAGACCCGGTGCGCGGGCGTGCGGTGGAAGGCGGCGGCGCGCACCGTGCCCCACGGGTCGAGCGGGGTGACGGGGCTGTCGGAGCCGAGGGCGAGCGGGACCCCGGCCCGCAGCAGGGCGGCGTACGGGTTGAGGGTGCGGGCCCGCTCCGCGCCCAGGCGCCGCGCGTACATGCCGTCCTCGCCGCCCCACAGCGCGTCGAACGCGGGCTGCACGGAAGCGGTCAGACCCAGCTCGGCGAACGCGGCGATGTGGTCGGGGGTGAGCATCTCGGCGTGCTCGACGCGGTGCCGGGCGGCCCGGATCCGGGCGGCGCCGACCTGGCCGGCGGCGGCCCGCATGCCGTCCACGACGGCGGTCACGGCGGCGTCGCCGATGGCGTGGAAGCCGGCCTGGAGCCCGGCCTCGGTGCACGCGGCGACGTGGGCGGCGACGGCCGCCGCGTCCAGGTGGGCGGTGCCGGTGTGGGCGGCGTCGGCGTAGGGCCGGTGCAGGCAGGCGGTGTGCGAGCCGAGCGCGCCGTCGACGAACAGGTCGCCCGCCGCTCCGGCCGCGCCCAGTTCACGGGCCTTGGCCACGTCCCGCTCCGCCCAGTAGCCGACGACCCGCGGGCCGGGCTCCTCCGCGGCCAGCCGCAGCAGTCCGGTGAAGTCGTCCTCGGAGGAGATCTCCGGGCCGCCGCACTCGTGGACCGAGCCGATGCCGAGGGCGGCGGCGTGGGCGAGGGCCGCGCGCTGGGCCTGCACACGCTGGGCCGGGCCGACGGAGGACAGCGCGGTCGCCCGTACGGCGTGGTGGGCGTCGGCGGTGAGCGGGCCGTCCGGCCGGCCCGCCCCGGGCGTCAGGTCGAGCAGTGCGGTGGTCACCACCGCCGAGTGGACGTCGATGCGGGACAGGTACAGCGGCCGGCCGCCGGCGGCCTCGTCCAGTTCGGCGCGGGCGGGCGGGCGGCCGCCGGGCCACCGGGCGGCGTCCCAGCCGTGGCCCAGCAGGACCCTGTCGTGCGGGCGCGCCGCGGCGAACTCCCGGACGAGGGCGAGGGCGGCTTCCAGGGTGGGCGCCGCGGACAGGTCGAGTCCGGTCAGGGCGAGGCCGGTGGCGGTGGTGTGCACATGGGCGTCGGTGAAGGCCGGGGTGACCAGCGCCCCGTCCAGGTCGACCACCTCGTCGGCGCCTGCGGCGAAGGCGTCGGCGGCGCCCTCGGAGCCCACCCAGGCGACCTGCCCGTTCTGCACGACCATGGCGGTGGCGAACGGGTCGGCGGGGCTGTGGACCTCTCCGCGGCGGAGCAGGACGGTCTTCGGCGGGGCGGTGCGCTCACTCATGGCAGACAGTCTCCCGCCTCGCCCGCTCCCACCCGCACGCAGGTCACCCGGCCCGCGTGCAACACGACCGGCCCGTGTCCGCGGAGGGCAGGGCCCCGGTGGGCCGGCCGGCCGTCAGACGCGCGGGGGACGGGCCTCGTACGGGGTCGACAGGACCACCGTCGTCCGCGTCGAGACGCCGGCCAGCGACCTGATGCGGGCCAGCAGGCCCTCCAGTTCGCGGGGGGTGGCCACGCGCACCTTGAGGATGTAGTTCTCGTCGCCCGCCACGCTGTGGCAGGCCTCGATCTCGGGCACGTCGTCGAGCCGGTCCGAGATGTCGTCCGGGGCGCTCGGGTCGAAGGGTTTGACCGAGATGAAGGCGGTCATGGGCAGGCCGACGGCCTCGGGGTCGACCACGGCGGCGTAGCCGCGGATGACGCCGCGCTGCTCCAGCCGGCGCACCCGCTGGTGCACGGCCGACGTGGACAGACCCGTGGCCTTGCCGAGGTCTGTGTAGCTCATCCGCCCGTCCTTGACGAGCAGCTGCACGATCTGACGGTCCAGCTCCTCCATGGCGGAGAACCTACAGTGCGCTTGATCTCTTCGGATAGCTCGCCGCGGCCCGCCGCGGCCGGTTCACGCCGCGGGGCCCGGGCGAGGCGCCGCCGGAACGCCGCCGGAACGCCGCCGGAGCACCGCCGCGGCGCTGCCCGAGTCCGACGGATCCTGGCCGGCGCCGTCGCCCGCCTGGTCGGCTTCCCTGGTGGAGCCCTGGTGGAGCCCTGGTGGAGCCCTGGTGGAGCCCTGCCGGCGCCCGGCCGAAGCCCTGATGGCGGGTGGGGCGCGGCGGGGGCCTGATGCCCGTCCGTTGCGGGCACCCGGGCACCCGGGCACCCGGGCACGCCATGTGACGAACACCACAGGCTCGGGGTGACGTCCGTGATGGTCTCGTGATTACCCCGGATGCCGGACGGGAAGTGCTTGCTGTGGTCGAGGCCGCAGTGCCTTCACGGCCCAGCCCGAGGGGGAGAGTCCCATGCAGAGTCTTCAGCGTCCAGGTCGTACCGCGCCCAAGCGGCAGCAGCCGGTCGTCGAGCCCGCTCCGGAGGGCGTCGAATCCGACGCCCTCGACGGCGGCGATCACGACGGCACGGACTACCCGTACGACACCTTCGAGATGTACCGGGTGATCTGCCCGGACTGCGCGCAGCCCATCGCCCTGCTGGCGGACGAGGAGATCCTGCCGGAGCACGCGCTGTGCGCCTCGCCGTGGAACCCGTTCGGGCTCACGGTGTGCCGCGGCACCGGCCGCGGAGCCGCCGAGGCCCGCCCCGCCGACGAGACCTTCGAGCCGCAGGAGCAGGACACCGCTCTGCTGCTGACACTCCCCCAGGGGCTCGACTGGCGGACGCAGCCCTTCTCGCACGTGGGCGGACCGGGCTCCCGTCCGATGCGGGTTCCCTCGATGCGGCGGCTGGCCGCCTGACAGGCGGCCGCGCTCCGTCCTCCCGGCCGACCTCCACCAGCGCCCGCAGGCGGCCGCGGTGCGGGACTCGCGCGGTGCGGGCGCGGAACCCCCGGCCCGGTCCCGGGCGTTGGCCCGGGTACGAGCCCCGCACATCCCACCACCGGGTGCCGGCCGCGGCTCGTCGTGCCGGCCCGTGCGGAATCGGTTCCGCTCGCACCGTCGGCGGTCCCGCGCCCGCCGACGGCTCCCGGCCCGGCACCGGCGGACCCGCCGATCCACCGGGACCTGCCGAGCATCTGGGCCGACCGCGGCCGCACCCTTCCCGGGCGCCATGCCCCGCAGTGGGCGCGGCTCGCGGCGCCCGTGGTGCGCCCGGGCCGGTTCGGCGCGTCCGCCGACCGGTACGGCGCCGGCCCCGGTCCGCACGGCGCGGGCCCGGGCCCGCGCCTTCCCGGCGTGGACCCGCACGGCCCCGGCGCGCGGCCCCGGGGGCTCAGCGCGTCTCCGGACCCACCAGGTGACGGGCGATGACCATCCGCTGGATCTGGTTGGTGCCCTCGACGATCTGCAGCACCTTCGCCTCGCGCAGGTAGCGCTCGGCCGGGAAGTCGGCGGTGTAGCCGTAGCCGCCGAGGATCTGCACGGCGTCGACGGTGACCTTCATCGCGGTGTCGGTGCAGTGCAGCTTGGCCATGGCCGCCTGCTTGGCGAACGGCAGCCCCGCGTCGCGCAGCCGTGCCGCAGCGAGGTACAGGGCGCGGCCCGCCTCGATCTGCGTGGCCATGTCGGCCAGCATGAAGCGCAGGCCCTGGAAGTCGGCGATGGGCCGGCCGAACTGGCGGCGCTCGGCCGCGTAGGCCGCGGCCTCGTCGAGGGCGGCCTGGGCGACGCCCACCGCGCAGGCGGCGATGCCGAGCCGGCCGGAGTCGAGCGCGGACAGGGCGATGGAGAAGCCCTGCCCGAGGTCGCCGATGCGGCGGCTGTCCGGGACGCGTACGCCGTCGAGGTGGATCTGGGCCGTGGGCGAGCCCTTCATGCCCATCTTCTTCTCCGGCGCGGCGGCGCTCAGCCCCTCCGCGTCGCCGGGGACCAGGAAGGCGGTGATGCCGCGGGGACCGTCCTCGCCGGTGCGGGCCATCACGGTGTAGAAGTCGGCGATGCCGCCGTGGGTGATCCAGGCCTTGGTACCGCTGAGCACCCAGTCGTCGCCGTCGCGCACGGCCCTGGTGCGCAGCGAGGCGGCGTCGGAGCCGGAGGACGGCTCCGACAGGCAGTAGCCGCCGAGCAGGCCGCCGCCGAGCATCGCGGGCAGGTGCTCGACCTGCTGCTCCTTGGTGCCGTAGGCGGCGAGGCCGTAGGAGGCCAGGGTGTGGACGCTGACGCCGAGGCCGACGGTCAGCCGGGCCATGGCGAGCTCTTCGAGGACCTGGAGGTAGACCTCGTAGGGCTGCTCGCCGCCGCCGTACTCCGCGTCGTAGGGCAGCCCGAGCAGTCCGGAGCGGGAGAGCAGGGTGAAGGTCTCGCGCGGGAACCGCCCGGCCTCCTCCTCCTCGGCCGCCGTCGGGGCGATCTCCCGCTGCGCGATGTCGCGGACGAGCGAGATCAGGTCCCGGGCCTCGTCCGTGGGCAGTTGACGGTCCACCGGCTGCGGGGCGCGGTCGGGCATGTCGACGCTCTCCTCCCTGTCGGGCACGGGCGGGGCCCGGCCCCTGTGGGGGCGGCTCCGCCGGGTCTCTGCGGATGCCGGACGGTGCGCACGGCTCCGGGTCTCGGAGCGCTGCTGACCAGCGGCTCGGCGGTGTGAGTATGCCCGATCGACGGGCCCGCGTCACTGGTTAACGACCGCTTACTTCAGGGAATCCGCAGCGCCACCGGGTTGGTCCGCACCATTGGCCGAATGGTCTGGTCCAGCTCGCCCCCGCCGGCCCCTTCGCGACCGCCCTCCTGGCACGCGCATGCCGAGCGTGCACCGCGTGCCGGTCCGCCGCGCCGTTCAGGGGTCCCGGCGGGCCGGCTCCGGGGCCGGGTGGGCGGGGTCCAGTTCCTCGATGGCGCGCAGGGTGCCGCCGAGCATCTTGACCAGCAGGTCGCGCATGCTCGCCCGGGACAGGCCGGGCCTGCCGATCCAGTCGAGAGTGGCGCCCTCGACGCCGCACACCCAGCCGAGCAGTCCCATCCGGGCCAGCGGCCCGATCTCCCGTCTGCCGTAGGCGCCTTCCGCGATCGTCGTCACGATGGCCTCGCGCACCCCGTCGCGGATGGCGTGCACCTCGGCGTCGAAGCCCACGCCGCCGCTGACGATGGTGCGGTACGCGGCGTGGTGGTGCTCGGCGTAGCGCAGGTAGCCGTCGATGGTGCGCTGCACCCGGTCCACGGCGGGCAGGTCGAGCCCGCTCGCGGCGGAGCCGACCAGGTCGGCGACCGAGTCCTCGACGATCGCCAGGTAGTAGCCGCGCTTGGACCGGAAGTAGTAGTAGATGAGCCCCTTGGCGACGTGGGCCTGGCGGGCGATGTCGTCCATCGAGAGCGCGTCGTAGGGCGTGTCGGCGAACAGCTTGCGCCCGATGGCGATGAGTTCGGCGCGGCGCGCCAGCGAGCGGTCGGTGCCGCGGACCTTCGGCCGGGCGGCGTCACGCCGGTGACTGATGTCCAATGTTCGAACCTGGTATCCGACGGGCGGTGGGACCCCCGCAGTATGTCAGGTCATGGGTGGCTCAGGTCACAGCGGTGCGAGCTCGGGCCACCGCCCCTCCCGGACCGCCGGCCGCGCCCGGACCGCATCCCGTCGGGCCGGGCCCTGTATCACGGGTTCAGCCGCCGACCCGCGAACGTCGCGACGGCCACACGACCGGCATCCAGCCCAGGACCTGCCCGGCGAGCCCGGTGCCGCCGACGCCCCCGGGACCCGCCCCCGGGACCCGCCCGCGGAACCCGGGGTGCTGCGGCCGGCGCGACAGGCCGGGTGCCGCCTCACGCGCGGGTCCCCTCTCTCGCCCGACGGCACCGGCTCGTCGCCGCCGGGCCGGCCGACGGCGGGGCCGCGCTGGTGGAGCGCGGCCCCGCCGTGGCGTTCGGCGTGCTAGGGCGTGTTTCGAAAGTAGCGTCGTCTGCCCGAAGGGCAGGTCTGGCGGCGTCTGGTGCGTGCGATCGCAAGGCGGAGGGTCGCCCCGATACTGGATGTATCGGGGCGAGCCCGACAACGCGGCGAGCGTGCGTGCCAGACGCCGCCAGGCAGGCGGGACTTTCGAAACACGCCCTAGCGGATGGTGATGTCGTCGACGTAGCCGCTGTAGTCGGCGTTGCCGGTGGAGTACTGGTCGTAGCCGAGGTTGATGCGGGTGATCTCCTTGCCGTCGAGCTTGTCGGGGAGCTGGACGGTGACGTGGTTCCACCGGCCGGGTTCGAGGGTCTGGCACTGGTCGGCGGGGTGGATCCGGTGTCCGTGCTGGTCGACGGCGGCGGAGTCGCGCAGGGTGGAGCCGTCGGCGAACACCAGGTCGAGTGCGACGCAGTTGCTGTTGTTGACCGGCCAGGGGTCCATTCCGTCCCACCGGTCGGCGGGCTCGGGGTGGATCCAGTAGCTCAGCGTCTTTCCGCCGTCGACCTTGACCGGCTTGTCGGCGAGGTCGAAGACCTTGAGGTAGGCGTAGGCGTGTGGCGCGTCGTGGCCGCCCTCGGTCGAGCCGGAGTACTTCAGCGATCCGGTCCCGGCGTGGGCCGTCTCGTCGGTGCGTGCGCCCGCCACCGGGCCGGGGCCGCCGGAGCGGCCGGCGACGTGGGACACTCCGCCGTTGTCCTGGTCGACGGTGTCGGTCCAGGACGGCATGACGTCGCCCTGCTCGAAGCCGGTGGTGAAGTCCGCGCCGTGTGCGGGGTGGGGGTCGGTCGGGGCGGGCGAGTCCGGAGGGGACTGGCCGGGGTCGGTTCGTCTGGTCTGCCGGTAGGTGAAGTCGGTCTGGGTCGTGTCGAAGTCCGGGCGCGGGGTGTTCAGCAGGAAGCAGTGGGAGACGCCGAGCTGGGGGTCGCGGAGTGTGAAGCCGCTGTAGCTGCACAGGGTCGTGGTCTCGCCGTCACGGGGAGCGAAGTGCCTGACGAGGTAGGCGCCGTCCTCCCGGTTCGCTTCGTAGACGCCGTAGGCGAAGGCCGTGGGCCCGCTGACCGCGCAGTCCTCCCCGTCGCGGGCACAGGCGTGCGCGGCCCAGTCGTCGTCGACGCTCGGCTTCGCGTGGTGGGTGTCCGCGCCGAGGACCAGGTCGTGGTCCTTCGCGGAGAGGTAGCAGTAGCCGCTGCTGCCGTCCTGCAGATGGTTGCCCGACAGGCTGGCGACATCGGCGAAGGAGGCGTCGTTGCAGGTGAACTCACCGGCGGGGACGGTTTTGACCACCCAGGATCCGTCGCCGCCGTAGGCGGCCTGATAGGCGCCTGACTCGGGCACCGCACACCTTCCGTCCGGGCCCGCGCAGAACGCGAACGGGGCCGGGGGGTTGGCGATGTAGCAGCTCTTGCGCTCGCCGGGCAGGGGGTCCTTGCCGAAGGCGGCGACGGTGCAGGGGACCCCGGAGGGGTAGTCCGCCGCCTTGACCGTCCTGTAGGTCCAGCCGCGGGCCTCGTCGTCGATGTGGGCGCCCAGGGCCAGCCGGACGGTGCCGACGACGTGGCAGCGATCGCCCTCGACGGCGCATGCCTGGTACGGGCCGCCGGCATTGACCGCCTGGCTCGGCGGCGCCCCGGTCAGAACCCGGCATTCCTTGGCCTTGCCGGGAGCCGGATCGCCGCCGAATCCGCCGACGGTGCAGGCGGCAGCGGACGTGACCGGCTTGACGACCCAGGCCGCGCCTGCGCCGAACGCCGCCAGCTGGGTACCGGAGACCTCACACGTCCTGCCCTCGTCCGCGCACCCGCGCACCGACGCCAGCCACGACCCGTCGTCGCCCTTGACCGGGCTGTCCTGAGCGGGAACGAAGCACGCCTGGTCGGCGTCGGGGTTGGGGTCGACCGGGAACGAGGAAGCCTTGCACGCGATCCCGTCGGAGGGCAGCGGCGCGGTGACGTACGACCCGGCCGCACCGAACGCGACCTGGCCCGTGCGCCCCTCGATCCCCTTGCACACACCCCCGTCGTCCGCACACGGGACGAACCCGACCGGCGGTACCGGGGTCGTGTCCGAGATCCGCAGGGGGGTGAACATCTCCCCCTCACGCACGCGGGCGTCGACCGCGTCCTGAGCAGCCTTCACGTCGTCCGCGGTGAACAGGTCCTTCGGCACGTCGGCCACGACGCGCTTCGCGTGGTTCTCCTCGAAGGAAGCCCGCATCTCAGCGGTGTACCTGCTCGGCTCCTTGCATGTCTGGTATCCGTCGACGTACGTCGTCGGGCAGAAGTCGAAGAGGTGGTCGGTGGACCACTGCGGCCAGACGGCCTCGTCCATGTACGCCTTGCTGAACTCCTCAGCTCCGGTGCCCTCGTTCAACGAGGCGAACACCGCGTCCACCGCCTGGTGCACACCGTTGACGAAGCCGCTGCGCAGAGAGCCGACCGACGCCCTCGCATCCGCCATGATCCGCGCGTTCGCGGTACGGGCGGCGGCGATCGCCGTGGAGTGGCCCGTACGGGCCGCATTCGCGTTCACGGTCTCCATCGTGACGTTCGCCCCGAACAGGACCTGCTTCTGCGCCCGGTCGAACCCCTTCTGCGCGGTCGACAGCAGCTCCGGAAGGGACTTCTCGATCACGTTCTTCTTCATCGTGTCGTGCCAGGCCTGATTGCGGGACTCGATCCACCTCTCCTCCTCGCTCTTCCCGGTCGCCCAGTCCACGATCTGGGCGACGACCGTCGTGACGAGCGCCACCACCCCGAACAGCATGGCCAGTTCCGGCTGCCCTGCCATCTCCGACACGGCCGCGAGCAGGGCCAGGGCGTTCACCACACCGCTGAGCGCGTCATGCCGCTCCACCGCATCCGCGATACCCAGCAACTGCCCCACCACCGGAACCGGAGCCAGGACGACGGTCGCCTTGGTCAGGTCGGTGGAGTCCTCGCTGAACACCTCCGCGACCGAGTTGATCCACGCGGCCGCCATCGCCGGCGTCAACACCTCGTTGAAGACACCCCAGCCCTCCGTCAACACCGCGGAGACCCGGCCGGGCGCCACACCCTCGACCGACGTGGCCCCGCCGAACGGCACAAAGACCTTGGCCGGACTCTTCCAGGACTCCGCCAGGTCGGACGTGAACCCGAACTCCGACAGATCGGAGCCGGCAGCCCGCGCGGTCTCGTACGACGACGCCACGTTCTGCACCGTCGCCCGTGCGTACACCGAGATCTCCTCCGGCGACAGGCCGGAAACGACCTCCGACTCGGGAGACGCCGCGAAGACCTTCCCGTCCTCCACCGCGTCACGGAACTTCTCAGCCGCCTCCACCTCCTTCGAAGTCGCCTTCCTGACGGAATGGAAGCAGCCGGACAGCGGCGTGTTTCCGCAGGCCGCGCCGGCCGCAGGAGCAGGAGACGTCCGCTCCACCAGAGAGGTGCTGTTCCCAGGATTTCTGAAGTCGTCCTGCGAAAGCCCGCTCCACGACGCCCCACTGGCCAACTCGAACTTGGCGTCCGGCAGGTCGGGCGGAGCATTGTACGTCGGGCGATGAGGCTGAGATATCGGACTGGCCTCCACGAACGTCGTCTCGGAGACAGGGTCCTTCGACAACGCCATACGAACCTTCAGCGTCCGCTGGATCCGCGGATCACCAGGATTCTTCCCGGCCAGCTTGGTGGCGATCTGCACCGACCGGGCAGCGTACGGATCCGCCTTCACGGAGAACCCGAACGACCACCACTTGCTGCCGAAAGCGTCCTTCAGTCCGGACTTTCCTCCATGCGTGATCAGCTCCTCGACATTCGTCGAGGTCGTCCATCCCGCTCCGCTGTTGAAGGGATCAGCCACATGAGTATCCGCGGTCACGTCCGTGAGCTGTGCGTCCGCTACGGGATGGAAGCCGAGCAGGTGACGCAACGAGTGAACCAGCTCATGGAACAGTGCCGTCGCCGGGCGCATCCCGAAGGGCTTCCCTTTGGCGTCGTAGAATCCGGCAACATACTCCGGGAAGTCGATGAAGACTGAACCGGACCCCGCACCCTGCCCGGGCCAGTCCTTCCCGACCGAAACGTAGCTCCTGGGATCCGAAGCGGTTTGCACAGCTCTCGCCCTGTAGGGCTTCCCCGGAGAGGCGCGCGTGATCACCGTCTTCACCGGCGAAGGACCCGCGTGCGGCTGGTCGGCATTGTAGAACCCCCACGCCGGATCGTTCCCGGCAGGCAAGGGGGAGGCCTCACCCATCGCCCGGAGAGCCCTCACACCCTCGGGGTTCGACGCGATTTCATCCAGCTGAGCCCACGCGCGACTGAGAAACTCCTGCGCGTCCTTTCCGGACGAGGACTTGGATGGCCAGCGCGTGAGCCTGTCGTCCCCGCCGTACAACGGATCCCCGGGGTACACGGCCACACCCGTGCTCTCCCCGGTCGGGAGCAGGTACTCGAACACCTCCAGTTGGTAACTCGCGTCCACGGGCAGGCCGATCGTCCTGAAGTGGGGGTCGCTGCTCCCCTTCGCCAGGTCGGGCGGTGTGGTGTCAACCACCGGCTGCGCCGGCGCGGCCGAGGCGACAGAGGGAAACTGCCACTGCACGGCATGTGCCCCGGTCGTCAAGAGCACCACGGGAAGAAACAGAGCCATGAGGCGATTTCGCCACCATGGCACTCTACGGTGTGCGGACACGGCTGCTCCTGTTCTCTCCGGTGAGGATGCCGCCCGCGCCCGGCGGACACCGGAAGCCAGAGCGCGCCGCGAAACCGACGCCACCTACCGCGCCTGCGGCACCCGCTGAACCACCACCACGTGGTCGTGCGACGGCGTCCCCACTCTCCGTCCGGCCGTCCGGACCGAGCCGGAGGCCGCGGAGAGTATGTGCTCGGGGCGAACCCGCGTGGCAGCGTAGAAGTACCTGAAGAACTACGTGCCATGGATCCGGAACGCACCCGGTTCAGGTCCGTCGGCCGTGCGTGGGCGCTCTGGTGGGGGATGCGCGGACGTGGTCACCCCAGGCGCGGGAGGCCGTGCGGCCGCCGGCGGTGGGGCCGCACCTGCTCACAGCAGGCCGAGCGACCGCAGCGCCCGGCGCTGGCCCGGTGCCGGCCTGACCGGCCAGAAGAGGTAGCAGACACCACCGGTACCGCTTCTGACCTTGCCGTTCGCGTCGTACCTCTTCGTACGGAGCCAGATGTTCTCCCACTCTCGGCGCGGGTAGACCCGGCGCACCGCCTCGTTGTCGGGGGCGGCGGGGTCGTTGGCGATCACGTCCCCGTCCTCGGTGAAGCCGGTCACGGTCATCAGGTGCCCGGCGGTGCCGTACCCGGCGCCGGTCAGTTCGTCCGCGCGGAAGGACTGCGAGGTGATGACCGGGATGCCGGCCGCGATCAGCCTCTCCAGGTCGGTGAGCGAGTGCAGCCGGGTGACCACACCCTGGAGGCCGCGGAAGCCGCCCGCGTAGGCCGCGTTGAACGGCCAGTTGCCGCAGCCGCCGTACGCGTGGTCGTAGGTGCACCGGGCCGCGTGGCACACCTGCGGGTCGGCGTAGGCGGGGTCGACCCAGGACAGCTGCTCCCCGGTGAGCCGGCCGCCCCAGTACTCGATGACCATCTGCGAGGAGGTGGGGCTGCACCAGGCCTCGCCGCCGCTGTCGTACTCGGGGTACCGGCCCCGGTGGATCTCCTGCGAGTAACGCGGCACGGCGAGTTCCCCCGCCGGGCCCGGCGCGGAGGCCGGCACGGTGAAGCGGTCGGGGACGTCGGAGCCCATCACGCCGAGCCGCCGCACGGCGGGCGTGGCCCGGGTGCCGGGGCACCGGTAGAGGGTCAGGCGCACCCGGTAGGCGGCCAGCCGGAGCCCGTCGGAAGGGTCGTCGACGGCGACGGTGTCCGTCCACACGCTGCTGCGGCCGTCGCCCTGGCCGTCGACCGAGGTCCGCCGGATGTCCTGGTCGCCCGCCGCCCATCGGCCCAGCACGTACCAGGGCGTCCGGGTGCCGTCCGGGTAGGTCCCGCGGAACTCGATCTGGAGCCAGGTACCGGCCGGGGTGTCGGCGTTCCAGGAGGCGATCGCCTCGGTGGCCGGGACGGCGAAGGTCCGCAGCGGCGACGTCCAGGTCGCGTACTCCCAGGCCGCGGTGGTGCCGGTGTGCGGATCGGTGTATTCGACGGTGCCGGCCGGGTCGGCGATCACGAGGGCGGGCCGGGTCCCGGCGACGGCGCGGGTGCCGCGGCCGGTACCGGTGCGCCAGTCGGTGTACGAGGTCCAGGCGTGGTTGCCGACGAGGCGGGCCGGGGCGGGTTCCGGGGCGCCGCCGCCGGCTCCCGGACCCGCCGCCGGGCCGCCCTCCCCCCTGTCCGCGGCCGGACCGGCCGCCGCCGGGCCCGTGCCGGTGACGACCGCCGCGACGACGGCGGCGGCCAGAACGGTCCTGCGGGACGGCTGTTCGGCTCTGCTCATGAGTGGATGCCCCCAAGGTGTCCGGGTCGGGACGGGCCCGATGCGTGGCTGGGTGCGCCAACTATGTCCGCACGCACCCCCGTCCAGCCAGCATTCCGGGCCGTGCCACGCCCACCGATACGGGTCTGGACCACTGGCACCACCTGCGGCGTCGCCCTGCGGGCCGGCGAGCCCCGGCTGCACGCGGGAGGCGCCGGTGCCCTGCCGGCGGGTACCGGGCGGGCGGTCCGGTCGCCGGGGGCGGGGATGATGGGGCGATGCACCCGCTCGCGCTCCCCGGACTCGCCCGGCACCTGCAGGCCCTGCCGCCGTCGTGCGGGGCAGTCCGCCTGATCGCCGTCGACGGGCACGCCGGGTCCGGCAAGTCGACCTTCGCCGGGCGCCTGGCCGCGGCGATGGGCGGGATCCCGGTGCTGCACCTGGACGACTTCGCCACCCACGAGGAGCTGTTCGCCTGGACCGGACGGCTGCGGGAGCAGGTGGTCGACCCGCTGCGACGGGCCGAACCGGTCGTGTTCCGGCCCTACGACTGGCGCACCCGGAGCTTCGGTCCGCCGCGGGCACTGCCCCCGGCCGGATCGGTGCTCGTCGAGGGCGTCGGGGCCGGCCGGCGCGCGCTGCGTCCGCACCTGGCGCGGCTGCTGTGGATGGAGATGGGCCCGCGGCAGGCGTGGGCGCGGGGGCGGGCACGCGACGGCGAGGAGCAGCACGCGTTCTGGGACGGCTGGGTCAGGGCCGAGCGCGGGCACTTCGCCGAGGACCCCTCGGAACCGTACGCGGATCTTCTGGTGCGGCAGGTGCGGGAGGGGTACGAGGTGCTGCCCGGTCCCGCCGGCGGGACCGCGCCATGACGCTCCGTGAGCAGTTGAGAGCAATGTGGTGAACTTGTGAAGACGGCGCCTCCGGAACTTTGAAGACTGCCCCAACTCTGCTTGACCGCCGGGTCGTACAGGTCTTACGTTCTCAATGTGCCCCTCAGCGGGGCGCCCCGTAGACGCGAAGCCCCCGGTTGTTCCCCCGTGACCGGGGGCTTCGTTCTGCCCTCACATCCTCCGGCGGACGCCGTGAGGCGCCGCGCGCTCACCCTGGGTGACCGCCGGGGGGCGCATCCGGCCGCCGCCGTCGCCTCGAACAGCCCGTACCGCACCCTTCGGCGGGTGACACCCGCGCAGGTACGATGCCCCCGACGCGGCTTTCGTACGGCGGCCGCGCCGGGCAACTCCGGTCCGGAGCACGGCGGTTCGAGCGGGACGACCGACGGGTGACGGCCCGGCGGTGAACCAGCGGGGGCACGGCTTGTGGGGGACGTGATGGACTTCGGCATGCAGGGCCCCGAGGCGCCGGCCGACCTCGCCTGGCTGCGGGGGGTCGACGCCTACACCATGGGCGCCTATCCGCAGGCGGAGGAGGAGTTCCGCACCGCGGTGCGGATCGACCCGGGCATGGCGGACGGCTGGCTGGGGCTGCACGCGTTGCGCGTCGACACGACGACCGCGCTGCTGCGGATGTTCCGCCACCGCGACCGCTTCGGCGAGCAGCGCGCCCGGCACACCCGCACGCTCAACTCCTGGTACTGGCTCGGCTGGTGGGTGCAGCCCGTGCTGGAGAGCCCGCGCGACCTGCTGCTCGCCCACGCCTCGCACTGGCTGGACGGACGGCACGTGCCGGAGCTGGACCGGGCGCTGGCGGGACTGCCGCCGGTGGACGCCGACCCCCAGGTGCGTTTCCTGCACGCCTGCCGCTCCTACCTGGTCAAGGACTGGGAACAGCTCGTCCGGCACACCGACCCGCTGCTCGACGATCAGCTGCTCGGCATCGAGGCCGGGCTGTTCGGCGGTATGGCCCGGGTGCGGCTGGAGATGTACGGGCAGGCCGACCCGCTGCTGTCGGCGGCGCTGATGCGCTGCCGCAGTGAGCAGCCGCAGCGCAAGGAGCTGCGCTACTGGCTGGCGCGGGCGCACGAGGGCACCGGCCGCTCGGCGGCCGCGCTGCCGCTGTACCGGGCGGTGCACCGGGTCGACCCCGCCTTCATGGACACCTCCGCCCGGCTCGCCGCGATCGCCGAGGGCGACGGCTACGACGACGCCGCCGACCTCGCGCCGATCACCCTGGCCGGTGCCGGGCAGGACGGTGCGGACGGCATCGACGCGCTCGACCCGCTGTTCGGCACGGACGGGCGGGAGCTGCGGCTTCCCGAGCCGGATCTGCTGCCGCCCGCCGCCCTGCCCGCGGTCACCGGCCCCCCGGTGCGGGAGCGGACCGTGCCGCCCACCGCGCTGCCCGCCGGGCCGACGGACCCGGTGTTACTCGACGAGGCGCTCGCGGAACTGGAGCGCATGGTGGGACTGGAGCCGGTCAAGCGCCAGGTCAAGGCGCTGTCGGCGCAACTGAACATGGCGCGGCTGCGGGCCGGCCAGGGGCTGCCGGTCCAGCCGCCCAAGCGGCACTTCGTCTTCTCCGGCCCGTCCGGCACCGGCAAGACCACGGTGGCCAGGATCCTCGGCCGGGTCTTCTACGCGCTCGGGCTGCTGGGCGGCGACCATCTGGTGGAGGCCCAGCGGGCCGACCTGGTGGGCGAGTACCTCGGGCAGACCGCCGTCAAGGCCAACGAGCTCATCGACTCCGCGCTCGGCGGCGTGCTGTTCGTCGACGAGGCCTACTCGCTGTCCAACTCCGGGTACGGCAAGGGCGACGCCTACGGCGACGAGGCCCTCCAGGTGCTGCTGAAGCGGGCCGAGGACAACCGCGACCACCTCGTCGTCATCCTGGCCGGCTACCCCGAGGGCATGGACCGGCTGCTGGCCGCCAATCCCGGGCTGTCCTCACGCTTCACCAGCCGGGTCGACTTCCCCTCCTACCGGCCGCTGGAGCTCACCGCGATCGGCGAGGTGCTCGCCGCGGAGAACGGCGACGCCTGGGACGAGGAGGCGCTGGACGAGCTGCGCTCCATCGCCGGGCACGTCGTCGACCAGGGGTGGATCGACGAGCTGGGCAACGGGCGGTTCCTGCGCACGCTGTACGAGAAGAGCTGCGCCTACCGCGATCTGCGGCTGTCGGCCTACCCCGGCGCGCTCAGCCGGGACGACCTGGCGACGCTGCGGCTGCCCGACCTGATGCAGGCGTACGGCGAGGTGCTGTCCGGACGGGGCCCGCAGGACCCGTCCGGGATGTAGGGCGTGTCGCGGCAGGAGCGCCGTCCGCCCGATGGCGGGCCCACGGGTCCGGTGGGCACGCCGCACGGCGGAGGGCCGTGGGTGCACGGGCCCGTCCGCGGACGGCCCGGCAACGCGGCGGGGTGCCGGGCCGGGCGCGCGGGCCGACGGTGCGTGCGTGACACGCCCCGGACCGCCGGGGCCCCGCCCGGCCGCCTGGGTGGGCGGGGCCCCGGCGGCTCAGGTGGCGAGGACTCCCTCCGGCTCACCCGTCGTGCGCGGCTCGGCCAGCCGCACCGGCAGGGCGGTCGCCCGGTGGGCGGGGTCGCGCACCTCGCCGACGATCAGCTCCAGCACGTCCTCCAGCGCCACCAGACCGAGCACCCGCCCGGAGGCGCCGGCCACCTGGGCCAGATGCGTGCCGGCCCGGCGCATCACGGTCAGGGCGTCGTCCAGGGGCAGGTCGGAGCGGAGGGTGGTCATATGGCGCCAGACCTGCTGGGGGACGGCCCGGTCGGAGTCCTCCAGATCGAGGACGTCCTTGATGTGGACGTAGCCCATGAAGGCCCCGTCGACCGCGGCGACCGGAAAGCGGGAGTAGCCGGTGCGGGCGGTCAGCGCCACGATCTCGCCGGGGGTGACCGACGGGCCGACGGTGATCAGCGACTCGCTGCGCAGCAGGACGTCCGTGACCGGGCGGGAGGCCAGCTCCAGGGCGTCCTCCAGCCGCTCCTGCTCCTCGGGGTCGAGGAACCCGGCCTGGCCGGCGTCCTCCACGAGCCGGCCCAGCTGGACGCTGGTGAACACGGCCTCCACCTCGTCCTTGGGCTCGACCCCAAAGAGCCGCAGGACCGCCTGGGCGCAGGCGCCGAGGGCGTGGGTGACGGGTCCGCACAGGCGGGCGAAGGCGACCAGGCCGGGGGCGAGCCACAGCGCGGCCTTCTCGGGTGCCGCCATGGCGAGGTTCTTCGGGACCATCTCGCCGATGACGAGGTGGAAGAAGACCACGGCGGCGAGGGCGAGGACGTAGCCGAGGGGGTGCACCATGCCGTGCGGGAGGTGGATCCACTCGAAGACGGGCTCCAGCAGGTGCGCCACGGTCGGTTCGGCGACGGCGCCCAGGGTGAGGGAGCAGATGGTGATGCCGAACTGGGCGGCGGCCATCATCCGCGGCAGCCGTTCCAGGCCGTGCAGCACCTGGCGGGAGCGGGCGGTGCCGAGCGGTTCGATCTGGCTGCGCCGTACGGAGACGAGGGCGAACTCGGCGCCGACGAAGAAGCCGTTGGCCAGCACCAGCAGCGCGGCGAACAGCAGTTGCAGGACGCTCATCGGGCGGCCTCCCGGACCGGGGCGGTGCGCACCAGGCGCACGCGCTCGGCGCGGTAGTGGCCGACCCGGCGCACGGAGAGCCGCCAGCCGGGCAGCTCGGCGCGGTCCCCGGCGGCCGGGATGCGGCCGAGGAGGTCGGCGACGAGCCCGGCGACGGTCTCGTAGGGCCCCTCGGGCACCTGAAGGCCTATCCGGGTCAGGACGTCGACGCGGCAGCTGCCGTCCACGTCCCAGGCGGGCCGGCCCTCCTCGGCGGGGGCGGGGGCCAGTTCGGGGGTGTCGTGGCCGTCGTGCTCGTCGCGGACCTCGCCGACGATCTCTTCGACGATGTCCTCCAGGGTGACGACTCCGGCGGTGCCGCCGTACTCGTCGACGACGACGGCGATGGGCTGCTCGCTGCGCAGCCGCGCGAGCAGCGGCCGGACCGGCAGCGTCTCGGGGACCAGGAGCGCGGGCCGGGCGATCCGGGCGACCGGGGTGCGCAGCCGCTGCTGCACGGGCACCGCGAGGGCGTCCTTGAGGTGGGCCATGCCGACGACCTCGTCGATCTTGTCCCGGTAGACCGGGAACCGGGACAGGCCGGTGGCGCGGGTGAGGTTGACGACGTCCTCGGCGGTGGCCGAGGACTGCAGCGCGCTGACCTTCACCCGGGGGGTCATCACATGCTGCGCGGTGAGCTCGGCCAGCGACAGGGTGCGCACGAACAGGTCGGCGGTGTCCTGTTCCAGGGCGCCGGCCTGTGCGGAGTGCCGGGCCAGGGAGACCAGTTCGCCGGGGGTGCGGGCGGAGGCCAGCTCCTCCGCGGGCTCCACGCCGAGGGCCCGGACCAGGCGGTTGGCGACCGCGTTGAGGCCGGCGATCACGGGCCGCAGGAGCCGGGCGAAGGCGTGCTGCGGGCCGGCGACGAAGCGCGCGACCTGCATCGGCCGGGACACCGCCCAGTTCTTCGGCACGAGTTCCCCGACGACCATCTGGACGGCGGAGGCCAGCAGCATGCCGATGACGACGGCCACACCGGAGACGGCGCCCCCGGGGACGCCGAGCGCGGTGACCGGCCCGTCGAGCAGTTCGGCCAGGGCGGGCTCGGCGAGCATGCCGACGACGAGGGAGGTGATGGTGATGCCGAGCTGGGTGCCGGAGAGCTGGAAGGACAGCTCTCTGAGCGACGCCACGACCGTGCGGGCGCGGCGGTCGCCCTCGGCGGCGGCCTTCTCGGCTTCCGGGCGTTCGACCGTCACCAGGCCGAACTCGGCGGCCACGAAGAATCCGTTGGCCAGGATGAGCAGGAATGCGGCTGCCAGGAGCAGCAGCGGGGTGGTCATGAAGCCACCGCCTGCGCACGGGCGCGGACGAGGTCCGTGCTATGTCGGCAGGGGGCGGCGCAGGTACTGCAGGACGATCCGTCCATCGCCGGAGAGGGTCACTCCTCGGGTAGCAGGAACCCCTGTGCGCCGGGCGGGCGCCACAGGGGCGGAGGCGCAGGGAAGGCCTCCGCCACCAGATTAATCAAGACACGGGCCGGAGCGGCAGGGTGAGCACCCCTGAGCCGGCCCCGGGCTTCTGCCCCGGCTCAGCTCCGGGGCGCCTCGGGGTCGCCGCCGCAGCGGGCCTCGACGAGTGCCCGCAGGGCCCGCGCGTCGGTGACGGCCTGCTCCTTCGCGATGCCCGGCTGGATGCCGAGGGCGGGCAGGCTGGTGCCGTCGCTGAGGTCGAGGAACACCCAGGGGTCCCCGACCCGCAGGTTGACCTGCACGATCTCCGCCCAGTCCAGACGGCGGGTGCTGACGAAGTTGACCACGGTGACGCCGGAGTCGTCGGCGACGACCTTGGGCCGGGCCAGCATCAGCACCAGACCGGCGAGCAGGGCCGCGGTGAGGACGAAGCTGAGGCGCTCGCCCGGTCCGAGGTTCTCCAGCAGCAGCGCGATCGCCGAGACCACCACGAAGATCGCGGCGGCCGCGGTGAGCAGGACCGCGCGGGTGCGGCCCGGCCGGAAGGTCACGGGGAGGGACGACGGGGCGGTCGGGGCAGACGGGTCGGGAAGGTCCGGCATGGTGGCGTTTCTCAGAGGCGGCAGGCGTGGATGGCGGTGGTGAGGATGGCCCGCGCGCCGATCGCGTACAGGTCGTCCATGATCCGCTGCGCCTCCTTGGTGGGCACCATGGCGCGGACGGCGACCCAGCCCTCGTTGTGCAGCGGGGAGACGGTCGGGCCCTCCAGGCCGGGGGTGATGGCGACGGCCGCTTCGAGGTGCTCGGCGCGGATGTCGTAGTCCATCATCACGTACGTCCGGGCGACCAGGACGCCCTGGAGGCGGCGCAGGAACTGCTGCACCTTGGGGTCGTCGGGGTCGGCGCCGGTGCGGCGGACGACGAGGGCCTCGGACGTCATGATCGGCTCGCCGATGACCTCCAGGCCCGCGTTGCGCAGCGAGGTGCCGGTCTCGACGACGTCCGCGACGACCTCGGCGACGCCCAGTTCGATGGCCGTCTCGACGGCTCCGTCCAGGTGGACGACGGAGGCGTCGATGCCGTGGTCGGCGAGGTGCTTGGCGACGATGCCCTCGTAGGAGGTGGCGACCGTCATGCCGTGGAGGTCCTCGACGCCGCCGGCCGTTCCGGGCCTGGTGGCGTAGCGGAAGGTGGAGCGGGCGAAGCCCAGCGGGAGGATCTCCTCGGCGTTGGCACCGGAGTCGATGAGCAGGTCGCGGCCGGTGATGCCGATGTCGAGCTTGCCGGAGGAGACGTAGATCGCGATGTCGCGGGGGCGGAGGTAGAAGAACTCGACCTCGTTCTCCGGGTCGACGATCCGCAGCTCCTTGGACTCGCGGCGCTGCTGGTAGCCGGCCTCATGCAGCATCTCCGCCGCAGGGCCGGAGAGGGAACCCTTGTTGGGGACGGCGATGCGCAGCATGAGGTCGGCTTCCTTTGCGTGAGGGCGTACGGCTGGAGGGTACGGCGGCGGGGTGGGGTGGGTCACAGGTGGGCGTAGACGTCGTCCAGGGAGATGCCGCGGGCGACCATCATCACCTGAACGTGGTACAGCAGCTGCGAGATCTCCTCGGCGGCCGCCTCCTTGCCCTCGTACTCGGCGGCCATCCAGACCTCGGCGGCCTCCTCGACGACCTTCTTGCCGATGGCATGGACGCCCTTGTCCACCAGTTCCGCGGTGCGGGAGGTGGCGGGATCGCCGTGGGCGGCCTTCTGCTGGAGCTCGGTGAAGAGCTCCTCGAACGTCTTCTTGGACATGGTGGTCCTTACCCTACGCGCTCTGCGCCCTCGGTCAGCGCCACGGTTCGGATACTGAACGCAGGGTGGCCGCGGTGGCGACGGCGGCGGTGACCGCCTCGTGCCCCTTGTCCTCGCCGGAGCCGTCCAGTCCGGCCCGGTCCAGGGCCTGTTCCTCGGTGTCGCAGGTGAGGACGCCGAAGCCGACGGGCACGCCGGTGTCCACGGAGACCTGCGTGAGGCCCTGGGTGACGCCCTGGCACACGTACTCGAAGTGGGGGGTGCCGCCCCGGATGACGACCCCGAGGGCGACGACCGCGTCGTAGCCGCGGCCGGCGAGCACCTTGGCGACCACGGGCAGCTCCCAGGTCCCGGGGACCCGCAGCAGTGTGGGCTCGTCGATGCCGAGGTCGTGCAGGGCACGCAGGGCGCCGTCGACCAGTCCGTCCATCACCTTCTCGTGCCATTGCGCCGCGATGACGGCGACGCGCAGGTCGCCCACGTTGCGTACGGACAGTTCGGGTGCGCCCTTGCCGCTCACGGTCTTGTGTCTCCTCGTCGGTCGGTGGTGACGGTTGTCGATGATGGTGGTGCCCGTGGTGCGTCGCGCCGGAGACGCGTCGTACCGGTGGTGCGTGGTGCGTGGTGCGTGGTGCGTGTGCAGTGCGTGGTGCGTGTGCAGTGGGTGGTGCGTGTGCAGTGGGTGGTGCGTGTGCAGTGGGATGGTACGGATCGCGGGAGGAGCCGGGCCGGACCCGGGGGCGGGTCCGCGAGGGGCCCGGGGCGGCCGGGGCGGTTCCGCGGGTGTGCGGGGCGCCCCGGGGCGCGCTCATCGGCGGATCCGGGGGCTTCCCGGCCGGAGCCCGGTGCGGTCCGCTACTGGGTGGCGCAGGTGCCCGCGGACACGGCGGCCGGGGCGGCAGGGGTGTCCAGCCAGGGCAGGTCGTGGCCCATCCGGTCCCGCTTGGTGCGCAGGTAGCGCAGGTTGTGCTCGCCCGCGGTCACCGGCATCGGCTCGCGGCCGGCGACCTCGATGCCGTGCCGCACCAGCGCGTCGGACTTGTCGGGGTTGTTGGTCATCAGGCGGACGCTGACGACGCCGAGGTCGCGGAGCATCCGCGCTCCGGCGCCGTAGTCCCGGGCGTCGGCGGGCAGACCGAGTTCGAGGTTCGCGTCGAGGGTGTCCCGGCCGCGCTCCTGGAGTTCGTAGGCGCGCAGCTTGGACAGCAGGCCGATGCCGCGCCCCTCGTGGCCGCGGAGGTAGACCACCACTCCCCTGCCCTCGGCCTGGATGCGTTCCAGGGAGGCGTCGAGCTGGGGGCCGCAGTCGCAGCGCTGGGAGCCGAAGACGTCTCCGGTGAGGCACTCGGAGTGCACCCGGACCAGGACGTCCCGGCCGTCGCCGAGGTCGCCGTGGACGAGGGCGACGTGCTCGACGCCGTCGGCGGTGGAGCGGTAGCCGTAGGCGGTGAAGGTGCCGTGTGCGGTGGGCAGGCGGGTCTCGGCCTCGCGGTGCACGGTGTGCTCGGTGTGCACAGTGTGCTCGGTGCGCTCGGTGCGCTCGGTGGAGCGGCGGTAGGCGATCAGGTCCTCGATGGAGATGATCGTCAGCCCGTGCTTGCGGGCGAAGGGGATCAGCTCGGGCAGGCGCAGCATGGTGCCGTCCTCGCCGGCGATCTCCACGATGGCGCCGGCCGGGCGCAGGCCCGCGAGGCGGGCGAGGTCGACGGCGGCCTCGGTGTGGCCGTCGCGGGTGAGGACGCCGCCGGGCCGGGCGCGCAGCGGGAAGACGTGGCCGGGGCGGACCAGGTCGTCGGGCCGGGCGCTGCCGCTCGCCAGCAGCCGGAGCGTGGCGGACCGGTCGGCGGCGGAGATGCCGGTGCTGACGCCGTGGGCGGGCGAGGCGTCCACCGAGACGGTGAAGGCGGTCTTCATGGACTCGGTGTTGTCGGCGACCATCTGCGGGAGCTGGAGCCGGTCGAGCTCGTCGCCCTCCATGGGGGCGCAGATCAGGCCCCGGCACTCGCTCATCATGAAGGCGACGATCTCGGGGGTGGCGTGCTCGGCGGCGACGACGAGGTCACCCTCGTTCTCGCGGTTCTCGTCGTCGACGACGACGACCGGGCGGCCGGCCGCGATGTCGGCGACGGCCTGCTCCACCGGGTCGAGGACGAAGGTCTCGGGGTCGTCGGCCGGGTAGGGCCGGGAGGTGGAGGCGGTGGCGCGCAGGGCCTCGTTGAGGGTGACGGTGGCGGGGGTCGGGTAGGTGTTCATGCGGGCGCTCCTTCCAGTACGGGCCGCGCGTCCCGGCGGGAGCGCAGCCACCAGTCGCGCAGGCCCCACAGGACGAGCGCACCGTAGATGACGTAGACGAATCCGGAGAAGGCGTAGCCGTTGGCGAAGTTGAGCGGGACGCCGACGAGGTCGACGAGGAGCCATGCGAGCCAGAACTCGACCATGCCGCGGGCCTGCGCGTACATGGCGACGATGGTGCCGATGAAGATGTAGGCGTCCGGCCAGGGGTCCCAGGACAGGCTCGGGAACGCCGTGAAGAGCAGGGCGACGGCGACGGTGCCGGCGGCGGCCGCGGCGGCCAGGGCGAGGCGCTCGGCCCGGGTGGCGAAGCGGACGGCGATGTGCCCGTCCGCGGCCTGGCTCCGGCCGCGGGCCCACCGCCACCAGCCGTAGAGGGCGACGAGCATGACCACGGCCTGCTTGCCGGCGCTGCCGGCGAGGTGGCCGTAGAAGGCGCCGAAGAGGATCAGTCCGGCCAGGAACTGGGCGGGCCAGGTCCACACCGAGCGGCGCCAGCCGAGGGTGAGGGCGATCAGGCCGAGGGTGTTGCCGATCATGTCGGACCAGATGATGTGCTGGTCGAACAGGACGAACGCCTCGGAGTTCAGCCGGTTCACCTCTCCTCCTGCCGGCCGGCTTCGAGCAGGCGCTCGACGTGCTTGGCGATGATGTCCACCTCGAGGTTGACCGGGTCGCCGGGCTGTTTCACGCCGAGCGTGGTCAGGGCGAGGGTGGTGGGGATGAGGCTGACGGTGAAGTGGTCGGAGCCGGCCTCCACGACGGTGAGGCTGATGCCGTCGACGGTGATGGAGCCCTTCCGGACGACGTAGCGCGCGAGGTCCGCGGGCAGGGAGATCTTCACGATCTCCCAGTTCTCGGAGGGGGTGCGCGCCAGGACGGTGCCGGTGCCGTCGACGTGGCCCTGGACGATGTGCCCGCCCAGGCGGGAGCCGACGGCGGTGGGGCGTTCGAGGTTGACGCGGGAGCCCACGGTGAGGGCGCCCAGGCTGGAGCGCTTGAGGGTCTCGGCCATGACGTCGGCGGTGAACTCGTCGCCCTCGCGGTGGACGACCGTGAGGCACACGCCGTTGACGGCGATCGAGTCGCCGTGCTTGGCGTCCTCGGTGACGACGGGACCGCGCAGCCGGAAGCGGCAGGCGTCGTCGAGGGTCTCGACGGCGGTGACTTCGCCCAGCTCTTCGACGATTCCTGTGAACACTTCCCGGGTCCTCCCTCTGCGGGCACGGACTCCGGGGCTGTCGAAGACGACAGAGAACACGAGCGGGGACGCCGAGGACGACGCCGGACAGAGCTCGCCCTCAGGCGAACCGGTACGGCGACACGCACGGATGTGCCCGCCCGCCGCGCACTGCCTCCCATCCGGACTTTAACCGTCGGTCCAGGAATTTCACCTGGTCAACCGGCCGCTGGAGGCGACCGGGTCGCGGACTGTAACCGCCGGTTCGGACTTTCACCGACCCCGGAGTGCGCTGCTACTGGTACGAGCCCAGTCTGCCACGGACCGCGGTGGTCCATGCGGGTGACGTGTGTGGGCTGACTCACAACACGCTTGACGAGTACTTGACGAATCCCGGAACGGCGGAGTTGGTCCATACCTATTGACTCATTGGTCTAGTCCTCTCTAGGGTCTGCGCAACTTCCGTGGAGAGGAACCGCCTTGCTGTCGCCTTCACGCACCACCGCGCGCTCGCGCGACGTCGTGAGACCCGCCCTGTTCGCCGCCGCGGCCGCGGTCGCGGGCCTCCTGCTGGCCGGCCTGCCGGCCACCGTCTCGCACGCCGCCGACCAGGAGTCCTGTCGCCCCGACGGGCTCTACCGGACGCCCGGCGTCGAGGTCCCGTACTGCTCCGTCTACGACGCCGACGGGCGCGAGAAGATGGGCGCCGACCACCAGCGCCGGGTGATCGGCTACTTCACCGGCTGGCGGACCGGCAAGGACGGCACGCCCGCCTATCTCGCCTCCGACATCCCGTGGGACAAGGTCACCCATCTCAACTACGCGTTCGCGCACGTCGACGGCGCGAACAAGATCTCCGTGGGCCCGGACGGCGCGGACAACGCCGCCACCGGGATGACCTGGCCGGGTGTGGCCGGTGCCGAGATGGACCCGTCGTTCACCTACCAGGGACATTTCAACCTGCTGAACAAGTTCAAGAAGCAGCACCCGGACGTCAGGACGCTCGTCTCCGTCGGCGGCTGGGCGGAGACCGGCGGGTACTTCGCGGACGACGGCAGCCGGGTGGACTCCGGCGGCTTCTACTCGATGGCCACCAGGGCGGACGGATCGGTGAACCAGGCGGGCATCGACACCTTCGCGGACTCCGCGGTCGCCTTCATCAGGAAGTACGGGTTCAACGGCGTCGACATCGACTACGAGTACCCGACGACCATGAAGGACGCGGGCAACCCGCTCGACTGGTCCCTCGCCAACGCCCGCCGGGCCGGGCTGGTCAAGGGCTACGCGGCCCTGATGAAGACACTGCGCGAGAGGCTCGACCGGGCGGGAGCGGCCGACGGCAGGCACTACCTGCTGTCGGTGGCGGCGCCGTCCTCGGGCTATCTGCTGCGCGGCATGGAGACGTTCCAGGTCCAGAAGTACCTGGACTACGTGAACATCATGTCCTACGACCTGCACGGCGCCTGGAACGAGCACGTCGGTCCGAACGCCTCGCTGTTCGACGACGGAAAGGACTCCGAACTCGCCGCGGCGGGCGTGTACACCACGTCCCAGTACGGCGGAATCGGCTACCTGAACACCGACTGGGCCTACCACTACTTCCGCGGTTCGATGCCGGCCGGCCGGATCAACATCGGCCTGCCCTACTACACCCGCGGCTTCAAGAACGTCACCGGCGGAACGGACGGGCTGTGGGGCAGGGCCTCCGCCACCTCCTGCCCGGCCGGCTCCGGCCTGACCCAGTGCGGTGACGGCGCCTTGGGCATCGACAACCTCTGGCACGACCTGGACACCGAGGGCAAGGAGTCGCCCGCGGGTTCGAACCCGATGTGGCACGCCAAGAACCTGGAGAAGGGCGTCGTCGGCGACTACGTCACCCGGTACGGCTTCCCCGCGGACACCACGCTGACCGGCACCTACGCCCGGAAGTACAGCGCGTCGCTGGTCGCGCCCTGGCTGTGGAACGCGGAGAAGAAGGTGTTCCTGTCCACCGAGGACGAGCAGTCGGTGAACGCCAAGGCGGACTACGTCGTCGACCACGGCATCGGCGGGACGATGGTGTGGGAGCTCGCGGGCGACTACGGCTGGAACGCGGCCAAGGGCCAGTACGAGCCGGGCTCGACCCTGACCACAGCGATGTACGAGAAGTTCAGGAGCGCCGCTCCGTACGGAGCCGAGCGTTCCACCGTCGGTCTGCCCTCCCAGGCGGTCGACATCGCGGTGGACTTCGGGAAGTTCCCGCTCGGCGACTCCAACTACCCCATCAGCCCCAAGCTGAAGATCACCAACAACACCTCGGCGACACTGCCGGGCGGCACGGAGTTCCAGTTCGACTACAGCACCTCGGCGCCCGCGAACGCCAAGGACCAGTCCGGCTGGGGCACCTCGGTGATCCGCAGCGACCACACCGGCTCCAACGTCGGCGGACTGAAGGGCACCTACCACCGCGTGTCGCTGAAGCTGCCGGGCTGGCAGACGGTGGCGCCCGGCGCCTCGGTGGAAGTGGACTTCGTCTACTACCTGCCGGTGTCCACGCCGTCGAACTGGACGGTGGCCTTCGGCGGGAAGACGTACGCCCTGGCCGGTGACCTGGCCCGGGGCACCACCCTGGTCGACCCGGGCACGGCGACGCCCACCCCGACCCCGACGGCCACCCCCACTCCGACCCCCACTGCGACCCCCACTGCGACCCCGACGCCCACACCGACTCCGACCCCGACGGGCACCGGGACGCCGACCCCGACCCCGACCCCGACCCCGACCCCGACCGGCGGCAGCTGTACGGCGCCGGTCTGGAACTCCACCGGTGTGTACACGGGCGGCACCTCGGTCTCCTATCGGGGTCACACGTGGAAGGCCAAGTGGTGGACGCGGGGCGAGGAGCCCGGCACCACCGGCGAGTGGGGTGTGTGGCAGGACCTCGGCGCCTGCTGACCCCCTCCGCGACGGGCCCGGCGGCGGGTGACGACGGCCCTTGCCCCGCCGCCGGGTCCTCTTCACCGACCGGGCCCCGGTCCGCCCGGCGGGGTCCGCCGGCGGACGCCGGCCGCCCGAGCCGGTCGCCCCGGAACGCGGGCCCGGAGCCGCGCCGTACCGGGGGCCGGGCCGCGCCCGGGCCTCGCGCCGGCGCCGGCCCTCCCTGACCCGTGGCTTCCCGCCCGCGGCGGGCGGGGAGGCCTTCTGGCAGAGTGAGTTCATGACCACGATCCTGGTGACCGGCGGCACCGGAACCCTCGGCCGCCTCGTCACCGAGCGACTGCGGCAGGACGGGCACACGGTGCGGGTGCTCAGCCGGCACGCGCGGCCGTACGCCGTCGACCTGCGCGAGGGCGGCAGCCGGCTGGACGAGGCGGTGGCGGGCGTGGACGCGATCGTGCACTGCGCCTCGTCGCCGCGCGGGGACGAGACGGCGGCGGCGCACCTGATCGCCGCCGCGCGGGGAGCCGGTGTACGGCATCTGGTGTACATCTCCATCGTCGGCGTGGACCGGGTGCCGTTCGCCTACTACCGCACCAAGCTCGCCGTGGAGCGGCTGGTGGAGGAGTCGGGGCTGGGCTGGACCGTCCTGCGCACCACCCAGTTCCACGATCTGCCGGCCCGGCTGTTCGGCATGCTGGCCAGGTCGCCGGTGCTGCTGCTGCCCGCGCGGCTGCGGGTGCAGCCCGTCGAGGCGGCCGAGGCGGCCGGCCGGCTGGCGGAGCTGGCGGCCGGCGCACCCGTGGGGCGGGCCGAGGACATGGGCGGGCCCGAGGTGCGGACCTTCGAGTCGCTGGCCCGCGCCTATCTGGCCGCGGCCGGCCGCCGCCGGGCCGTGCTGAACGTGCCCCTGTGGGGCGCGGCCTACCGCGGGTTCCGGGCCGGCGGCCACCTCGCACCGGAGCGGGCCGTGGGGAAGGGGACCTTCGAGGAGTACCTCGCGCGCAGGTTCCGAGCCGGCGGCGCTGCCTGACCGGCCGGTCCGGCGGCGGCCGGTCACCGCCGAGGGGGTGCGAACAGTTCGTCCTGGGCCCGGTCCCGGGCGGTGAGCAGGGCGCCGCGCAGCACGGCACCGCCGCCCAGGCCGCTCGGCCGGACCTCGGTGTCCAGCGGGGACATCAGCCGGGCCCGCTCCTGGACCCGGCGGGCGAGCACCTCGCCCCCGGCCTGGCCCACCTCCCCGCCGAGCACGACGCAGCCCGGGTCGAGCAGGGCGGTGACGGAGGCGACGCCGATGGCGAGGCGGTCGGCGAGCGCGTCGAGGAAGCGGGAGGCCCCGCGAGCGGGGACCCCGGCGGGGAGGACCCCGTCCCCGGCGGCGCCCGGCCGCGCGCCGGCGCTCCCGGCCGCGTCGGCGCTCCCGCCCGGACCGGCGCTCCCGCCCGGGCCGGCACCCGAGGGCGCAACGGTGCCCGGGTACGCACCCCTTGCCTCCAGGGCCACCGCCGCCCGGACCATCTGCGCGGCCGCCGGTGCCTCCCCGACGGCCTCGCCCGGGATGCCGTACTCCCCCGCCAGGCGCTCGACCGCGGCCGCCCCGGCGAGGGAGTGGAACCCGCCGCCGCAGTCGGTACGGGAGGGAAGGGTGTCGGTGCCGGGCACGGGCAGGAAGCCGATCTCCCCGGTGCCGCCGGAGGCACCGCGCCGCAGGGCGCCGTCGAGGACGACGGCGGCGCCCGTACCGTGGCCGAGCCACAGCAGCACGAAGGTGTCGCGGTCACGCGCCGCGCCCTCGCGCTGCTCGGCCAGGGCGGCGAGGTTGGTCTCGTTCTCCACGCTGATCCGGGCTTCCGGCAGCCGCTCCTGGAGCGCGGCGACCAGGTGGCGGTGCCACTCGGGCAGCTTGGTGGTGTCGCGCAGCTCGCCGCCCGCCGGGTCGATCAGTCCGGGCGCCCCGATGCCGACGGTGTGCAGCCGGTCGGCTCCGGCCTCCTTCACCGTGCGCTCGACCAGCATCACGGCCTGCTCCACCGCCGGGCCGGTGCCCGTGTCGCCGCCGATCGGCACGGACGCCTCCGCGAGCACCCGGCCCACCAGATCGGAGACGATCACGGCGACGCCCTCGGTGCGCACGTCGAGGGCCGCGAGATGCGCACGCCCCGCGACGATGCCGTAGAGCTTGGCGTTGGGGCCGCGGCGCCGGGCGCCGGCCTCGCCGACCACGGTGACCAGTCCGGCGGCGGTGAGCCGTTCGACGAGATCGGCGACCGTGGGCCGGGACAGTCCGGTGAGCCGCTTGAGCTGCGCCGCCGTCAGAGGGCCCTCCTCCTGCAGCAGGCGCAGGGCGAGACGGTCGTTGAGGGCTCGGGCGATGCTCGGGGATGCGGCCATGCCGGGATCCTTCCAGACGCACGGGGCCGCGGGGATCACGGCCGACGGACAGGACGGGGGCGGACCGCGGACCGGAGTGCCGGCCGGACCGCCGACAGGGGCGGGCGCGCCCCTGCCCCACCGTCCCCGGCGGGTGTCCGGGAAGCCCACTACCTATCAGGCAGGCTCCCTGATAGTTTACGGCCTCGACGCCCGCCGCCGGGGCGCGCGTCCGGGGAGGGACAGCCGATGGGTGACGTGGTGTCGGGTGCCGGGGTGCCGGGCGCCGAAGGGCCGGGCGCCGAGGGGCCGGGCGCCGAGGAGGCCGGCGCCGGTGGTCCGGGCCACGGGGCGTCCGGGCACGGCGCGCCGGACGCCGTGGACCGACGCGCGGTGGTCCGCGCCCGCTACGGGGTGGCCGCCGTGTTCGCCGTGCACGGCGCGGCGACCGGCTCGTTCGCGACGCGGGTGCCCTGGATCCAGGAGCACGCCTCGGTCGGCCCGGGTCAGCTCGGACTGGCCCTCGCCTTCCCCGCACTGGGCGCGTCGGTCGCCATGCCGCTCGCGGGCCGGATCAGCCACCGCTTCGGTGCCCGCACCGCGCTGCGCGGGCTGCTCGCCCTGTGGACGCTGGCGCTGGTCCTGCCCTCCCAGGCGCCGGGCGTGGTGTCGCTCTGCCTGGCCCTGTTCGTCTTCGGTGCCACGGCCGGCATGTCCGACGTGGCGATGAACGCGCTCGGTGTGGAGACGGAGAACCGCCTGGGCCACTCGATCATGTCGGGGCTGCACGGCATGTGGAGCGCCGGCGCCCTGCTGGGCTCGGTGGGCGGCACCTTCGCCGCCCATCTCGGCACGGACGCCCGGGTGCACCACGCGGCGGCGGCGGCCGTGCTGACCGTGCTCGGCTTCGCCGCCTGCGCCGGGGTGCTGGACCTGCAGCCCACCGAGGACGAGGAGCCGCCGCCACGGTTCACGCTGCCGCCCCGGTCGGCCCTGCTGATCGGCGCCGTCGGCTTCTGCGCGGTGTTCGCGGAGGGCGCGAGCCTGGACTGGTCGGCGGTGTACCTCAAGGACCGGCTGGAGGCCTCGGCGGGGCTGGCCGCCGCCTGCACGACGGGCTTCACCCTGACCATGGCGGTGGCCCGGCTGGCGGGCGACGCGGTGGTCGACCGGTACGGCGCCGTCCGCACGGTCCGCGCGGGCGGGGTGCTCGCCGGGCTCGGCGGGGTGCTGATCGTGCTGGCCGGCCACCCGGCCGTCGCGATGGCGGGGTTCGCGCTGACCGGGCTGGGCGTCGCGGTCGTCGTCCCGCTCTGCTTCGCTGCGGCCGGCCGCAGCGGACCCAGCCCCAGTCAGGCCATCGCCGGCGTCGCGACCATCACCTACACCTCGGGGCTGGTCGCACCGGGGGCGACCGGCGGGCTGGCCGAGGCGACCAGTCTGACGGTGTCCTTCGCCGTGGTGACCGCGCTGGCGGGATCGCTCGCCCTGCTCGCGGGGGTACTGCGCACCGGGGACCGCGGCCGGCCGAAGGTCACGAGCCGTCCGGCCGAAGCAGTGTCCGGCCCACGGCCCTGAAGCGCTCGCTCCAGGGCGCCGGGCGCAGGGTGGCCGCGTCCAGCCGGACCAGCACACGGGTGCCGTGGGCGTAGGTCGTGGCGCCGTCGGCGGAGCAGAAGCGGAAGCCGTAGGTGAGGCCGGTGGTGCCCAGGCGCTCCAGCCACACGTGGACGGCGTAGGCGCCGGCGCGGGTGACGGGGGCGTCGTAGCCGATGGTCAGCTCCTTGACCGCGCTGCAGACGTCGCCGGCCGCCGCCCAGTCGCCGTCGAACACGAAGCCCTGGCTCTGCCACAGCTCGACCCAGGCCCGTTCGACCAGCAGCGGGTAGCGGGCGTTGTGCAGCAGGCCGAGTGCGTCGAGGTCGTCGAAGTGGACGGTGACCGGGATGAGCCGGCCGTACGAGAGGGCGGGCACGGTCGGGGCTTCGGCGGTCACGGGCGGAACTCCTGTGGTGGACGGATCAACCACCTCATCCTAAGCGGTCGCTCATCCGGTGGTCCGGGCGTCCGGCCGCACCAGGCGCACACTCCGGGCTCGCCCCCGGACACGCACCCCGGGCCCCGGCGAGCGGCCGCCCCGGGCAGCCACTGCGGGGCGCCGCCGCAGGCACCCGCCGCACCGCTCCGGGCCGGCCGCTCCGGGAACGGCTCCGCCGGACGGACCGGACGCACCGGACGCACCGGACGGACACCCGCCCGACACCGGCAGGACGGCACGGCCACCCGCACTCCGCAGGGCGCCGGCGCTCAGACCGGCCCCGCACCCCTCCGGCCCGCCCGGTCCGTCCCGTCCGTCCGGGGCGCCGCGTGGTCCGCCCGGTCCGCCCGGTCCGGGTGAGCTGCCCGGTCCGCCTCGCGCAGGGTGAACGCCGCCTCGGTCGTCCGGCACAGCGTGTGCACCGCGAGCCGCAGGGAGCGCCAGGAGGCCAGGCCGAGGACGGCGCCGGCCGGCGCCGCGGGCCACCACCAGGCACCCAGCACGGTGAAGGCCACGCCCCAGGCGAGTGCCTCGCAGGCCGCGTCGTAGGCGTCCCGGGCCTCGGCCAGCGCGGCCCGCGGCGGATCCTGGGCGCCGAGCAGCAGCGCGGTCCACCCGGCCGCGACATCGCCCCCGGTGTCCCGGGTGACGTTCGCCTCGGTGCGGCGCAACCGGTCGCCCGACCACGTCGGGCAGCACGGCGGGCCGGCGGAACGCGCCAGGGCGGCCCGCGAGTCGAGCCGGTCGGCGCGCAGCCCGCGGCCGTCGGCGCGGGCCCGTACGGCACGCCGGGCCAGCGTGTCGGGCTCCGCCCAGCGCCGCTGCCGCCACGCGGTCACCCGGCGGCCCAGCGGCATCAGCCACCACGGCCAGGCCCCCGACGCCAGCGTGCCGAACGCGGCCCCCGCATACGGCACGGCGAAGGCGGCCGCGACCACCGGCACCGCGAACAGCACGAGCGAGGCGGCGGCGTCCGCGGAGGGGCCGCCGCCCGCCCGCAGCGCGGCGGCGATCCGCTCGTGCGCGAGGGAGACGTCGTTCCAGCGGGACTGGCCGAGCTCCCCGCCGCCGACGGCGGCGACGGTGACGAACAGCGCGGCGGGCAGCAGCCGGCGCAGGAACCAGCCGTCGGGTATCCGCTTCTGGAACTCGATCAGCAGGCCCACCGCGGTCAGCCGTCCACCCGCCGCATGGGCCCGCCGTCCAGCGCGCAGACCGGGTCCGGGGACGCGGCGCCGTCGCGCAGCTCCACCCGCGCGCAGCGCCGCCCGGGGCAGACCCAGCCGGACGACCGCGGGGCGGGGGCGCCGGGCCAGTCACCCACGCCCATGGCGGCGGGCAGCCCGAGCCCGCCGGGCACCCCGGCCGACTCCACGGCCTCGTGCAGCGCGCGTACCGCCTCCCGCCAGGCGGCGTCCGCCGGGTCGGCGTCCCGGACGACGGGGGCGGCCGCGGCCCAGACCCCGGGGGCGATCAGCGGCCGCAGTTCCCCGGCATGCCGGCACAGGTACTCCACGGCGTCCTCCTCCGCCCGGCGCGCCTTCGCCCCGTCCCCCACCACGGCCTCCCCGGACTTCCCCTGAAACCCTGCTCCCTGACTTCTGGTCAGACTAATGTAGGAGGCGATGTCCGAGCTTCGGGAACGCGTGGTCGAACGTCTCGTCGCAGCGCACGGGGCCCGCGACCGTGCGCCACTGCGCACCGCGGACGCGGTGGCCGACGCCCTGTCGCTGCTGCGGGAGGCGACCCCGGACCCGGACGGCCCGGTCGACCTCGCCGCGCTGACGCCGGTCTTCTGGACGTTCTGGCTGCGCCACGAGGGCGCCGGGGATGCGGACTCCGTACTGAACGTGGCCGTCGTGACGGGAACCTTCGGCTTCCTCCAGCCGCGGCTGGAGGAGGACGCGGGCCTCCCCGACCTGCTCAAGGAGGGCTTCGACCCGGCCGACCCCGCCCACGAGGCACGGTTCGCCCACCTGGTGAGCTCGGCGCACGCCGAGACCGCCGGCCCGGCACGGACCGGCCCCCTGCGGACCGCGGCCGCCTGGTCGGACTCCGCCCTCGAACACGTCGCGGCCGAGGACCATGTGGGCTTCGTGGAGCTGGCCGGGCACGCCCACGACGTGCACCTGGGCCGGCTGACCCTCGACGCCGACCCGGACGGGCTGCTCACCGCGGCCCGCTACGGGCGGGCGGTGTGCCTGCGGATCGCCGCCCACCCGGAGCTGTTCGACCCGGACGCGGCGCGGACCACCGCCGCGGCCACCCTGCGCACGGTGGTGGACTGCGCCCGGCTGCTCGGCACCCCCTCCCTCGCCCGCGTCGAACGGCTGGCCGCGGCCGCCCCCGAGGGCAGCGTCACCGAGGAGACCGCCGACGGGCTGCGCTCGCTGCGCCTGCTGGCCGCGCAGCCCGTCGCCTGGCCCGGGGAGCGGGACCTGCGCATCGGCGCGGTGCTCGCCGAGGCGGGTGCCGCCGAGCACGACGCGGGCCGCCTCGCCTGCGCCGTACGGCGGCTGCGCGCGGCCCTGGAGGCGACGCCCGTCGGCCACCTGGAGCACACCGCGGTCACCGTGGCCCTCGGCCGGGCGCTCGCCACGCTCGCCCGCGAGCGCGACGACCCGGACTGCGCCCTGGAGGCCGCCGAACTGATGGCCGGCACGGGGCAGTTGAGCGAGGAGCAGAGCGAGCTGCTGGCGGTCTGCCGCGAACTGCAGGCACTGAGCCGCAGCGACGACCCGGACCGGCTCCGGCGGATCGCGCCGCTGCTCGGGCAGTTCGAGCGCCGGGCCGGGCTGCTGCCCGCTGGTGAGGGGGCTCCGGCCCGCATCGATCTCGAAGTCCTCGCCCTGGCCGCCGGGTTCGAGCCCGACAACAGCGCCGACGGGCGGATCGCCCGCTACCGCGACGCGCTGGCCGCCCTCCCCGCCGGCCGGGCCGGCCGGGCCGCGTATGTCGCCGTCCTGGCGGCCCTCACCGGGCTGCGGGCCGAGGCCCTGCGCCCGGCCGCGCCCGCCCGCGCCGGTCTGCTCGACGCGGAGTGCCGCGACCTGACGGCCGAGGCCGCGGACGGCGCCCCGCCCGGGTCCCCGCTGACGGACCTGCTGCACCGCGGTCTGTTCGCGGCGGCGCTGCCCGTCGCGCTCGCGTCGGCCGTCGCCGCGGGCGGCGAGGACGCGGAACCGCAGGACGGCCTGCCCGACGACCTGGGCACGCTGGTGGCGCAGTTGACGCGCCTGAGTGACATCCGCCTGGACGGCCCCGAGCACCTCGACGCCGACATCGCCGCGCTGCGGGAGCTGCTCGCGCAGACCGGCGAGGACGACAGCGGCGTACGGCCCTACCTGGCGGGCGTGCTCGGCACCGCCCTGTCCGCCCGCACCGGGCACCGTCCGGACCCCGCCGGGCTGCGGGAGATCGTGGAACTGCTGCGCTACGCCCGCGCGCACACCCCCGACCTGCCCGGCGGGTTCGACCGGATCCTCGCCGACGCCCTCACCGCGCTGTCCACCGGCACCTTCGACGCGGAGGACGCGCGGGAGGCGGCGGCCCTGCTCGCGTCCGCACCCGCCCCCGGCCCGCTCGGCCCCGAGGAGAGGGTCCCCTTCGGCGGCACGGCCGTCACGGACACCGACCGGCTGCTGCTGTCGACGCGCACCGAGCTGCACAACGCCCTGCAGAACTACCTGCTCGGCCATGAACCGGCCCAGCTCGAACGGGCCCGCCGGGCCGCCCGCAGCCTGCACGAGACCATCCGCGCCGCGCCCGCGCCCGCCGGCGGGGAGCGGCCGTGGTACGACCTGCTGGGCGAGGCCTGCATCGACCTGGTCGAGACGGTCGGACCGGGCGGCGGCCCGCGCCCCGACCTCGGGGACGACGTGGTCGAGCAGTGCCGCCGCACGTACCGGGCGTGTCCGGACGGGCACCCGATGCGGGCCGTGGTCGCGACGACGCTCGCCCGTGCCCTGTTCCAGCGCGCTCTCGTCCTGCGCGACGGCGAACCCGACCGGGCGCGGGAGCTGTTGACCGAGGCGGAGGCCCTGAGCGCCGAGGTGGCGGCGGTGACCGCGGACGGCTCCCCGCTGAGCGCGGCCGGCCTGCTGGGCGAGGTCGCCCGCATCGCCCGCCTCGGCCGCCTGCCCGAGGCCGTCGAGAGGGCCCCGGCCGTCGGCCACCGCGCCCCGGCCGGCGCGGAGCCGACCGGACCGGACCAGGCCGCCGGGCCCCGGCCGGCCGCCGCGGACGCGGTTCCCGCGGACCCGGTCGGCGCGCTGTTCGGACCCGTACTGGCCCGTCTGCAAGGGCGGGCGGACCCGGACGCCTGGAACGACCCCGCGATCCCGGTGTGGATGCGCGCACACGGACAGATCGGTGCCGCGGCGGGGGCGCTGACCCGGCGGCCCCCGCGGGTGGACGTGGCGCTGGAGCACCTGGAGGGGGCCGTCGAGGCGATGGCCCGCGTCACCGACCGGGGCAGCGACCAGGCCTCCGCGGAGCACGGCCTGTCGACGTTCGAAGGGGACATCCGGTCGGTCGTCGACCTGGTGCTGACCCACCTGGAGGTCCGCGCGGGCATCGCGTGGATGTCCGGGGTGCGGCAACGGCTGGAGGAGGTGCGGCGGAGGGCCGGGTCCGGGCGGTCCCTCGACGGCCTCCCGGGCCTCGCCGCCCCGGACCGCACCCTCACCGGACCCGAGGTCGACCGGACGGCGGAACTGCTCGAACGCGGCCGGGGACTGCTGCTGGCCCGCCGTATCGAGGCGCGCGCCGACCTCGGCGAGCTGTACACCGCGCACCCCGGGCTGGCAGCCGAGTTCGAGCGGCTCACGGACCTGCTCGACACGGCACCCGGGACGGGCGCCGTGACGGGGTCCGGGACAGGCACCCCCGGGGACGCGGAGTGGGCGCGGCTGGCCGGGCTGCGGGCGTCGAGGGAACTCGACGACGTCGTCCGCCGCGTCCGGTCCCGGCCCGGCTTCGAGGACTTCCTGCGGCCGCTGACCGCCGAGCAGGCGAAGGCGCTCGCGGCCGACGGGCCGGTCGTCGTCCTCAACCACGGCAAGCGCTTCTGCCACGCCCTCGTCGTCACCGGCCGCTCGGTCTCAGCGGTGCGGCTGGACGCCGGTGCCGACGAGGTCGCCGGCACGGCCCGGCGGCTGCGGGACGCGGTGGACGCCGTCAACGCCCGGGGCGCCGACCGGCCCTCCCCGCTCCGGCTGGTCGCGGCCGGCGAGGAGGTCCGCTCGGTCCTGGCGTGGACCTGGCACCGGGTCGTACGGCCGGTGCTGGAGTCTTCCGGGCTGCCGGCCGGGGCCGGGCCGCGGGAGGGCGGGTGGCCGCGCGTGTGGTGGGTGCCGACCGGTCCGTTCAGCGCCCTGCCGCTGCATGCCGCGCAGTGCACGGCGGCGGACTGTACCGAGGGCGGCTGCGGAGCCGCCCTCGACTCGGTGGTGTCCTCGTACGTGCCCGGCCTGCGTGCGCTGGCCTACGCCAGGGCGCGGGCCGGGCGGCGCGAGGGCGGCGGCACCGGGGGCGGCACCGGGGGCGGCACCGGGGGCGACGGCCGCGGGGACGGCGGGGAGGCGCTGCTGGTGGCCGCGCCCGAGGAGGACCTGCCGGGCATGGCGGCCGCCGCCGGGCACGCGGCCGGACTCCTCGGCGCGCACCGGCTGCTGATCGGCGCGGCGGCCACCCGGGAGGCCGTGCTGGCCGCGCTGCGGGACGCCTCCTGGGCCCATTTCGGCTGCCACGCGGCGACCGACCCGGCGGAGCCCTCCGGCGCCCTGCTGCATCTGCCGGGCGGGGAGCAGGTCTCGGTGCTGGAGATCTGCCGGGCCCGCCCGCGGGCCGCGCGGCTGGCCTTCCTGGCCGCCTGCGGCACCGCGCGCACCGCCGAGCGCCTCACCGACGAAGCCCTCCACATCACGAGTTCGTTCCTGCTGGCGGGTTTCCCGGCCGCGATCGGGACGCTGTGGACCATCGACAGCACCCACGCGGAGGAGGTGACGCGGGACTTCTACCGCCGGGCGACGGCCGGCCCCGGCGCCGCCCACGCCCTGCACGCGGCGGTCCGCCGGCTGCGCGAACGCGCCCCGGACCGGCCGCATCTGTGGGCGGCCTACGTCCACGCCGGGGCGTAGGCCGGGCCGCAGCGGGAGTCCGGCCCGCCCGGGACCCTGCCGGGCCGGATCAGCGTGCCAGGTCGTAGGCGTACGAGGGGCTGAACGTGCCCGGCTCGCCCCTGCAGCCGTCCGACTCCCCGGGCAGTTTGACCCACAGGTAGGCGTGGATCCGGGCCTCGCCGGTGGCCAGGGTGGGCGTCCGGCCGAGCGTACGGCCGTCGGGGTCGCACCACTCGCCGTCCGGCGGGGCGCCGTTGCCGTTGCGGCTGGTGTCGATCACGGCGCCGAGGCCCGCCGGGCCGCCGAGGGCGTCCAGCACCCGGCGGTCGTAGGCGGCCTCGTCGGCGGTGGCGTGGAAGTTGGACACGTTGCTGAACACGCCGTCGGAGGAGGCCGCCGAGGCCGCGCCCGCCCGGCGCAGCAGGGCCGCCTGGGTGCTCGCGTCGTGCCAGCCGGAGTGGCCCGCGTCGAAGTAGACACGGGCGCGCGGGTTGGCCGCCTTCAGCACGCGTCCGGCCCGGGCGAGCGAGGCGAACCGGCCGGCCCGGGCGGTCTCGGAGAGGCACTCGGACTGGGCGACCGAGTCGGGCTCCAGGATCACCACGACCTCCGCGGAGCCGAGTCCGGCGGCGAAGGCGTCGATCCAGGAGTCGTAGGCGGCCAGGTCAGGGGCCCCGCCCTCGGAGTAGCCGCCGCAGTCGCGGCCCGGGATGACGTACGGCACGACGACCGGAACCCGGCCCTGTGCGGCCCCGCCGGAGGTGACGGCGGCGACCCGGGAGGTGATGCCGCCCGGCGCGTAGTCCGCGAACCAGACGGCCGCCGGGTGTGCGGCGATCCTCGACTCGATCACCGGGCGGCGCGGGTCGCCGGGGTTGTCGCGCACCCACGCGAGCACCTGGGAGTCGGGATGGCGGTAGAGGTCTCCGGACGGGGCCGGTGCGCCGGCGGTCCGGGCGGGGGCGGGGGCCTGGGCGGGGGCGGGCTCGCTCGCCCGCTGCGACGGCCCGGCGGTGGTCGGCGACGGGTCGGGGGACGGCGACGGCACGGAGCGGGACGGCGAAGGCGACGGCAGGAGCGGGATCCGGTCCGGCCGCGGCGACTCGCCGGACGGGGCGGGCCGGGCGTCGTCGGAGGCGGACCGATCGTCGAGCGCGGACACCAGGCCGGCGACGGTGCCGACCACCGCCACCACCGACGCGGCCGCCGCCACGGCGTTGCGCCGGGCGGCCCCTCTGCGGTCGGCGCGGCGCGCGGCCAGTCGGCGGGCGCGATTGCCTGCCACGGTTGTACTCCCCTCCCTGCGCGGCGGGCGCGTTCCCCCGTTCTGGGGAAGCGTCGGGCCCGTCGGCACCGCGGCCAGCCTAGGGCTGGGACGCTGCCGTCATGGCGCAGTTGGAACAGTTGACCACACCCGTCGGCGCACCCGTCACCGCACCCGTCGCCGCACCCGTCGCCGTGTACGTCGATCCCGTCGACGCGCCTGTGGACGCAGCCGCGGGCACCTCCGTCGACGAGGTCGTCCGGCGGATGCGCGCACTGGAGGGCACACTGCCCGCGCGGGACGGGGTCGCCGTCTTCAACCGCGTCTATCTGGCCGTGACCGAGGAGGTCGACCGGCAGATCGACGCGGGCCGGTTCCCCGATCCGGAGGCGGCGGTGACGCTGGACGTGCGGTTCGCGGAACGGTATCTGGCGGCCGTGGACGCGGCCGGCGGAGACGGCCGTCCACCCGCCTGCTGGCGGCCGCTGTTCCAGCTCCGCCGGCATCCCGGCGTACGTCCGCTGCAGTTCGCCCTCGCGGGCATCAACGCGCACATCGGTCACGATCTGGCGCTGGCGGTGGTGGACGCCTGTCGTAGCCTGGGCTGCGAACCGGCCGACCTGGAGGACGAGTTCGACCGGGTGGGCGATCTCCTCGTGGCGCTGGAGGAGCGCATCCGCGAGGACCTCATGCCGGGCCCCGACCTGCTGCAGATCGCCGATCCGCTGACGCATCTGCTGGGCTCCTGGAGCCTGGAGCGCGCCCGGGACGCCTCCTGGGCCGCGGCCCGCGCGCTGTGGGCGCTGCGCGGACTGCCCGACGTCGCCGAGGGGTTCGCGGAACGGCTGGACTCCGCGGTCGGCTTCGCGGGACGCATGCTGCTGACACCGCTGCCGGACCGAGCGCTCCGCTGAGGGTGCCGGGGTATCCGGGGTATCCGGGGTATCCGGGGTATGACGCCGTCCGGTCGCGGCGCCGCCGTGGCCGGTCGCGCGGTTCCCCGCGCCCCTTCAGGGCCCTGCCGGACCGCACTCGGCCTCGCCGGCCTGCTCGGGGCGGTGCGGGGCCGGGGTGCGCAGTGAGCGGCACCGGCCGTGCGGGGCGGGACACGGGCGAGGGCGGGCAGAGTCCCGCTCCGCCCGCCCGTGGGTGCCGTCCGGCCGCGGCCCGTCCGCCGGCCGCCGTGCGCCCGCCTGACGTGTCGCCCGGTCAGTCCTCGGGCAGTTCGACCGGGGCGATCTCGTCGAAGACGTCGCCGGGACCGGGGTTGGTCGCGTCGGTCCGCCCGCCGAAGTGGTGCATGACGCCCCACACGGCGTTGAGCGCGGTCTGGACGGCGCCCTCGGCCCAGCCGGCCGTCCAGGAGATGTCGTCGCCGGCGAGGAAGACGCCGCGCTTGTCCTCGGGCAGCGCGTCCTGCATGAAGTGCGTGTACAGGCGGCGCTGGTAGCGGTAGTGCCCCGGCAGGTTGGCCTTGAAGGCGCCCATGAAGTAGGGCTCGTTCTCCCAGGACACCGTGACCGGGTTGCCGATGACGTGCTTGCGGATGTCGACGCCGGGGTAGATCTCGCCGAGCGACTTCAGCATGACCTCCATCCGCTCGTTCGCGGACAGCGGCAGCCACTTCAGGCTGTCGTCGCACCAGGTGTACGACAGGCAGATCACGGCGGGCCTGTCGGGGCCGTCGTCGAGGAGGTAGGTGCCGCGGGTCATGCGGTCGGTGAGCGTCATCGACATGACGTCCCGGCCCGTCTCCTCGTCCTTGTCCAGCCAGAACGGCCGGTCGACGGGCACGAAGAGCTTGCTGGACTCCATGTAGTGGGTGCGCTCGATCGCCGTCCAGTGGTCGATCGGGAACAGCGCGTCGTCGCAGTCGATCTTGGACAGCAGCATCCAGGACTGGGCGGTGAAGACGGCCGCCGGGTAGGTGCGGATGTCGCCGTTCGCGTCGGTCACCGTGATCCGGTTGCCGGCGGTGCGGTGCAGCCGGGTCACGGCCGGGCGGGGCTCGCCGTCCGGGTGCAGGGACTGCAGCGAGGTGCCGTACGGCCAGTGGACGATCTTCTCCGGCTCGCGCTCCCAGAGCCTGAGCGGCAGTTGCTGGGAGCCGCCGACGATGCCGCGGTGGTGGTCGTCGGCCTCGGTGTAGACGACGCGGAGGATCTCCAGGATGGAGTTCGGGAAGTCGGTGTCCCAGCCGCCGGTGCCGAAGCCGACCTGGCCGAAGATCTCACGGTGCCGGAAGGACCTGAACGCCTCGGAGTCGCACAGGAAGCCGTAGAAGGTCTGGTTGTCGAGCTTCTCGACGAGCCTGGCCCAGATCTCGCGGACGCGCGGCACGTCCCGCTCGCGCATGGCGCGGTTCATGTCGGAGAAGTCGGCGCCCTCCTCCAGGCAGCGGTTCCAGGCCTCGGCGACGTCGCGGTAGACCTGCGGCAGGTCGTCGACGGTCTCCGCGTAGTGGGACTCGCCCTTGAGGTCGACGACGGTGGACGGGGTGGCCTCGGCGAGCGGGTTGGGGAACGGCCGGGTCTCCAGGCCGACCAGGTCGATGTAGTGCTGGAGGGCGGTGGAGGACGGCGGGAAGCGCATCGCGCCCATCTCGGCGGTGAGGGAGGGGTCGCAGCCCTCGAAGCCGACCGTGCGCAGCCGGCCGCCGATCCGGTCGGCCTCGTAGACGACGGGCTTGAGACCCATCTTCATCAGCTCGTAGGCGGCGACGATCCCGGACAGGCCGCCGCCGATGACCGCGACCTCGGTGCCGTGCTCGGTCGCGGGGATCTGGCCCAGGCCCGCCGGGTGCGCGAGGAAGTCGTCGTAGGCGTACGGGAAGTCCGGGCCGAACATGGTGATCGGCGGCTGCTGCTCGTCGGCGTGCTCGACGGCGTTGGGCACGGTGGACGTCATGGGGGTGCGGACTCCTTGCACGGTGCGGTACGGGGCGGGCGGGACGCGGGCGGGGGCGGGACGGGGGCGGGGACGCGGGCGGGGGCGGGACGGGGGCGGGGGCGGGACGGGGGCGGGGCGGCGGCGCGGGCGGGAGGCCCGGGGCGGGAGGGGCGGCGGGGTACGGCTCAGAGCAGGGAGCCGTAGAGGCGGGGGCGGCGGTCCCGCAGATAGGGGTTGTGCTCGCGGGAGGCGGCGAGCAGGGCCGGGTCGGCGTCGGCGAGGACGAGTTCCTCGGTCCGGCCGGCCCGGGTGCGGGCGACGCCGTCGGGTCCGGCCAGGGTGGACAGCCCGACGAACTCGAACTCGCCCTCGACGCCGACGCGGTTGACGTAGGCGACGTACATCTGGTTCTCGAAGGCGCGCGCCGGCACGAGCGTCTCGGCGACGAACTGGAAGGGGTGCATCTGCGCGGTGGGCACGAGCAGCAGGTCGGTGCCGGCCAGCGCGTGGGCGCGGACGTTCTCCGGGAACTCCACGTCGTAGCAGATCATCAGGCCGACGGTGAGGCCGCCCAGCTCGGCCTGTACGACCGGAGTGCCACCCGGGGCGAAGTGCTCGCGCTCGAACGGGCCGAAGAGGTGGGTCTTGCGGTAGTTGGCCAGGCGGGTGCCGTCGGCGGAGATCAGCTGCACGGCGTTGTGGACGGTGTCGCCGTCCCGCTCGGGGTACCCGTAGGCGACGGCCACGCCGTGCCGGGCGGCGAGTCCGGCGATCGCGTCGGCGGACTCGCCGTCCGCGGGCTCGGCGAGCCGGGCGATGTCGTCGCCGATGGCGTAGCCGGTCAGGAACATCTCCGAGGTGACCACCAGCCCCGCGCCCGCGGCGGCGGCCCGGCCCGCGGCGGCGTCGAGGACCCTGAGGTTCTCGGCGGGCGAGCCGGGGCGGCCGGAGCTCTGGAGCAGGGCGGTACGCATGGGTGTTCCTCACCGGGGGGCGGAAGAGTGTGGGGGCCACCTAGACGGTACGGGCGGCCGGACGGCCCGGACAAGGAGAAGCCGTTGCGCGCCGGTGCGCTGATCGTTGCGTGCGGACGCCGCCCCGCGGCGATTCGTTGCGCCGCCCCTTCGCCGTGCCGCACGGCCCGCGCGGGGCCCCTCGGAAGCCCCCCGCGCCCGGGAAACGACCCGCGCCCGGCCCTGCCCGCCGGAACCGCCGGCGAGGCCGGCGCGGCCCGCGGTGCTCCGCCGCACCGGACCGGAGCGTCCGCCGCGGTACGGAGTACCGGGCACCGGCCGGGGAACGCTCCCGGCCGGGGCGGCCCGGCCGAGCCCCGCCGGACGGGAGCCGGGCGGGAGCCGGACGGGAGCCGGACGGGAGCCGGGCGGGAGCCGAGCGGGAGCCGAGCGGGCGGCCCCGAGAGGAGGGAGGACACCGGCGGGCGCCCGGAACGGGCGGGTGACCGGGGCTCACCCCTGGGCGGTGTGTGCCGCGCCCCCGTCGCGGCGGTCCCCGGCGGCCCGTCCCCGGGCCGGTACGGAGCCGGGCGCCGCGCCCCCCGCGGTGGGGAGCGCGAAGCCGGTGATCACCGCCGCGTGGTCCGAGGGCCAGTCGTTGTCGGCGACGTCCGGCCAGAGCCGGGGCGTGCCGAGGACCAGGGTGCGCGAGTCCAGCACGGTCAGGCCGCGGTGCAGGACGAAGTCGATACGGTCCTGCGGTTCGGGGCGGCCGCTGCCGTCCTCGTGCAGGACGTGCACCGGGGACCAGGTGTGCCCGGGGTCGGCGACCGGGTCGGGGTGGGCCTCGCGGTAGGAGTCGCGCAGGCCCGCCTCCTCGGCGGCGAGGGTGACCGGCCACCTCACGTCGGGCCGGTCCAGATGGGAGGGGCAGTTGAAGTCGCCGACGAGCACCACCGGCACGTCGGAGCCCGCGGCGGCGTCGATGCGGCGCAGCGCGTCCCGCATCTGACCGAGCCGGACCTCCTCGTGGGCGACCAGGCCGGACGCGGGGAGCCGGTCGAAGGCGGCCTCGTAGGGCCCGTACGGCGTGTAGTCGAGGTGGGCCGTCCAGATGTCGACCGGGAGGCCGTCGACGTCGATGCGGACGCCGGCGGCGCCGTAGAAGCCGACCTCGGGGTCGCCGAGGCGGTCCGTGATCGGGTGCCGGCTGATGACGCCGAGGTTCTCGCCGGCCCGGTGGTGGTGCCAGCCGAGCGCCTCGGCGAGCTCCTGGGCCGCCGTGCCGGACGTCTCCTGGAGGCCGACCACGTCCGCTCCGCTCTCGGCGACGGCGGCGAGCTGCTTGGCGCGGTGGTCGCGCACCCGGGTGCCGCCCCACCACAGGTTCCAGGTCATCACCCGCAGTGCGCGGGGCAGCAGCGCGCGCAGCCGCTGCGGGGTGACGTCCTCCAGGGTGTCCAAGACGGTCCGTCCCGGTGCGCCGTCGACCGGGGCGAGGGAGGGCACGGCGAGCACCGTGCAGCCCGCCGCCTCCGCGGAGGCGACCCCGGTCTCGGTGTCCTCCACGGCCACGCACTGCGCGGGATCGACGCCGAGGGCGTGGCAGGCGGCGAGGTAGGGGTCCGGGGCGGGCTTGGTGCGGCGGGTGTCGTCGGCGGTGACGGACACCTTGAAGCGGCCGGTGCCGCCGAGGGCGTCGATCACCGTGTCGGCGACCTCCCGCGGGGAGGCGGTCACCAGGGCGGTGGGGATGTTCTCGCGGGCCAGGGCGTCGAGCAGGCCGAGCGCGCCGGGCCGGGGCACGATGCCGGTGCGGACCCGGTCGGCGAACTCCCGGTGCAGGGCGTCCGCGAGCCGGCCGGCGGTGGTTCCGGGGTCCGCAGCGGGCGAGGTGCCGGGGATGCCGGAGGCGCCGGAGGCTCCGGAGGCGAGCCAGGCGGCGGTGTCCTCGACCGCCCGGCCCAGCACCTGGGGGCGGTCCGCCTCGGTCAGCGGCCGGCCCGCCACCCGTTCCACCGCCTCCCACCACAGCCGCTCGGTGTCGACGAGCGTGCCGTCCATGTCGAACAGGACGGCCTGGAGCGGGAGCCGGGTGTCCGGAGCGGAGGAGGCAGGGACGGCGTGGGGGGTGCGGGGGGTATGGGGGGTGCGGGGGGTGCGGGGGGTCACGTAGGTCTCTTTCTTCACTTGTTCTTCACTTGGCGGCGGGGGCGGCCACCAGTACCGGGCGCTCGGGCAGGGAGACGTGCACGGGGGTGCCGGCGGTCAGTCCGGCGGCCCGGTGCGTGGGCAGGTCGGCCTTCACCTCGGTGCCGTCGGCCAGGCGTACGGTCATCCGGACCACGGCGCCGTGGAAGGCGGTGGCCGCGACCCGGGCGCGGCCGTCCTGCGCGGCCCGCACCTCCACGGCCTCGGGCCGGACCAGCACATCGGCGGCGCCGTCGGCCGGGGCCGGGCCGTCGATGGGCAGCCGCTGCCCGAGCACCTCGGCCTCGGCGCCGTGCACGGTGCCCGGGATCCGGCTCATGGTGCCGACGAACTCGGCGACGAACGCGGTGGCCGGCCTGCCGTACAGCTCGGCGGGGGCGGCGCACTGCTCCAGCCGGCCGGCCCGCATCACCGCGACCCGGTCGGCCATGGACAGCGCCTCCTCCTGGTCGTGGGTGACGAACAGGGTGGTGATGCCCAGTTCCTGCTGCAGACGCCGGATCTCCTCGCGCAGCGTGAGCCGCACCTTGGCGTCCAGCGCCGACAGCGGCTCGTCGAGCAGCAGGACCCGTGGGCGCAGGGCCAGGGCGCGGGCCAGCGCGATGCGCTGCTGCTGGCCGCCGGAGAGCTGGTGCGGGTAGCGCTCGCCCTTGTCGGCCAGGCCGACCAGGTCCAGCAGTTCGGCGGCGCGGGCCCGGCGTTCAGCGGTGCGCACCTTGCGCATGCGCAGCCCGAAGGCGACGTTGTCCAGCGCGTTGAGGTGCGGGAAGAGGCTGTAGGACTGGAAGACCATGCCGGCGTCGCGCCGGTGCGCGGGGATGCCGGTGACGTCCTGGCCGTCCACCAGCACCGCTCCGGCGTCGGGGTGTTCGAACCCGGCGAGCATGCGCAGTGCGGTGGTCTTGCCGCAGCCGGACGGGCCGAGCAGGGCGAGGAGTTCGCCGGGGCGGACGGTCAGGTCGAGGCCGTCGAGGGCGAGGGTGGTGCCGAACGCGCGGCGCAGCGCCCGGAACTCGACGGTGGCGGCCTCGGCGTCGGAGGCCTTCTCAAGCGTGGTGGCGGTGACGGTCATGGGTTCATCCCCGGGAGGAGGTACGGGTCCGCCCGCCGAGTCCGGCGAGCACGAGGAGCAGGGCCCAGGTGACGAGCAGGCTGAGCACGGACACGGCGACGGACAGCTGGGCCTGCGAGCCGCTGATGTTGACGATCCAGACGGCGAACGGCCGGAACCCCAGCAGCTGGGCGACGGTGAACTCGCCGAGCACCAGGGCGAGGGTGAGGAAGGAGGCGTTGAGCAGGGCGCCCCGCAGGTTCGGCAGCACGGCCCGGAGCAGGGCCTCGGGCCAGCCGGCGCCGCAGCTGCGGGCCGCCTCGACGAGGGTGCGCACGTCGACCGCGCGCAGTCCCGCGTCCAGGGCCCGGTACGCGAACGGCAGCGCCATCACCACGTAGGCGAGGACGAGCACGACGGGGAAGTCCGGGTTCTGCACGGCGACGAAGGTCTGGAACAGCGGGGTGCGGGACAGGTGCTCGGGGCCCCACTTCAGGACGGTGCCGAGGCCGGCGACGAACGCGATCGGCGGCACCACCAGGGGCAGCGAGCACACCACCTCGACCACCGGCCGGAGCCGGGGCGCGCCGAGCCGCAGGGCCACCATGGCGGGCACCATGAGCAGCAGCACCGCGGCGATGGTGGCGGCGGCCAGGCCCAGCGAGAGCAGCAGGCTGGAGACGAAGCCCTCGGTGGACAGGATCCGGGTGTAGGCGTCGAAGGTGACGCCCTGTCCGGGGACGTCGAGGGTGAAGACCACGGACGCGGCGAGCGGCACCAGGAAGTACAGGGCGGCGAGGCCGAGCACGCCCCACCGCCACAGGTTCAGGCGAGCCATCGGGCACTCCGTCGTTGCAGGGGCAGGTACACCGCCATGACGAGGCCGGCGACCAGGACCATGTCGAGGCTGAGCGCGAGCGCCACGTTCTCCTGGCCGACCAGGACGTTCCCGGAGATCGCGTCGGCGATCTGGAGGGTGACCAGCGGGATGGAGCTGCCGACCATGGCGGCGGCGGTGGCGTACGCGGCGAACGCGCTGCCGAACAGCAGTACGAACCCGCCGAGCAGGGTGGGCAGCAGCACGGGCAGGCCCACGTGGCGCCAGTACTGCGCGGGGGTGGCTCCGTTGTTCTGCGCGGCCTCGCGCCACTGGGAGCGCAGGCCCTGGAGGGCGGGGGTGATGGTGAGCACCATCAGCGGGATGAGGAAGTACAGGTAGACGAGGACGAGTCCCCAGAAGCTGTACAGGTCCCAGCCCTTGTCGCCGAGGCCCAGGTGGCGGGTGAGGACGCCGGCGTTGCCGAGCGTGGCGACGAAGGCGAAGGCGAGGGGTACGCCGCCGAAGTTGGCGAGGACGCCGGAGGCGGTGAGGACGGCTTCGCGCAGCGCGCGGAACCGGGAGGTGACGACCGCCTGCGCCAGCGGCAGCCCGAGGAGCGCGCCGAGCGCGGCGGCGGTGGCGGACAGCCGGACGCTGCCGAGCAGGGCGGTGAGGTAGGCGCCCTGCAGGGAGTGCGTCAGGTTGCCGGTGGTGTACGAGGTGGCGCCGGTGGCGGGGTCCTTGACGGTGAAGGCGCCGTTGAGCATGGCCAGGGCGGGCACCCCGAAGGCGAATGCGGTGAAGGCGAGGAGCGGGACGACGGCGACCCAGCCGAGGGAGCGGCGCCGCCGCCGCGGAGCGGCGGCGGACACCGTGTCGACCCTGGTGAGGGCGGTCGTCATCCGGCGATGGCCTTCGCCCAGCCCTCGCCGAGGACCGTCTTGGCCTCGCCCTGCTGCTCCTCGGTCGGGAAGCTGGGCGTGCCCAGGACCTCGGGCAGCTTGGCGGCGGCGGCCGCGTCGAGGGTGCCGGCCTTGTCCAGCGCGGGCATCAGGACGGGCCGCGCGTAGCCGGCCAGCCACAGGTTCTGGCCCTCGGCGCTGTAGAGGTACTCCTGCCAGAGGCGGGCGGCCGCGGGGTGCGGGGCGTCCTTGTTGATGGCCTGGGAGTAGAACTGGGAGAACTGTCCGTCCTCGGGCACCGACACCTTCCAGTCGACGCCCTTGGAGGCGAACTCCTCGGCGTAGCCCGCGTTGAGGTAGTCCCAGTCGATGCTGATGGGCGTCTCGCCGTTCTCGACGGTGGCCGGGGTGGACTCCACGGGCGTGTAGTTGCCGTTCTTCTTCAGCTCGGCGAAGAAGTCGAGGCCGGGCTGGATGTCGTCGAAGGAGCCGCCGTTCGCGAGCGCGGCCGCCCAGACGCCGCCGAAGGCGGAGCCGGACTTGGTGGGGTTGCCGTTGAGGGCGACCTGGCCCTTGTACCGGGGCTTGAGCAGGTCGGCGAAGGTCTCGGGGCACTCCTTGACGCGGGCGGCGTCGCAGCCGATGGAGATGTAGCCGCCGTAGTCGTTGTACCAGCGGCCCTGGGCGTCCTTCTGGCCCTCGGGGATGTCGGCGAAGGCGGTGACCTTGTAGGGGGCGAGCAGGCCCTGCTGGGCGGCGCTCAGGGCGAAGGAGCTGCCGAGGTCGAGGACGTCGGGGGCGCGGTCCTGGCCCTTGCGGGAGGTGACCGCGTTGATCTCGTCCTGGCTGGAGCCGTCGGGGTTCTCGACCTCCATCTTGATGCCGTACTTCTTCTGGAAGCCGTCGATGAGGGCGCCGTAGTTGGCCCAGTCGCGGGGCAGCGCGATGGCGTGCAGCGTGCCTTCCTTCTTGGCCGCCTCCACGAGGCCCTCCATGCCGCCGAAGTCGGCGGCCGAGGTGGCGGTGGCGGCGTTCTTGCCGTCGGGGGTGGTGGAGGCGTTGTCGGAAGCGGCGCCGCAGGCGCTCAGGGCGAGCGCGGCGACGGCGGCCAGCGCGGCGGTCGGCGCGGTTCTCGACAGGGACACGGTCACGGTTTCTCCAGGGGACGCGCGAGGGTGCAGGAGATCTACAGAACAAACTTGTCTGAACAAGTCGACCTCAGTACGCCCGGTGCGAGTGTCCGGTCGGTGAACGCAGCGGTAACCCCGAACCCAGTTTGCGTGCACACTCTCAGCCGTCCCGAGGCACTCGGAGCTCTCGTTTAAGCTGGTCACGCTGTGCACAGCAACCGACTCAGAGGGGACGCATGGCGGCACGACATGAGGAGATCGCCGAAGCGCTGCGCCGGGCGATCGACCGCGAGGAGTACACCGTGGGCAGTCTGCTGCCCGCCGAGACGGACCTCGCGGCCCAGTACGGTGTCTCGCGCGGCACGGTCCGCCAGGCGGTGGCCGCCCTCACCTCCGAGGGCCTCATCGGATCCCGCCAGGGCGCCCGGCGCGTGGTGCTGGCCGGCCGCCGCAGCCAGAGCTTCGCGGAGCTGCGCAGCTTCGCCCAGTGGGCGCGCGCGATGGGCCGGGAGGCGACCGGCCGGGTGGTCGCCCAGGGGTACCGGCCCGCGTCGAAGGAGGACGTCGTGCGCCTGCAGGTGCGCGAGGGCACGCCGGTGCTGCACGTGCTGCGCGTGCGCGGCCTGGACGGTGAGCCGGTGCTGCTGGAGCGCACGGTGTACGCGGACTGGATCTCCCCGGCCGTGGAGGTGATCGAGCCCGGCTGTCCGTCGGTCACCCAACGGCTGTACGACGACACGGGGCTGGTCTTCGCCTACGGCGAGCACGTCATCGACGCGGTGGCGGCGGGCGCTCAGGACGCGGAACTGCTGGGCATCCGCCGCACCAGCCCGCTGCTGCGGGTCCGCCGGGTGACCACCACCCGCGAGGGGCGGCCGGTGGAGTGGTCGGACGACCGCTACCGCTCGGACGCGGTGAGCTTCAGCGTGCACAACTCCATCGGGAACAACGCGCTGGCCCGCAAGACGGCCGGCTGACGCCGCTGCGGGTGAGCCGGCCCCGCCCGGCCTCCCGCCGCACCGCCGGCCCGCGCCGGGGCGCCGGCGCCGGCCGGCCCCACCGGCGACCGCACCGGCCCGGCGGGCGGCGCGTCACCGGCGCGACGGCGGCGGACCAGCGGCGGATCAGCGGCGGTCCGGCTGCGGATCAGGTCGGCGAGCCCGAGGAGAACCGTCGCAGCAACGGCGACAGCACCAGTACGGACTTGGTGCGCTCCACGAAGGGCTCCCCCGCGATGCGTTCCAGGACGCGTTCGAAGTGGCGCATGTCGGAGGCGAAGACCTGGGCGATCGCGTCCGCCTCGCCGGTGACCGTGGAGGCCGCCACCACCTCCTGGTAGCGCTCCAGGCCTCGCTGGATCGTCTCCGGCGAGGTGTTGCGCCGGCAGTGGATCTCGACGAAGCCCTCGGTCTCCCAGCCCAGCGCCGCCGGGTCCACGCGCACGGTGAAGCCGGTGATGGCTCCGGTGGCGCGCAGCCGGTCCACGCGCCGCTTGACGGCGGGGGCGGACAGGCCGACGAGCTGCCCGATGTCCGCGTAGGAGCGGCGGGCGTCCTCGGCGAGGGCGTGCACGATGCGTTCGTCGAGTTCGTTCAGCACTGCGGGCGGTTCACTTCACTTCCACGGACGCCTCGGGCGTCGCGAGCCGGGAACGGCAGAGGCCGTACAGGAAGTAGACCACGGGACCGGCGGCCGTCCGGCACCCGAGGGCCCGCCGGTGGGGCGGTGTCGGGGCGGTCGTACGCCGGCCGCGGTGCCCGGTGCCCGCCCCCGCCGGTGGGGCGTGCGCCGGGCACCGCGGCCGCGGGAACCGGCGGACCGGGCCGTCGGGCCGAGCGGGTGTCAGCTCCAGCTGGCGTGCAGCGGCTTGCCCTCGGCGTAGCCGGCCGCGCTCTGGACGCCGACGATGGCCTTGTCGGCGAACTCCTCCAGGGAGTTGGCGCCGGCGTAGGTGCAGGAGGAGCGGACGCCCGCGATGATCGAGTCGATCAGGTCCTCGACGCCCGGGCGGGCCGGGTCGAGGAACATCCGGGAGGTGGAGATGCCCTCCTCGAACAGCGCCTTGCGGGCGCGGTCGTAGGCGGACTCCTCCGAGGTGCGGTTGCGCACGGCGCGCGCGGAGGCCATGCCGAAGGACTCCTTGTAGGCGCGGCCCTGGGCGTCGTGCTGGAGGTCGCCGGGCGACTCGTAGGTGCCGGCGAACCAGGAGCCGACCATCACGTTGGACGCGCCCGCCGCGAGGGCCATGGCCACGTCGCGCGGGTGGCGGACGCCGCCGTCGGCCCACACGTGCTTGCCGTACCTGCGGGCCTCGGCGGCGCACTCCAGCACCGCGGAGAACTGCGGCCGGCCCACGCCGGTCATCATCCGGGTGGTGCACATCGCGCCGGGGCCGACACCGACCTTGATGATGTCCGCGCCCGCGTCCACGAGGTCCTTCACGCCCTCCGCGGAGACGATGTTGCCCGCGACGACCGGCACCTGCGGGTCGAGGGCCCGCACCACCCGGATCGCGCTGATCATCGACTCCTGGTGGCCGTGCGCGGTGTCGATGACGACGGTGTCGACACCCGCGTCCAGCAGTTGCTTGGCCTTGCCGGCCACGTCGCCGTTGATGCCCACGGCGGCGGCGATCCGCAGGCGGCCGTGCGCGTCCACGGCCGGCGTGTACAGCGTGGCCCGCAGGGCGCCCTTGCGGGTGAGGATGCCGGCCAGCCTGCCGTCGGCGTCCACGGCCGGCGCGTAGCGGCGGTTGGCGCCGTCGAGGATGTTGAAGGCCTCGCGCGGGTCGATGTCGGCGTCGAGCAGCAGCAGGTCCTTGGACATGACGACCTCCAGCTGCGTGAAGCGGTCCACGCCGGTGAGGTCCTGGTCGGTGACGACACCGATCGGGCGCTGCTCCTCGTCGACGACCACGCCCGCGTTGTGCGCCCGCTTGGGCAGCAGCGCGAGAGCGTCGGCGACCGTCTGGTGCGGCGCCAGCACGATCGGGGTGTCCAGCACGTGGTGGCGGCTCTTGACCCAGGTGATGACGTCGGTGACGACCTCGATCGGGATGTCCTGCGGCACGACCACCAGACCACCGCGGCGGGCCATCGTCTCCGCCATGCGGCGGCCGGCGATGGCGGTCATGTTGGCGACGACGAGCGGGATGGTGGTGCCCGTGCCGTCCGGGGAGCTGAGGTCCACACCCTGCCGGGAGCCCACCGCGCTGCGGCTCGGCACCATGAAGACGTCGTCGTACGTCAGGTCGTACGAGGGCTGGATGTCGTTGAGGAAACGCACGTGCTGCACATCCCAGTCGATCAGAAGCGGCCCCCGGACAGGTCAGCCGGGGGGAGGGAGCACGTACTTCATTGTCCCATGACGACCGGATCGTGATGCACGGTCCGTTCGTCCAGCGCGGCCGGACGGCGGTGGGACGATCCTCCAAGCGGCCCGGATCCGGCCGGTACGCCGCCCGCACCCGGGCAGGGACGCATGCGCCGGCCGCGCCCGGCCGCCGGCGCTGCGGCCACGGCCGGCCCGGGCCTGCACCGCACACGGGCACCGGCCCGGCAGGTGCCCGCGGCCGGGCACGGGCACGGCCCGACGCACGGAGGGCGGGCCGGGGCACCGTGCCGCGGTCCGCCCTCCGGGTGCGGGAGGGGTCAGACCCCGTCCGGGTCGGACCGGTTCAGGGCCGGCTTCGGAGCCGGGCCCGCCGCCATCAGGTGGTCCGCCGCCGAGGTGTCGGTGACCAGGGACGTGACCAGTCCGGAGCGCAGCACCGCGTCGATCGCGGCCGCCTTGCGCTGCCCGCCCGCGATCGCCACGACCTCCGGGATGCGGCGCAGCTGGTCGGTCTTGACCGTGATGCAGCGCTCCCCGAGGTCACGGCCGATGCGGCGGCCCTGCGCGTCGAACAGGTGCGCGGACATCTCGGCGGCGACACCGAGCGAGGCGTAGTGCGCCCGCTCCTCGTCGCTGAGCATGTCGTGCACCGTCGAGATGCCCGGCTCCCACGATCCGATGGACACGCACGCCACCGTGACCTTGTCGAAGTACTCGAAGGCGCGGGCGATGCCGGTCTGGTTGCGCAGCGCGGCCGCGGTGGCGGCGTCCGGCAGCAGCATCGGCGCGTAGATGGGGTGCGCGTCACCGCCGGAGACCTGCGCGGCCCGCCGCACGGCCTCCACCGAGCCCCGCTCGGCGGTCCCGGCGTCGTAGACACCCGTCAGCTGCACGACCGTGCACGGCGGCAGCCGGTCGAGGGCAGCCGCCATGTGGATGGTGGAGCGGCCCCAGGCCAGGCCCAGCACATCGCCCTCGTTGACGAGCTCGCCGAGCAGGTCGGCGGCGACCACGCCGAGGTTCTCGGGGTCGGGCGTCTCCTCGGCGTCGGCCGGGGACTCCACCACGACCGCGTGCCGCAGCCCGTAGCGGGCGCGCAGCGCGTCGGACCGCTCCGCGTCCAGCTCGGCCGGCACGCGGATCTCGATGCGCACGAGATCCCGTTCGAGCGCGGTCTCCAGGACCCGGGCCACCTTGAAGCGGCTGACGCCGAACTCCTCCGCGATCTGGATCTTGGACTTGCCCTCAAGGTAGAAGCGGCGGGCCATGGCCGCCGCCTGCACCAGCTCAGCGGGTCCCATCCGCATGGCTGACCGGCCGCCCGCCGACATACCCGACACGGCGATCTCCTCACTGCTGTGCACACTCTGGATTCGCCGTTCATCCTTGCAGATACCGGCGTGCTTGATCCGCCCTGGTGGGCGCCGTTCACGTTTCCTTGGCCGAGTGGACGCCTGCCCACTCGCCACGGTCTCACTCAGTGTCCGCAGAACCAGGAGGCCCGGTCCGTCGCCTCCTCCGCCTGGGCGCGCAGCGCGCGGACGGCCCCGGCCGGGTCCGCCGCGCCGTAGACCGCGGAACCGGCGACGAAGACGTCGGCGCCGGCGTCCGCGCACCGCTCGATGGTGGACGCCGAGACGCCGCCGTCGACCTGCAGCCACAGTTCGAGGCCGTGCTTGCTGATCAACTCGCGGGTGCGGCGAATCTTGGGGAGCATGATGTCGAGGAAGGCCTGGCCGCCGAAGCCCGGTTCGACGGTCATGATCAGCAGCATGTCGAGCTCTGGCAGCAGATCCTCGTACGGCTCGATGGGCGTCGCCGGCTTCAGCGCCATGGAAGCCCTGGCGCCCTTGGCCCGGATCTCCCGCGCGAGCCGCACCGGAGCGGCGGCCGCCTCGACGTGGAAGGTGACGGAGGAGGCACCCGCCTCCACGTACTGCGGTGCCCAGCGATCGGGGGCCTCGATCATCAGATGGCAGTCCAGCGGAGTGTCCGTCGCACGGGCCAGGGATTCCACGACCGGCACGCCGAGCGTGAGGTTCGGGACGAAATGGTTGTCCATGACGTCGACGTGGAGCCAGTCGGCTCCCCCCACCGCACGCGCCTCGTCCGCGAGGCGGGCGAAGTCGGCGGACAGGATGCTGGGATTGATCTGCACGGCCATGTCCCCAGCCTATGTGCTGCGGCGAGCCTGAGCGGCCACGGTCCGGCCCGCGGACGGCGGCGCGGACCGCCCGGCCGGTGCCGGCCGCCGTCCCCCGGCGCCGGCCGCTCGCCGCGTCCGGTGCCGTGCCCCCCGGGTCGTCGGTGCGGAGGTGTCCATGGCGGGTGACCGGACGGGAGAGCGAGCGGAGGACCGGGCGGGGGGCCGGGCAGGCGGCCGGGGTGTCGGACACCTGGTCTGCGGCCGTCGGTCCAAGTGGATCGTGCTCGGGCTGTGGCTGGTGCTGCTCTTCCTGACCGCACCCTTCGCACAGAAGCTCAGCGACGCGCAGGACAACGACGCGGCCTCCTGGCTGCCGGGGTCGGCGGAGTCCACCCAGGTCCTGGAGCTGTCCGAGGGCTTCAGGCCCGAGCAGATCCCCGCCGTCGTGATCTACGCACGCGACAGCGGGCTCACGGCCGCCGACCGGGCCCGCATCCAGGAGAACGCGGCCGAGCTGAGACGGCTGACCGACCACGGCATCATCGGGGACCAGACCCGGGGGCCGGTCTTCGACCGGGCGGCCGACCCGCAGGCCGCGCAGGTGTACGTGCCGGTCACGGTGGACGAGCAGGGCTGGGAGCAGATCGCCCCCGCGGTGGACTCCATCGCGGCCGTGGTCGGCGCACCCGACGACGGCAGCGGCACCGGCGCCGGCGAGGACGCCGGACTCGCCGTGTACGTCACCGGCCCGGCGGGCACCTCCGCGGACTTCTCCGAGGCCTTCGAGGGCATCGACTCCACGCTGCTGCTGGCGGCGATGGGCGTCGTGATCGTGATGCTGCTCATCACGTACCGCAGCCCCACCCTGCTGCTGGTGCCGCTGCTGTCGGTGATCGCCGCGCTGTTCACCGCACAGGCGCTGATCTACTTCCTGGCCGAGCACGCGGGGCTGACCGTGAACGGCCAGAGCGCGGGCATCCTCACCGTGCTCGTGTTCGGCGCGGGCACCGACTACGCCCTGCTGCTGGTGGCCCGCTACCGGGAGGAACTGCGCCGGCACGCGGACCGGCACGAGGCGATGGCGCTCGCCCTGCACCGGGCGGGTCCCGCGGTCATCGCCTCCGGCGCGACCGTCGTACTGAGCATGCTGGTGCTGCTGGCCGCGGAGATGAACTCCACCCGCGGCCTCGGCCCGGTCGCCGCGATCGGCGTGGCGGTCGCACTGCTGGCGATGATGACGCTGTTCCCCGCCCTGCTGGTGATCTTCGGGCGGTGGCTCTTCTGGCCGGTGATCCCGCACCTGGGCACCGGGAACCCGACCGAGCGGGGCGTGTGGGCCCGTACGGGCCGGCGGATCTCCGCCCGGCCGCGGACGGTCTGGGCGGTCACGGTGCTGATCCTGGCCGTCTGCTCGCTGGGCCTGATCCAGCTGCGCGCGGAAGGGATCTCCAACGCCGACGCCTTCACCGACACACCGGAGTCGATCACCGGCCAGCGCGTGTCCGAGCAGTACTTCCCCGCAGGCAGCGGAGACCCGCTGGTGATCATCTCCGACCAGGGGCAGGCCCGCGCGGTGGGCGAGGTCGTGGCCGGCACCGAGGGGGTCGTGCCCGGATCGCTGAGGCTGCCGCCGGGCACCGTGCCCGTCCACGACGGCAGAGTGCTGTTCGAGGCCACGCTGACCGACCCGGCCGACAGCGAGGCCGCGAAGCAGACCGTGGACCGGGTCCGGGACGCCGTGCACGAGGTGCCCGACGCGGACGCCCTGGTCGGCGGCGGTACGGCCGCGCTGCTGGACATGGACCGGGCGACCACCCGCGACAACGTGGTGATCATTCCGCTGGTGCTGGTGGTCGTGCTGCTGACCCTGTGCGTGCTGCTGCGCGCGCTGATCGCGCCGCTGCTGCTGGTCGGCACGGTGATCCTGTCGTTCGCGGCGGCCCTCGGCATCAGCGCGCTCGCGTTCCGGCACGTCTTCGACTACGCGGGCGAGACGACGGACTTCCCGTTGTTCGTGTTCGTGTTCCTGGTTGCCCTGGGCATCGACTACAACATCTTCCTGACCACACGCATCCGCGAGGAGGCGACCCGGCAGGGCACCCGTCCCGGCGTGGTGACGGCGCTCGCGGCGACCGGCGCGGTCATCACCTCGGCCGGCCTGGTCCTGGCGGGCACCTTCGCCGCCCTGGGCACGCTGCCGCTGGTCGCGTTCGCGGAGATCGGCTTCGCGGTCGCGCTGGGCGTCCTCATCGACACCTTCGTCGTCCGCTCGGTGCTGGTGACGTCCCTGTTCCTGGACATCGGCCCGACGGTGTGGTGGCCCCACCGGCTCGCCCGGGAGGACGGCGGCCCGTCCGGCCGGGCGGCCGCCGGCTCCGCCGGCCGCCCGGCCGGCTGAACGCCGGTCCCGGCGGGTGCGCGGCCGGACGGAGCCCCGGTCCGTCAGCCGGTCCTGCGGATGAGCGCCAGGTACATCGCGTCGGTGCCGTGCAGGTGCGGCCACAGCTGGATGTCCGGGCCCTCTCCCAGGGCGGGCACGCCGGGCAGCAGCGGCCGGGCGTCGACCAGTTCGGCCCCGGGGAACCGCTTGAGCACGTCCGCGACGACCGCACGGGTCTCCGCGAGCAGCGGCGAGCAGGTGGCGTAGCCGACGACCCCGCCGACCCGCACCGACTCCAGGGCGGTGCGCAGCAGGGCCCGCTGCAGCGGGCCGAACCCGTCCAGGTCCTCGGGCCGGCGCCGCCAGCGTGCCTCGGGCCGGCGGCGCAGCGCGCCGAGGCCGGTGCAGGGCACGTCGACCAGCGCCCGGTCGAACACGCCGGGCCGCCACGGCGGCCGCGTGCCGTCCGCGGCGATCACCTGGCAGGGGCCGGGATTGCCGTCGAGGGCGCGGGCGACCAGGTTCGCCCGGTGCGGCTGCTTCTCGCTCGCCAGCAGGGTGGCGCCGCGCTCCGCGGCGAGCGCGGCGAGCAGGGCCGCCTTGCCGCCGGGTCCGGCGCAGCCGTCCAGCCAGCGGCGGTCGGGCCCGTCGAGGGGGGCGTTCGCCAGGGCGAGCGACACCAGCTGGCTGCCCTCGTCCTGGACCCCCGCCCGGCTCTCGCGCACGGCCTCGATCGCCCCGGGTTCGCCGCCCTCGGTGAGGCGTACCGCGTACGGCGACCAGCGTCCGGGCTCCGCGGCCTGCTCGGCGAGCAGTTCACCGGTGGTGGCGCGGCCGGGCCGGGCGACCAGCGTCACCTCGGGCCGCTCGTTGTCGGCGGCCAGCAGTTCCTCGATTCCGGCGCGGCCGCCGCCGAGGGAGTCCCAGAGCGCCGAGACGACCCACCGGGGGTGGGAGTGGACGACGGCCAGATGCTCCTCCGGGTCCTCGTCGTAGGCCGGGGCGACCCGGGCGAGCCAGCCGTCCAGGTCGTCCTGCGCGATCTTGCGCAGGACGGCGTTCACGAACTTCGCGCGGCCGTCGCCGAGGACCACCCGGGCGAGTTCCACGGAGGCGGACACCGCCGCGTGGGTGGGGATGCGGGTGCCGAGCAGCTGGTGCGCGCCGAGGCTGAGCACGTCCAGAACCGGCGGGTCGACCTCCCGCAGCGGCCGGTCCACGCACTCCGCGATGATCGCGTCGTACGTCCCCTGCCGGCGCAGCGTCCCGTACACCAGCTCGGTGGCCAGAGCGGCGTCCCGGCCGTCGAACCGCTCCGGGCCCTCCTTCTCCCGCGCCTTGCGCAACAGCGGCGGCAGCACCAGGTTGGCGTAGGCGTCCCGCTCGTCCACCGCGCGCAGCGCGTCGAAGGCGAGGATGCGGACGGGGTCCTTCTTGGGGCGCCGGTAGGGCTTGCCGGACGTGCGGGGCCGACGGGGGGTGTCGCTCACGAAAAGGTGCTCCGGTTTTCTGTGTACGGTCTGCGCTCAGCGTACGCCGACGGCGTCGGAGCACGCCGAGCGACGGCGGCGGACGGCGGAGGCGGACGGCGGACGGCGGACGGCGGACGGCGGCAAGGACGCGAGGCCGAGGACGACGGGCGCCGCCAGGGGGCGTGCACGCGGAGACGGCGGGCGGCCGCCGGGCGGAAGTCAGGGGCGCGGGCGGCGGCGTCCGGCGGGCGGCGCACGCGGCCGCGGGGCACCGTGGACCGCGGGGCCGCGGCCCGTCCGGGCGCGACGGGGTACGAGACCGGCCCGCTGCGAGGACGCGCGGGCACGGGCGGACGGACCTGTGCGGACCGGCACGGGCGGACCGGCACGGGCGGACGGACCTGTGCGGACCGGCACGGGCGGACCGGCACGGGCGGAGGGGCCCGAGCGGACGGACACGAGCGGACGGGCCCGAGCGGACGGGCACGGGCGGAGGGACACGGGAGCCGGCGGTCCGCACCGTCGCGGCCCGTCAGCCGGACCGCCCGGACCCGGACCGCCCGGACGGCCGGACCGTCGCCGGGCCTGAGCGTCGCCGGGCCTGACCGTTCACCCGGCGGGGCGGCGCTCAGGTCCCGACGCACTCCCCCGCCGCGATGCGCACCCCGCGCGCCCAGTCGGCGGCCCTCATCGGCTTCTTTCCCTGCGCCTGCACCCACTGCAGTTCCACGGCGTGCGAGCCGGTGCCGACGTGGACGCTGTTCTTGCCGACGGCGAGTTCGCCGGGTGCGAGGTCCGTGCGGCCGGGCGCGGGCGCGACCTGGACGAGCTTGAGGCGTTCGCCGCGGAAGGTGGTCCAGGCGCCGGGCGCGGGCGTGCAGCCGCGCACCACCCGGTCCACCCGCAGCGCGGGCGCGGTCCAGTCGACGTGGGCGTCCTCGACGGTGATCTTCGGGGCGAGGGTGACCCCGTCGGCGGGCTGCGGCACGGCCTGCAGGGCCCCGTCCTCGATGCCGTCCATGGTCGCGGCGAGCAGTCCGGCACCCGCGAAGGCCAGCCGGGTGAGGAGGTCGCCGCTGGTGTCGGTGGGGCGGACGGGTTCCGTGACGGTCCCGAAGACCGGGCCGGAGTCGAGTCCCTCCTCGATCTGGAAGGTGGAGGCACCGGTGATCTCGTCGCCCGCCATCAGGGCGTGCTGCACGGGTGCCGCGCCGCGCCACGCGGGCAGCAGCGAGAAGTGCAGGTTGACCCAGCCGCGGGCCGGCACGTCGAGGGCGGCACGCGGCAGCAGCGCGCCGTAGGCGACCACCGGGCAGCAGTCCGGGGCGATCGCGCGCAGCCGGTCCAGGAACTCCGGGTCGCGCGGCTTCACCGGCTTGAGCACCTCGATGCCGGCCTCCTCGGCCCGTTCCGCGACGGGACTCGCGACCAGCCTGCGGCCCCGGCCGGCCGGCGCGTCGGGCCGGGTGACGACGGCGGCCACCTCGTGCCGCCCGGAGGCGAGCAGAGCGTCCAGCGCGGGAACGGCGACCTCGGGGGTGCCGGCGAAGACAAGCTTCATGGGTGGGTCGGGGCCTCTCGGGCGGGGGCGGACGGGCAGCACACCAGTCTATGCCGCCCGGTGTCGCCGGACGCCGGAGCGCGGCAACGCCCACAGCACCGGCACCGGCACCCCTACCCGCACCCTCGCCCGCGCCCGCGCCCGCACCCGCGCCGGGAAGGGACACACACCAGTCCGGCGGGTGGTGAGGGCGGGACGTGACGGCGTACGCATATGCCTGCGCGCCCCCACCCCGTGACCAGCGGAGCGCAGACGCGTTGGTCAAGAAAGAGTTGACCACACGGGGCCGTTCCGACGACCCGACTCCTTCTCCTCAACGCCGGTTCGAGAGGCTTGTTCATGGCCGACCACGCAACCCACGACGCCCAGGCTCGGGCCAGCCTGCACTTGCTGGTGCGGGACATCGAGCGGGTCCGCCGGCAGGTGGACGCACTGCGCACGCTCACCGCCCAGCTGGGCAACGTCTACCGCCCGCGCCGTTCCGGCCCCTCCACGGGCTTCGTCGTCTACGGGCGCGCCCCCGCTCCCACGGTGCGCCTCGCCCAGGAACTGCGGGACAGCGTCGAGACGTTGGTCACGGCCGCGGTCGACTTCGACCGTTCGCTGGGCTTCTCCTGGGACGCGGTGGGTTCCGCACTCGGCGTCACCAAGCAGGCGGTGCACCGCCGTTACGGTTCACGCCGCGCCGCGACGCAGTCGGCCGCCGAGGCCGAGCGCGCGGCGGAGCCGTCGGGTACGCGCACGGTCAACGTGCCCGCCGCACTGCCGACGGTGCCCGCGGCCCGCTCCATGCCGGCCCAGCCGACCGCGGCCGGCTCCGCCCTCCGGGACGAGGCCCGGCCGACCGCCTTCCCCGGCCCGCGCAACGGCTGACCCGGCACCGCGCCGGCCCCGCGCCCCGACCGCGCCGCCACCCTCCGAACGCCCTCCCGCCTCGCTCTCGGCCGGAGGGCGGCGGCGTACCCCCATGCTTCCCCGCAGCGGGCCGGGCGGACCGGGAGCCGGCCCGGGCATGCGGACAGGCCCCGGAGCGGAACCCGCCGCCGCCGGAAGGGGCGGCCCCGCCGCCCCGGGGGCCGGCACCGCGCACGGACCCGGCTCGCCCCGGGACCGCCCGGGCAGGGGTGTGACCCAGATACGCGTCAAAGGGGCAATGAGTTGATCTTGAAGCCTTGAGCGTCCGGCCCGTCACCCGTTCGGCCCAGCGTCGTTGGTGGTGATGTTGAGCATCGTCTTGGGGCCTGGGGTGGGTTGTGACCTCGATCGAGCGGACCGCGTATCCGCGGTTCAAGCGGCTGATCACCGCGCATGAGCTGCATCTGTTCTTCTCGCCGACTCGCGATGAGCTGGAGTGGGCGGCTGGGGCGACGGACGGGGACGAGCATCTGCTGGCCCTGTTGCTGATGCTGAAGTCGTATCAGCGCATGGGGTGCTTTCCGGCCCTGGAGGACGTGCCGGAGCAGGTGGTGGAGTTCGTGCGGCGGCAGGTGGAACTGCCGGAGGGCACGCTGCCGGTGTACCGGGCGGAGCGGACCGCGAAGCACCACCGGGGCCTGGTCCGCAAGCGGGTCGGTGTGGCGTACGACCAGGCGGAGGCCCGGCGGATCGCCGAGCAGTCGATCCGCAAGGAGGCCGCGGCGAAGAACCGGCCGGCGGACCTGATCAACATCGCGCTGGAGAAGGTGGTGGAGGCCGGGCTGGAGCTGCCGGGGTTCTCCACCTTCGACAAGATGGCCTCGAAGACCCGCACCGAGGTCAACGCCTCGATCTGCGAGGGCAAGATCGACGGCGTGAGCGTTCTCGACCTCCGCGACGTCGTACGCGCCGTGCAGGACGCCGGGGACGGCGGCGGGGCATCCTGAGCGCCATGGACGAGTCGCGCGAACCCCTCCTCACCGAGGACGAGGTGAACGACCTCCTCAGCGACGACGACCGCGACGCCGGCGGGGAGGACGACGAGTACGAGTGGGTGCGCTGAACGTGCCAGGTGCCCGGGCGGGGGCCGTCACGCTCCCCGCCCGGGCGCCCGGAGCGTACGAGTCGGCCCCGGCCGCCGCCCTACGGGGGAAAGGGCGGCAGCCGGGGCCGACGGTGTGCACGTTAGCGCGCTGACCAGTGGTTCTCACCGGTCTTGCGCGAGTTTGTACAACTCGGCGAACAGGCCGGCCGCATCCAGCAGGGACTCGAAGGTCCCCGACTCCACGATCCGGCCGCCGTCGAGGACGACGATGCGGTCGGCGATGCGGGCGTTGTCCAGGTTGTGGGTGACGAACACGGCGGCCTTGCCCGTGGCGAGCTCCTTGAACCGGCGGATCACCAGGTGCTCGGCCCGTGGGTCCATCGCGGAGGTCGGCTCATCCAGCACCAGCACGGCGGCGTCGCGGTAGAACGCGCGGGCGACCGCGATGCGCTGCCACTGCCCGCCGGACAGGTCGGTGCCGCCCCAGTTGGAGCTGGCGACCAGGGTGTCGAGCCCGTACGGGGCCTTGTCGATGACGCTGTCCGCGCCGGCCGCGCGCGCGGCCTGGAGCAGCGGGGCGTCGTCGGCGGTGCGGGGCTGTCCGAGGTGGATGTTGGCGCGCAGGTCCATGGGCCAGCGGGTGTAGTCCTGCGGCACGAGCCCGACCTTCGACCACACCCCGGCCGGGTCGGCCTCGGCCAGGTCGGTCCCGTCCCAGGTCACCGTGCCCCCGGAGTTGGGCAGGTAGAGGCCGGTCAGGAGGCGGGAGAGGGTGGTCTTGCCGGAGCCGTTCTCGCCCACCAGGGCGATCAGTTCGCCCTGGCGCAGGGTGAGGCTGACGCCGTCGACCGCCGGGGCGTCAGCGCCCGGGTAGGCGTAGGTGATGTCCTTCGCCTCGATCACGCGCGGGGCGCCAGCCGGGATCGCCTTGGTGCCTCGCTCGGCGCGCAGGGCTTTCGCCCGGCGCAGGAAGCTCTGCCAGTCCTCCAGGTACAGCGAGGTGCGGAAGGTGCGGGCGGCGGCCATCACGAGCGACGTCAGCGCGCCGGTCGACGTGCGTACGGCGACCACGGCGGTCGCGGCGACGGCGAGGTCCATCCGCCCGGTCGCGGCGAGCCACCCGAGCGCCGCCCACGTGGCGGCCAGCATGAGCCCGCTGGCGGCGGAGCCCGCCAGGGTCACCCGCAACACCCTCGGGGCCGCCGCCCGGTGGGTGGCCTTGATCCGGTCGGTGATCTCCCGGTACCAGGTCATCAGGAAGCCGGACATGGTGGCGGCGCGGACCTCGGCGGCGGTGCGGCGGTCGGTGGAGTAGTACCGCAGCAGGTAGCGCAGGTGGTTGTCGGAGATGTTCTGGAAGTCCGCACGATGCTGGATGCGGGCGGTGGTCACCGCGGCGGCGCCCTTGGGCACCACCGCCAGCAGGAGCAGGGGCAGCAGCAGCGGGTGCAGCACCGTCAGCACCGAGGCGGCGGCGACGAGCTGGGCGAGCGCGGAGACCATGGCCTGGGCGTCGCCGATCAGGTCCTCGGTGGCCTCCGCGCCCTTGCCGGCGGCCTGGAGGCGGTCGGTGAACCCGGGCCGGTCGTACGCCTCCAGCTCGACCTGCGGGGCGGCGGCGAGGATCTGGAGGTCGGCCTCGGTGGCGACCTCGGGCGCGAGGCGGGCGGCGGCGTAGACGGCGAGCGCGTCCGCCCCGGCCCGTACGGCGGTCGCCACGGCGGCGACGACGAGCGCGGGGGTCGCGGCCGTCACGCGTGCGGCGACGTCCCCGCCGCTGAAGAGGTGGTTCATCGCGCCGGGCAGCGCGGCCAGGGCGACGGCGGCGGAGGCGGCGACGACGAGCTGGGTGAAGCCCAGCCAGAGCATCGCCGGGCGGTCGGCGGCCCAGCCGAGTCGTACGGCGGCGGCGAGGGTGTGCGGGAGGCGGGAGGCCATCCGCCACCAGGTCGCGCTGGCGATGTCCTCGGCGTGCGGGTCGGATTGGTAGCCGACCTGCTGCGGCGGGGCGGTGGGGGGTTTCGGGGCGGGTGAGGAGTCGGTCACCCGCCCCATCCTTGCGGGGCTGGCGGGGCGTACGGGGCCGATTGCGCCGAAGTCGCCCAGCCGGTGGAGGAGGCGTCTACAGCGCCCGCAGGCCCAGCTCGACGGCGGTGATCAGGTAGAGGCCCGTACGGTACGGCGCCGCGTCCTCGGGGCTGAGGGCGGCCCGCTCGACGGCCTCGGTGAGGACTGCGGCGTCCACGAAGCCCTGCTCGATGAGGTGGAGCTCCTTGCCCCATCCGCGCAGCAGCCCGGTGGCGTGATGGTGGGCGGCGGTGTTCATCAGATGGCCGAAGTTCTCCCGCAGCGGCGGGTTCACCACCTCCTCCGGCAGGCCGCGGGCGGCAAGCCGCCGGTGCAGCAGGTGCTTGTCCGCCTTCCACTCGGTCGGCAGGCGGTGCCCGAAGCGGACCATGTCCGCGTCGGTGAACGGCGCGACGGTCCACAGCCCGCGCCGGGCCATGAGTGGGGTGGCGACCTCCAGGGCGATCAGCGCGGTCTCCGGCGCCACGGTCGCCGGCGAGATCCCCGCATCCACCTCGCCCAGCAAGTCGCGCACCCGCTCGCCGCACCAGGACGGCGCGGTCGGCGTTCGCGCGGGCCCGCCGGCGGTGCGGCGGGCCCGCGCGACCTCGTCGCCACCGAACCCCGCCGCCACCGTGTGGATGCCGCGGGCGCGCAGGGCCTGGGCGAGCGCGTCTGCCGCCTCCAGGTGCGGCTCGTCGAGCGGGCTGACCGCCTCCGCCCGGGAGCGGCGCAGGCCGCCCGGGGACAGCACCGGGTGGTCGGCCGCCCGCACGGCCACGTCGGCGGCGAACCCGGTCTGCTCGATGACCGCCCGGCGCCGCGCCTCCTGCTGCGGCCCTGCCTCGCCGCCGATGAGCATCGCGCACGGCGTGATCGCCCCCGGGTGGGCCAGGGCGAGGGAGATGGCGAGGTTGGTGGAGTCCATGCCCCCGGACAGCTGGGCCGCCGTCCGCTCCGGGGCGACGGGCCGCTTGGCGAACACGTGGTCCGTCAGGGCCTCGAAGGCGCCGACGAGTCCGGCCTCACCGATGTGGTCGGCGAGCTCGCCAGGCTGGGCGTGCTCGGCCGCCGCCGGGTACACCAGGCGCAGGCCCTCGGCGTCCGCGTACGCGGTGGAGCGCTCGGAGAGCCGCTTGACCGTGGTGAACAGCGTGTCGTGCCCGTAGCGGGGGAAGCCGGTCAGCAGCCGCATCACCTCCCGCTCCTGAAGCCGGTCCGCACCGAGCTGGTGGCGCAGGTCCATCAGCTGCCACGACCCGGCCAGCCGCCCGCCGTCGTGGGCGAGGTACAGCGGGCACACCCCGCCGAGCCCCGTCTGGAGCCGGAGCCCGTCCGGGCCGGCCTCGACCCAGATGCCCTGGAGCGGGAAGTCCTGGCACTCCTTCACCGCGCGCTCGTACACCGCGGTGTCGACCCGGGCCGGGGAGATCGAGCGCAGCAGCGAGGGGCGGCCGGCCGCCTTCTCCCGTACGACGAGCAGCGTGCGGGTGCCGTCGGTGACCGCCCGCGCCTCCAAGGCCGGGTGGTCCAGCGGCCGGATACGGTCCGCACCGCGGCCCCAGCCCTCTTCCTCTCCTCGCCATTCCCACGGCCCCGAACCGGTCCGCAGGTCGACCGACAACGTCAACATCCCACTTCTCCCTTCTCGCCGGACATGCGACGGGGCCCGCGCGGCTTTCGGCCGGGCGCGGGCCCCGGTGACGCTGGTGGTGCTGGACGGGCGGTGCCGGTGGATCAGTCCTCGAAGCGGCCCTGGTCCGAGGTCTCGGCGGCCTTGTCGTCGTAGCGGGCGGTGTCACTCGGCGGGGCGGTGATCTCCGGGCCGGCGAACACGGACTCCCACGGACGCGTCGTGTCCTTCATGGCGAACCCCTTCTTCTCGACCGAGCCCGATGACGGAATGTCATCGGGCTTGCTCAATCAGTGAACCGGGCAAGGGGGTTGGCGGGTACCGTGTCGAGCGCGCGGAGCCGTATATCGGGTATACGCCTGACGACGAGGGCAGGACGCCATGACCCAGCGCACTGCGAACCACCAGCTCAAGGCACTGATCGAGGAGTCCGGGCTGCCGTACGACGGCGTCGCCCGTGCCGTGAAAGCCGTGGCGTTAGAGAGCGGCCAACGGCTGGGGACGAACAAGTCGGCCGTCCACCACTGGGTGCAGGGCGCCGAACCGTCCGGGACGACACCGGGGTACCTGGCCGAGGCGCTGTCCCGCCGCCTGGGGCGCCGGATCACCCGCGAGGACCTCGGACTCGGTTCCCCCGGCGGCGGTGAAGATGACAGCATCGGGCTGACGCTGGACTTCGATCCCATCGAGACGCTCACCGCCATCGGGGAGGCCGACGTGAACCGCCGCCGATTCCTGGCCGCCTCCGCCTACTCCATGGCCGCGGCGACCCTCCCGCTCCAGACCGTCCAGGAAGCCGCCGCCCGCACCCGCACGGTCAGCGGCGGCGGAATCGCCGGCCACGCCGACGTCGCCGCCGTGCGCGACATGGTGAAGCTCTTCATGGACATGGACGAGCGCCACGGCGGCCAGCACGGACGGGCGGCCTTCGTGCAGTACCTCGTCACCGACGTCGCGCAGCTGTGCCGGGGCCGGTTCGCCGGCGACGACGTCCGCGCCGAGGCGCTCTCGGTCGCCTCGGCGGCGGCTCACCTGTGCGGCTGGAAGGCGTACGACAGCGGCGAGCAGGGCCTCGCGCAGCGCTACTACCTTCAGTCCCTCACCCTCGCGCGGGCGTCCGGTGTCCCGGGGCAGGACGGCTTCGTGATGCGCACGATGTCGCAGCAGGGTATGAAGCTGCACCGGCCCGAGCACTGCCTGGCGCTCGCCGGATCCGGCTGGGGCCGCGCCAGGGGCCGCGTCGGCCAGCAGGTCGAGGCGCTGTTCGCCGTCACCCACGCGCACGCGCTCGCCAAGACCGGCCAGACCCGTCGCGCCCTCGACGACGTCCAGCTCGCCGAGACCGCGCTGGCGGCCGGGGCCGGGGACGAGGTGCCGTTCTGGGCGCTGGTGTGGGGCCCGCCCGCGGCCACCGTCCACTCCCGTACGGCGAAGGTCTTCGAGACGCTCGGCGACCGCCCGAACGCCGCCCACCAGTACGCGACCGCAGCAGCGAGCCGGCCCGGGGCGACGTACGCGCGGATCATCGCCCTCGACCTGGTCGCCCAGGCCGAGCAACAAGCCAAGCAGGGCAGCATCGAGCAGGCATGTGGCACCTGGGGCCGGGCGATCGACACCATGGCCGGGGTGAAGTCCACCCGCACCCTCAAGGCCGTCCGCTCCCTGCGCTCCGACCTGCGCCCCTACCGGGCCCGCGGCGTACGGGTCGCGGCCGAGCTCGACGATCGCGCCCGGGTCTTCCTCGACCACCACCGCTGACCCGCGCGCAGGCGGCACGGGGCCAGCCCGGCGGCCCGGGTGCGGGCATCGCCGCCGGGCGTACGGTGAAACCATGGCCGCCGAGCGGGCGTCGACGACACGGTCACCGCCGCGTTCGGCGAGGTGACGCTGCCTGCGCTGACGCTGTACGTCCACACCATGGCCCGCGCCGACCAGATCCTCCAGCAGGGCATGGGCGACCTGCCCGAAGGACTCCAGGCCCGTACCGGTGCCGAGCTGCACTGGCGTATCACCGCAGCCTGCTGGCTCGCCTGCGAGCGCGGACTGGCGTAAGTGCCTCGGCCGGCGGCACCAGGCCGTGCGACGGAATCCGCAAACCCGCTGGTCAACCGCTATGCGGCAGGGCGATGATGGCCAGTCGCAACGCCGTACGAGAAGAGGTCCCCGATGGATCTGCCCACACTGACCGCCGAGGCCCGCGCCGAAGCCCTGAAGAAGGCCGCCGCCGTCCGCAAGGAGCGCGGCGAGATCCTCGCCCAGCTCAAGGACGGCAAGGTCGCCTTGAAGGACGTCCTCGCACGCGAGGACGCCGTGGTCGGCAAGGTGTTCGTCCGCCGCCTGCTGGAGTCGCTGCCGGGCATCGGCAAGGTCCGCGCCGCCCAGCTCCTGAACGAGCTCGAAATCTCCGAAAGCCGCCGAGTCCAGGGCCTCGGGCCCCGGCAGAAGGAACGCCTGCTCGAAATCTTCGCGCCAGCGGCCTGACCAGCGCGAACACCAAGGCCCCGGCCGCCAAGCTCATGCTCGGCCGTGGCCCTCTGCTGTCCGTCTACCGCTCCCGCAGCTCGTACGGGTTGATCTCCGCGTACCGGTCGTCCGCCTCGGTCAGGTCGAAGCCTTCCTCCCATGCCGAGGTCTCCAGCCAGTTCACCGGCCCGCCGGCCCGGAACTGCGGATGCTCCCAGCGCGGTTCGCCCACGCAGAACGCGTGCACCTGAGGCTGCTCGTCGCCGTCCCGGCGGACGAACTTCTCGTCGTAGATGAGGAAGTGGCCCATGTCGTCGCGGTCCTCGCGTATCTCTTCCGGGAGCGTGACCACCCGGGTCACCTTGTCGTCGTCGCAGTCGACCTCGACCATCACCGGCATCACGTACCGAACCCACCGCTTCGCCACCGCGGCCCCGCCCTTCACATCGCGTAGTCGGCGGCACGCCACCGGGAACGTGCCCACCCAGGGGACCGAAGGCCAGAGCATCACCCTCGTACGAGGCCGTGGCCTCCTTCCGGGGCACTTCCGGCTGCCCGTCAGGGCTTCAAGATCAACTCATTGCCCCTTTGGCGCGTATCTGGGTCACGCCCCGGGCAGAACCCCCGGCACCGGCTTCCGGCCCGCACTCCGCCGTCCGCGTCGTAACCGCATCCGCGCTCGCGAGCCGGACCGGACCCGGCGCAGCCCCGGAGTCCCGCAGACCCGCAGTCCCGCAGTCCCGCAGTCCCGCAGGTCCTTGAGGCCGCCGCGCCTCGCCGCGGGCGACCGGCGGACCCGGCCGGAGACGTCGTCAGACCGGCGTCACCCGATGTCCGGCGGGTCGATCCGGACCCGGACCACCGCTTCGCCGCCGCGGGCCAGACGGGCGGCCTGGGCGGCTTTCAGCGCGGCGGCGAGGGCGGCCCCGCCACCGGCGGGGACGCGGACCAGGGCGCGGTCCCACCGCTCCCCCGGCGGTGGCGCGCCCGGCCGGCGCGGACGGCCGGGCAGGGTCGCGGGCAGGGGCACCGGACCGAGCACCTCGGCCCCGGCCGGCAGGTCGGCCGCACCGAGGAAGCCGGCCACCGCCTCGGGCGTCCCGGACACCGCGGCCATCCGGGAGACCGGCGGGAAACCCAGTTCCGCCCGCTCGGCGAGCTCGCGCACCGCGTGCCCGACGGGGTCCCAGCGCACCAGCGCCTGCACCGGCCGCAGGGTGGGATCGGCGACCACGGCCACGGTGCCGCCCGCCGACTGCTCCCGCACCAGGGCGGCCGCGCCGATCCAGCGGCGCAGCGCGTCCTCCGCGGCGCGCAGGTCGGGCCGTCCGAGCATGGCCCAGCCGTCCAGCAGCAGCGCCGCCGCGTAGCCGCCCTCGGCGACCGGCTCGGCGCCCGGGGTGCTGACCACCAGGGCGGGCGCGGCCGGCACGGTGTCCAGCACGTGCTCGCGCCCGGAGGTACGCACCGGGACCCGCGGGAAGGCCCGGCCGAGTTCCTCGGCGGTGCGCCGCGCCCCCACGATCTGCGCCCGGAGGCGGAAGGAGCCGCACTCGGGGCAGTGCCAGGAACCGTCCTCCCGGCCGCACCAGTCGCACCGCAGCACTCCGGTCTCGCTGCCCTGGAGCGGGCCGGAGCAGTGCCCGCAGCGGGCGGGCGCACGGCACTGCGCACAGGCCATCCGCGGCACGTACCCGCGGCGGGGCACCTGGACCAGCACGGGCCCGTGCCGCAGCCCCTCCCGTACGGTCTGCCAGGCCAGGGTGGGCAGCCGGGCGGCGCGGGCGGCCTCGTCGCGGGCCAGGTCCAGATCGCCGACGGTGCGCACCAGCGGGGCGAGGGCCCGCACCCGTTCGCGCGGGGCGGCCAGCGGCCGGGCCCAGCCGCTGGCGACCAGCTGCGCGGCCTCCACGGTGCAGCCGAGCGAACCCAGCAGGAAGCCGCACCGGTCCTGCGCGGCCCGCAGCAGCAGCACCTCGCGCGCGTGGGGCTGCGGCGCATGGGGCTCGCTGTGGCTGTCGTCGCCGTCGTCCCAGAGCGCGACGAGGCCGAGGTCGCGGACGGGCGCGAACATGGCGGCACGGGTGCCGACCGCCGCCCGCACCGAACCGCGCCGCACGGCCAGCCACTCCCGGTACCGCTTCTCCGGCCCGGCGTCCGCCGTCAGCAGGGCGTGCCGCCCCTCGCCCAGCAGCGCGGTCAGCGCGGCGTCGACGCGGGCCGCGGTCCGCCCGTCGGGGACGACGACCAGCGCACCGCGCCCGGACGCGAGGGTCGCGGCGACGGCGCGGGCGGTCTCCTCGCTCCAGGCGGGGCCGGGCAGCGCGTTCCACACGGCGCGCGGCGACCCGCCGGAGGAGAGCGCGTCCAGGAAGGCCGGGCCGTGCTCGTACCGCGTCCAGGGGCCGGGCGCGGGGCGCGGCGGGGGCGGCAGCGGGTCGGGCGAGGGCCGCCGCTCGGCCCGTGCGCTGCGCGGGGGTACGGCGAGCTGGAGGACGTCGGCGAGGCTGCCGGCGTACCGGTCGGCGACCGAGCGGGCGAGGGCGAGCAGCTCCGGGGCGAGCACCGGTTCCGGGGACACCACCTGGGCCAGCGCGGCGAGCGGCCCCGAGTACGCGGACTCGGCCACCCGCTCGACCAGGAACCCGTCGACCAGGCCACCGCCCTCACGGCGCCCATCGCGGACCCGGTGGCGTCCGGCCCCGAACCGCACCCGCACGCGGACGCCGGGCCGGGCGTCGGCGTCCATCTCCTCGGGGACCGCGTAGTCGAAGTACCGGTCGAGGTGCAGCATCCCCTTGTCGACCAGCACCCGGGCCACGGGCAGCTCGGCGGCCAGCGGGGCGCCCCGCCAGGTGCGGGGTCTGGCCCGCGGTGTCTTCGCCCGGCGCACCGATTCGCGGATGAGCGCGAGCTGCTCGGGCGGCGCCCCCTGGGCGCCGTCCCGCTCCGGCTCGTTCTCCCCGCTCACGACTGCATTCTTACCAAACGGCACCGACAGCGCCCCGCCCCGCGCGGCCCGGTGACCCGGCCGGCGGGCCGCGCGGAGTCCTCGGCGGGCGTCCGGACCTTCGAGGGCGGACGGCGGACGGGACGGCCACGGCACGCGCCGGGGCGCGGGCGGCCTACAGGCCGACCGCCGCGCGCAGCGCGTCCACGCGGTCCGTGCGCTCCCAGGTGAAGTCCGGCAGTTCACGGCCGAAGTGGCCGTACGCGGCGGTCTGGGCGTAGATCGGGCGCAGCAGGTCCAGGTCGCGGATGATCGCGGCCGGGCGCAGGTCGAAGACCTCGTCGATGGCCTTCTCGATCTTCTCGGTCTCGACCTTGTGGGTGCCGAAGGTCTCCACGAACAGGCCGACCGGCTCGGCCTTGCCGATCGCGTAGGCGACCTGGACCTCGCAGCGGGCGGCGAGGCCCGCGGCGACGATGTTCTTCGCGACCCAGCGCATGGCGTAGGCGGCGGAGCGGTCGACCTTGGACGGGTCCTTGCCGGAGAAGGCGCCGCCACCGTGGCGGGCCATGCCGCCGTAGGTGTCGATGATGATCTTGCGGCCGGTCAGACCGGCGTCGCCCATCGGGCCGCCGATCTCGAAGCGGCCGGTCGGGTTCACCAGCAGGCGGTAGCCGTCGGTGTCGAGCTTGATGCCCTCGTCGACCAGTGCCTGCAGCTCCGGCTCCACGACGAACTCGCGGATGTCGGGGGCCAGCAGGGACTCCAGGTCGATGTCCGAGGCGTGCTGGGAGGAGACCACGACGGTGTCCAGGCGGACCGCCTTGTCGCCGTCGTACTCGATGGTGACCTGCGTCTTGCCGTCGGGACGCAGGTAGGGGATGGTGCCGTTCTTGCGGACGTCGGAGAGCCGCTTGGACAGGCGGTGCGCCAGGAAGACCGGCAGCGGCATCAGGGTGGGCGTCTCGTCGGAGGCGTACCCGAACATAAGGCCCTGGTCGCCCGCGCCCTGGCGGTCGAGGTCGTCGCCGGCGCCGCTGATCCGCGACTCGTAGGCGGTGTCGACGCCCTGGGCGATGTCCGGGGACTGCGAGCCGATCGACACCGACACGCCGCAGGAGGCGCCGTCGAAGCCCTTCTTCGACGAGTCGTAGCCGATCTCGAGGATCTTCTCCCGGACCAGCTGCGGGATCGGCGCGTAGGCCTTGGTCGTGACCTCGCCGGCCACGTGGACCAGGCCCGTGGTGATGAGGGTCTCCACGGCGACGCGGGACGTGGGGTCCTCGCGCAGCAGGGCGTCGAGGATGGTGTCACTGATCTGGTCAGCGATCTTGTCGGGGTGACCCTCGGTCACGGACTCCGAGGTGAACAGGCGACGGGACACAACGCTCCCTGGGTTTGCAGCGGCTGCTGGCTGATCATGGGCGGACGGGCCGGGGGCTGCGCCCGGCGTCGTCCGAGAACAGTTTATCGGTCGCGCTCGGCCACCGGCTCAGGTGTCTCGCCTCTCGGGAGCCCTGTGACCTGCGGCACTGGCATTCTGCCCAATGCCGCACGGGGTTGGCCAGGGGCGCCACACCCGAATCAAGCCGAGCTCCGGAGGGACGGGCCGCCGGTCAGGCACGCTCACCCATCCGGTGCGCCACCAGGTCCCACACGATGTCGGCCAGTGCCTCCTTGGGGCCGCGCGGCACGGGTGTCTCGGAGCCGTCGGCGCCGAGCACCACGGCCTCGTTCTCCTCCGAACCGAAGGTCTTGCGCTCCCCCACCTCGTTGACGACGAGCAGGTCACAGCCCTTGCGGTGGAGTTTGGCGTGGCCGTTGTCGAGGACGTCGTCGGTCTCGGCAGCGAAGCCGACGACCACCTGTCCGGGGCGGGCCCGGTCGGCGGAGATCTCGGCGAGGACGTCCGGGTTGCGGACCAGCGCGACGGGTTCGGGCTCCCGGCCGTCCTGCTTCTTGATCTTCCCGGGGGCGTACACCGCGGGGCGGAAGTCGGCGACGGCCGCGGCCATCACCACGGCGTCGGCGTCCGCGGCGGCCTTCAGCACGGCCTCCCGCAGCTGTACGGCCGTGCCCACCGGCACCACGTCCACCCCGGCGGGGTCGGGCAGCCCCGCGGTGTTCGCGGCGACCAGCGTGACCCGGGCCCCGCGGGCCGCGGCGGTGCGGGCGAGGGCGTAGCCCTGCTTGCCGGAGGAGCGGTTGCCGAGGAAGCGCACCGGGTCGAGCGGCTCGCGGGTGCCGCCGGCGCTGATCACGACGTGCCGCCCCGCGAAGTCCGGCGCGACGGCGCCGCGGGCCAGGACGCGGCGGCAGACCTCGAAGATCTCGGCCGGGTCCGGCAGCCGGCCCTTGCCGGTGTCGGCGCCGGTGAGCCGCCCGACGGATGGCTCGATCACGACGGTGCCGCGGCGGCGGAGCGTGGCCACGTTCTCCCGGGTGGCCGGATGCTCCCACATCTCGGTGTGCATGGCGGGCGCGAGCACCACGGGGCAGCGTGCGGTCAGCAGGGTGTTGGTGAGCAGGTCCCCGGCGAGCCCGTGGGCCGCCTTGGCGAGCAGGTCGGCGGTGGCGGGGGCGACCACGACGAGGTCGGCGTCCTGTCCGATGCGGACGTGCGGCACCTCGTGGACGTCGTCCCAGACCTCGGTGGGGACGGGGTGCCCGGACAGCGCCGACCAGGTGGCAGCGCCCACGAACTCCAGGGCGGCCCCGGTGGGGACGACCCGGACGTCGTGGCCGGACTCCGTCAGCCTTCTGAGCAGCTCGCAGGCCTTGTAGGCGGCGATGCCGCCGCTGACCCCCAGCACGACCTTCGGCTTGTCCACCGTCTCTCCCCGGGCTCGGAAACGTACACGCCAATGACACACCACAGGCCCGCCAGGTGCTCTCCCCGCTGTCGCCGGGCGATGTCCCTGTCGGGCCTGTGGAAGGAATGCTGCGGGCGGACCGTACGGCCGTCCGCCCCGCCGGGCCGCCTACTGGGCCGGGCCCTCGATGGCCTCGGACGTGAGCAGACCCGCGTTGATCTCGCGCAGGGCGATCGAGAGCGGCTTCTCGTGGACGTGGGTGTCGACGAGCGGACCGACGTACTCCAGGAGGCCCTCGCCGAGCTGCGAGTAGTACGCGTTGATCTGGCGAGCCCGCTTGGCCGCGTAGATCACGAGGCTGTACTTCGAGTCGGTGGCCTCGAGGAGCTCGTCGATCGGCGGGTTGATGATGCCCTCGGGCGCGGAGATGGAAGAGGACACGCTCTACCTTCCGATGGATGGGAAAAGTGCGGAGGCGACCGTGCGGTCGGCCGGGCGGTTCGTGAGCACGGAGTGCTCAGGTCGCCGGAGCACCGGCCGGACGGTCACGGTCTGACGGTCGTCTTCGGGCCGTCACGGTCTGATGAGTCACGATCTCATGAGTCACGGCTGGGTGCGCCGCGATCCCACGAGTCACGATCCCACGAGTCGCGACCGGACGATCACGGTCCGACAGTCGGCGATCACGTGTGTGATCAGCCGTGCGACCACCTGGGTGATCACACGACATCCATCAAGGCTAGCAGCTCGCGCGCCACATCCTCGACGGAGGTGTTGACCAGGGTCTCGTGGAACTCGGGTTCGGCCGCCAGCTCGACCTTCGCGGCCGCCAGCCGGCGCTCGATCACCTCGGGTGCCTCGGTGCCCCGGCCGGTGAGCCTGCGCACCAGCTCCTCCCAGGAGGGGGGAGCCAGGAACACCAGCTGCGCCTCGGGCATCGACTCCCGGACCTGCCGGGCGCCCTGGAGGTCGATCTCCAGCAGCACGGGCTCGCCCGCCTCCAGCCGCTCCAGCACCGCGGCCCGCGGCGTTCCGTAGCGGTTGCCGGCGAACTCGGCCCACTCCAGCAGCTCGCCGTTGGCGATCAGCTTGTCCATCTCCTCGTCGGTGACGAAGAAGTAGTGGACCCCGTGCCGCTCGCCGGGACGGGGCCTGCGGGTCGTCGCCGACACCGAGAGCCAGACCTCGGGATGCTCCTTGCGCATATGGGCGACGACCGTGCTCTTGCCGACCCCGGAGGGGCCGGAGAGCACGGTCAGCCGCGGACGTACGTCCGGGGGCTCGGGGGTCGTCCCCCGGAATGTTGCAGCCATGCAGCGATTATTCCAGCAATCGCGGGGTGCCCGGGACGGCGGCCCCGGTCAGGCCCGGTACGTCAGGAACCGGTGCTGCCGAACTCGCGCTCCAGCGACGCGATCTGGTTGGACCCGAGACCGCGCACCCGGCGGCTCTCGGAGATGCCCAGTCGCTCCATGATCTGCTTGGCGCGGACCTTGCCCACGCCCGGCAGGGACTCGAGAAGGGCGGAGACCTTCATCTTGCCGATGACGTCGTTCTCCTGGCCCTGCTTGATGACCTCGTGCAGAGAGGCGCCGGAGTGCTTCAGTCGATTCTTGACCTCGGCCCGCTCCCGGCGAGCCGCGGCGGCCTTTTCGAGCGCGGCTGCGCGCTGTTCGGGGGTAAGGGGCGGAAGAGCCACGCCTACGTCACCTCGGATGTCGAACTGTCGGATACGGACCGGTGAGGAACCTAGTCGCCCCACACCAGAGGAGCCACGAGCAACACGCTTGCCCGTTCTCCCCCGCGGCCTTGACGGCGTGGGGGGTGCCCTCACTCGTCGGAGACTAGCGGTCAAGTCCGTCAGAGTCAGCGAGAACAGAGGAAAAGTCCTGGTCAGCCTCCGTCAGGACCGGATATTTCAGACATACTGCCCTGGATTCGGGGAAGTATCCAGACCGGATTCCCTTTCCGGCCCGCACGGGATCGGGTTCCGGCCCGCCCCGAAGCGGTCGTACACGCGTCCGGAAGAGCCTCAGCCGGCGGTCACGGCCCGCCGGATCTCCTCCGCGAACCGGTCCGCCGCCGCCCGCAGCGCGCTGACGTCGGGTCCGTGGCGCAGCAGCCCCCGGCTCACGTTCGGCACGACGTTGCGCAACGCGGACCCGAACACGCCGGGAAGGTCGGCCGGGGCCGCTCCCTGGGCCCCGATGCCGGGCGCGAGGAGGGGCCCGTTGATGTCGAGGTCGTAGCGGGACAGATCGCCGAGCGTGGCACCGACGACCGCGCCGAAGGAGCCCAGGGGCTCCTCCCCCGCGTTCTCGGCGGCCAGGTGCCGGAGCATCGTCGCGCCGACGTCGCGGCCGCCCCGGTCCTCCACCCGTACCGCGTGCTGGACCTCGCCGCCCTCCGGGTTGGAGGTCAGCGCGAGCACGAACAGGCCGCAGCCGCTCTCCCGGGCCAGCGCCACGGCCGGCGACAGCGAGCCGTAGCCGAGGTACGGCGAGACGGTCAGCGCGTCGGAGAACAGCGGGGCGTCCTGGCGCAGGAAGGCCTCCGCGTACGCGGCCATGGTCGAGCCGATGTCGCCGCGCTTGGCGTCCATCACGATCAGGGCGCCGGCCGCACGGGCCTGGGCCACCGTCCGCTCCAGCACGGCGACCCCGCGCGAGCCGAAGCGCTCGAAGAACGCGCTCTGCGGCTTGAGCACGGCGACCCGGTCCGCGGTGGCCTCCACCACCGTGCGGCTGAACCGCTCCAGTCCGGCCACGTCGTCGTCCAGGCCCCACTCGGCGAGCAGCGAGGCGTGCGGGTCGATGCCCACGCACAGCGGGCCGCGTTCGTCCATGGCCCGCCGCAGCCGGGCGCCGAAGGGTTCCAGAGCGGTCATCGGGACTTCCTCACGTCGGCGCCGACCGCGTCGGCGAGGGTGGCGTAGGGGCTGGTGCGCAGCCGGGCGGCGAGGCCCTTGTGGACGGCGCGGCTGTAGAACGGCCCCTCGTAGACGAAGGCGCTGTAGCCCTGGACCAGCGTGGCGCCGGCCAGGATGCGCTGCCAGGCGTCCTCGGCGTTCTCGATGCCGCCCACGCCCACCAGGGTGATCCGGTCGCCCACGCGCGCGTAGAGGCGGCGCAGCACCTCCAGGGAGCGGGCCTTGAGCGGGGCGCCGGACAGTCCGCCGGTCTCCTGGACGAGGGCGGGCCCGGAGCGCAGGCCCAGTCCCTCGCGGGCGATGGTGGTGTTGGTGGCGATGATGCCGTCCAGGCCCAGCTCGACGGCGAGGTCGGCCACGGCGTCGACGTCCTCGTCGGCCAGGTCCGGGGCGATCTTGACCAGGAGCGGCACGCGGCGGGTGGTGACCGTGCGGTCGGCGGCCTCGCGCACGGCCGTCAGCAGCGGGCGCAGCGACGCGGCCGCCTGCAGGTCGCGCAGGCCGGGCGTGTTGGGCGAGGAGACGTTGACGACGAGGTAGTCGGCGTACGGGGAGAGCCGCTCGGCCGACTTCACGTAGTCGGCGACGGCCTCCTCCTCCGGGACGGCCTTGGTCTTGCCGATGTTGACGCCCACCACGGTCCGCAGCAGCGGGTCGCGGGTGGCCAGGCGGGCGGCGACGGCGAGGGAGCCGTCGTTGTTGAAGCCCATGCGGTTGATCAGGGCCCGGTCGGGGACCAGGCGGAACAGCCGCCTCCTGGGGTTGCCGGGCTGCGGCTCGCCGGTGACGGTGCCGACCTCGACGTGGTCGAAGCCCATCATCGCCATGCCGTCGATCCCGGCGGCGTTCTTGTCGAAGCCGGCCGCGAGGCCGAAGGGGCCGTGCATGCGCAGCCCGAACGCCTCGGTGCGCAGTTCCCGGTGGCGGGGGGCGAGCACGGCGGCCAGCAGGGTGCGCAGGCCGGGTACGCCGACGGCCCGGCGGATCCAGCGGAACGCGAGGTGGTGGGCCCGCTCGGCGTCCATCCGGCGGAACACCAGGCGGAAGAACAGCTTGTACATGGATTCCGTCCTCATGGAGAGGGGGACACCGCGGGCGGTGTCCCCCTCGTCGGCCGCTAGTCGCGGGCCGCGGTCAGGTGCTGGGCGTGTTCCTGGAGCGATCGCACGCCCACGTCACCGTGGTGGAGGGCGTCGATGCCCTGGACGGCGGCGGCGAGCGCCTGGACCGTGGTCAGACACGGGACGGAGCGCGCCACGGCGGCCGTACGGATCTCGTAGCCGTCGAGGCGGCCGCCGGTGCCGTACGGGGTGTTGACGATGAGGTCGACCTCGCCGTCGTGGATGAGCTGCACGACGGTGCGCTCGCCGTTCGGGCCGGTGCCCTCGGACTGCTTGCGCACCACGGTGGCGTGGATGCCGTTGCGCCTGAGGACCTCGGCGGTGCCGGAGGTGGCCATCAGCTCGAAGCCGTGGGCGACCAGCTGGCGCGCCGGGAAGATCATCGAGCGCTTGTCGCGGTTGGCGACGGAGATGAACGCGCGGCCCTTGGTGGGCAGCGGCCCGTAGGCGGCGGCCTGCGACTTGGCGTACGCGGTGCCGAAGACCGAGTCGATGCCCATGACCTCGCCGGTGGAGCGCATCTCCGGGCCGAGGACGGTGTCGACGCCGCGGCCGCGGACGTCGCGGAAGCGCGACCAGGGCATCACGGCCTCCTTGACGGAGATCGGCGCGTCCAGCGGCAGCTCGCCGCCGTCACCGGAGGGCGGGAGCAGGCCCTCGGCGCGCAGCTCGGCGACGGTCGCGCCGAGCGAGATGCGGGCGGCGGCCTTGGCCAGCGGCACCGCGGTCGCCTTGGAGGTGAAGGGGACCGTGCGCGAGGCGCGCGGGTTGGCCTCCAGGACGTAGAGGATGTCGCCGGCCAGGGCGAACTGGATGTTGATCAGGCCGCGCACGCCGACGCCCTCGGCGATGGCCTCGGTGGAGGCGCGCAGCCGCTTGACGTCGAAGCCGCCGAGGGTGATCGGGGGCAGCGCGCACGCCGAGTCGCCGGAGTGGATGCCGGCCTCCTCGATGTGCTCCATCACGCCGCCGAGGTAGAGCTCGTGGCCGTCGTAGAGGGCGTCGACGTCGATCTCGATGGCGTCGTCGAGGAACCGGTCGACGAGCACCGGCCGGGTGGGGCTGATCTCGGTCGACTCGGCGATGTACGCCGCCAGGCGCGTCTCGTCGTAGACGATCTCCATGCCGCGGCCGCCGAGCACGTACGACGGGCGGACCAGGACGGGGTAGCCGATCTCGTCGGCGATGTCCTTGGCCTCGGCGAAGGTGGTGGCGGTGCCGTGCTTGGGGGCCGGCAGGCCGGCCTCGGCCAGCACCCGGCCGAAGGCGCCGCGGTCCTCGGCGGCGTGGATGGCCTCCGGGGAGGTGCCCACGATCGGCACGCCGTTGTCCTTGAGCGCCTGCGCGAGGCCCAGCGGGGTCTGTCCGCCGAGCTGCACGACGACGCCCGCGACGGGGCCCGCCTGCCGCTCGGCGTGGACGATCTCCAGGACGTCCTCCAGGGTGAGCGGCTCGAAGTAGAGCCGGTCGGAGGTGTCGTAGTCGGTGGAGACGGTCTCCGGGTTGCAGTTGACCATCACGGTCTCGTAGCCGGCGGCGGAGAGCGCGAAGGAGGCGTGCACGCAGGAGTAGTCGAACTCGATGCCCTGGCCGATGCGGTTGGGGCCGGAGCCGAGGATGATGACGGCCGGCTTGTCGCGCCGGGCGACCTCGGTCTCCTCGTCGTAGGAGGAGTAGAAGTACGGCGTGCTGGCGGCGAACTCGGCGGCGCAGGTGTCGACCGTCTTGTAGACGGGGCGGATGCCGAGGGCGTGGCGGACCTCGCGGACGACGTCCTCGCGCAGGCCGCGGATCTCGCCGATCTGGTGGTCGGAGAAGCCGTGCCGCTTGGCGTCGGCGAGCAGCTCGGGGGTGAGCTCGGCCGCCCCGGTCAGCTCGTCGGCGATCTCCTTGATGAGGAAGAGCTGGTCGACGAACCAGGGGTCGATCTTCGTCGCGTCGAAGACCTCCTCGGGGGTGGCGCCCGCGCGGATGGCCTGCATGACGGTGTTGATGCGGCCGTCGGTGGGCCGGACGGACTCGGCCAGCAGGGCGTCCTTGTCGCCGGGCTCGCCGACGAAGGTGAACTGGCTGCCCTTCTTCTCCAGCGAGCGCAGCGCCTTCTGGAAGGCCTCGGTGAAGTTGCGGCCGATGGCCATGGCCTCGCCGACGGACTTCATCGTGGTGGTGAGGGTGGAGTCGGCCTGCGGGAACTTCTCGAAGGCGAAGCGGGGGGCCTTGACGACGACGTAGTCGAGCGTGGGCTCGAAGGAGGCCGGGGTCTCCCGGGTGATGTCGTTGGGGATCTCGTCGAGGGTGTAGCCGACGGCGAGCTTGGCGGCGATCTTGGCGATCGGGAAGCCGGTGGCCTTGGAGGCGAGCGCGGAGGAGCGCGAGACGCGGGGGTTCATCTCGATGACGATGACCCGGCCGTCCTCGGGGTCGACCGCGAACTGGATGTTGCAGCCGCCGGTGTCGACGCCCACCTCGCGGATGACGGCGATGCCGATGTCGCGCAGGACCTGGTACTCGCGGTCGGTGAGGGTCATGGCCGGGGCGACGGTGATGGAGTCGCCGGTGTGCACGCCCATCGGGTCGAAGTTCTCGATGGAGCAGACGACCACGACGTTGTCGTGCTTGTCGCGCATCAGCTCCAGTTCGTACTCCTTCCAGCCGAGGATGGACTCCTCCAGGAGCACCTCGGTGGTCGGGGAGAGCGTGAGGCCCTGGCCGGCGATCCGGCGCAGCTCGTCCTCGTCGTGGGCGAAGCCGGAGCCGGCGCCGCCCATGGTGAAGGAGGGGCGGACGACGACGGGGTAGCCGCCGAGGGTGTCGACACCCTGGAGGACCTCGTCCATGGAGTGGCAGATGACCGAGCGGGCGGACTCGCCGTGGCCGGTCTTCTCCCGGACCGCCTCGACGACCAGCTTGAACTGGTCGCGGTCCTCGCCCTTGTGGATCGCCTCGACGTTGGCGCCGATCAGCTCGACGCCGTACTCGGCGAGGACGCCGTTCTCGTGCAGCGCGATCGCGGTGTTGAGCGCGGTCTGGCCGCCCAGGGTGGGCAGCAGCGCGTCGGGGCGCTCCTTGGCGATGATCTTCTCGACGAAGTCCGGGGTGATCGGCTCGACGTAGGTAGCGTCGGCGATCTCCGGGTCGGTCATGATCGTCGCCGGGTTGGAGTTCACGAGGATGACCCGCAGGCCCTCGGACTTCAGCACCCGGCACGCCTGGGTGCCGGAGTAGTCGAACTCGGCGGCCTGGCCGATGACGATCGGGCCGGAGCCGATGACCAGGACGGACTGGATATCGGTGCGCTTAGGCACGCTGGCCCTCCATCAGGGAGACGAAGCGGTCGAACAGGTAGGCGGCGTCGTGCGGGCCGGCTGCCGCTTCGGGGTGGTACTGGACGCTGAAGGCCGGCTTGTCGAGGAGCTGGAGGCCTTCCACCACGTTGTCGTTGAGGCAGACGTGGGAGACCTCGACGCGGCCGTAGGGGGTGTCGGAGACCTGGTCGAGCGGGGCGTCCACGGCGAAGCCGTGGTTGTGCGCGGTGACCTCGACCTTGCCGGTCGTACGGTCCTGCACGGGCTGGTTGATGCCGCGGTGGCCGTACTTGAGCTTGTAGGTGCCGAAGCCGAGGGCCCGGCCGAGGATCTGGTTGCCGAAGCAGATGCCGAACAGGGGCGTGCCGCGGTCGAGGACCTCCCGCATCACCGCGACGGGGTGGTCGGCGGTGGACGGGTCGCCGGGGCCGTTGGAGAAGAACACGCCGTCGGGTCCGACGGCGTAGACGTCCTCGGCGGTGGCGGTGGCGGGCAGCACGTGCACCTCGATGCCGCGCTCGGCCATGCGGTGCGGGGTCATGCCCTTGATGCCGAGGTCGACGGCGGCGACGGTGTACTTCTTCTCACCGATCGCGGGGACGACGTACGCCTGCCCGGTGGCGACCTCGGCACAGAGGTCGGCGCCCGCCATCTCGGGGGCCTGGCGGACCTCGGCGAGCATGGTGCCCTCGTCGGGCAGCGCGTTGCCGGAGAAGATGCCGACGCGCATGGCGCCCCGCTCGCGCAGGTGGCGGGTGAGCGCACGGGTGTCGACGCCGGAGATGCCGACGACGCCCTGGGTGCGCAGCTCCTCGTCGAGCGAGCGGCGGGCGCGCCAGTTGGAGGGCACCCGCGCGGGGTCGCGCACGACGTAGCCGGCGACCCAGATCCGGCGGGACTCCGGGTCCTCGTCGTTGACGCCGGTGTTGCCGACGTGCGGGGCGGTCATCACGACGACCTGGCGGTGGTACGACGGGTCGGTGAGGGTCTCCTGGTAGCCGGTCATGCCGGTGGAGAACACGGCTTCGCCGAACGTCGCCCCCACGGCCCCGTAGGCGCGGCCGCGGAACATCCGGCCGTCCTCCAGGACGAGTACGGCGGGAGCCGCCCGGTGCCTCGGTGAGGCGGTCCCCTTGCTGGAGGTCGTCATCGTTCGGCGCCTTCCGTGCTGTTGTCTTCGATGCTGTTGTCTTCGATCATGGAGTTGATGGCGGTGACCCAGGCTCCGTGCTCCGCTGCGTGGTCGGAGCGGAACCCGGAGTCGATCAGCCGGTCGCCGTGCGACCAGGTCACCACGAGCAGTCCGCCCTCGGTGAGGACCTTGCCGGCGATGCCCTTGTCGAGCCGCGCCTCGCGCAGGGCCGCACGGGGGACGAAGAAGTCCGTCGCGCCCGGACGTACGACGTCCAGTCCCGCGTCCGTCAGGGTGAGCTCGACCCGGCTGCGGGTGCCCAGGCCGTGCGCCACGATGCGGTCGAGCCACTGCCCCGCGGTGGTGGAGCCGTGGTAGCGGCCGCTCATGCCCAGTGTCGCCGGGCCCGGCCGTTCGGGCGCGCCGGGGAGCTCGGGCAGGTCACCCTGGAGCGTGCCGCGCCACTTCCAGCCCTGGCGCATCAGCCAGTAGACGAGAGCGACGAACAGGGTGAGTCCGACGACCCAGCCCACCCGGGCGGCCCAGTCGGTGACCTCGGCCGATTTCTTCTCGGCGGCCAGCAGGATGAAAGGTGTCACGTGAGCTTCCCGTCGACGAGGGTGGCCTTGCCCCGGAGCCACGTGTGGGTCACACGGCCCGGCAGCTCGCGCCCCTCGTAGGGGGTGTTGCGGCTGCGCGAGGCGAAGGTCCCGGGGTCCACCGGCCCACGGTATGCCGTGTCGACGAGGGTGAGGTTGGCGGGTTCACCGGCCGAGACGGGCCGCCCGTGTCCGGTGGCCCGGCCGATCTCGGCGGGCTTGACGGACATCCGGTCGGCGACGCCGGCCCAGTCCAGCAGGCCGGTGTCGACCATCGTCCGCTGGACCACCGACAGCGCGGTCTCCAGGCCCACCATGCCCATGGCGGCCGCGGCCCACTCGCAGTCCTTGTCCTCGTGGGGGTGCGGGGCGTGGTCGGTGGCCACGATGTCGATGGTGCCGTCGGCGAGCGCCTGGCGCAGCGCGGTCACGTCGCGCTCGGTGCGCAGCGGCGGGTTCACCTTGTAGACGGGGTTGTAGGAGCGCACCAGTTCGTCGGTGAGCAGCAGGTGGTGCGGGGTGACCTCGGCGGTGACCTGGATGCCGCGGGACTTCGCCCAGCGCACGATCTCGACGGACCCGGCGGTCGACAGGTGGCAGATGTGCACGCGGGAGCCGACGTGCTCGGCGAGCAGCACGTCGCGGGCGATGATCGACTCCTCGGCGACGGCCGGCCAGCCGCCCAGGCCCAGTTCCGCGGAGACGACGCCCTCGTTCATCTGGGCGCCCTCGGTCAGCCGGGGCTCCTGCGCGTGCTGGGCGACGACGCCGCCGAAGGCCTTCACGTATTCCAGGGCGCGGCGCATGATCACGGCGTCGTCGACGCACTTGCCGTCGTCGGAGAAGACGGTGACGCCGGCGGCGGACTCGTGCATGGCGCCGAGTTCGGCGAGCTTGCGGCCCTCCAGGCCGACGGTGACGGCGCCGATGGGCTGCACGTCGCAGTAGCCGTGCTCCCGGCCGAGCCGGTAGACCTGCTCGACCACGCCGGCGGTGTCGGCGACGGGGAAGGTGTTGGCCATGGCGAACACGGCGGTGAAGCCGCCGGAGGCGGCCGCCCGGGTGCCGGTGAGGACGGTCTCGGAGTCCTCCCGGCCGGGCTCGCGCAGGTGGGTGTGCAGGTCGACCAGGCCCGGCAGCAGCACCTTGCCGTCCGCCTCGACGACGTCGGCGCCGTCCGCGGACAGGCCGGTGCCGACCGCTTCGACGGTCTCGCCGTCGATCAGTACGTCCTGCGGCTCGCCGCCGAGGATCCTCGCGCCACGGATCAGGGTCTTGCTCATGGTCTTACTTCTCCTCAGCGGTGCGGGCGTGGGTGACGGCGGGCTCGTTGCCGCCGAGCAGCAGGTAGAGCACGGCCATCCGGATGGACACGCCGTTGGCGACCTGTTCGACGGCGGTGCAGCGGTCGGAGTCGGCGACCTCCGCGGTGATCTCCATGCCGCGGACCATCGGGCCGGGGTGCATCACGATGGCGTGCTCGGGCAGCCTCGCCATGCGCTCGCCGTCGAGGCCGTAGCGGCGGGAGTACTCGCGTTCGGTGGGGAAGAAGGCCGCGTTCATGCGCTCGCGCTGGACCCGCAGCATCATCACCGCATCGCTCTTGGGCAGCGCGGCGTCGAGGTCGTAGTTCACCTCGCAGGGCCAGGTGTCGACGCCGACCGGCACCAGGGTGGGCGGCGCGACCAGGGTGACCTGGGCGCCGAGGGTGTGCAGCAGGTCGACGTTGGAGCGGGCGACCCGGCTGTGCAGGACGTCGCCGACGAGGGTGATGCGCTTGCCGGCCAGGTCGCGTCCGAGGCCCTCGTCCCGGCCGACCAGGCGGCGGCGCATGGTGAAGGCGTCGAGCAGGGCCTGGGTGGGGTGCTGGTGGGTGCCGTCGCCGGCGTTGATGACGGCGGCGTCGATCCAGCCGGAGGTGGCCAGCCGGTAGGGGGCGCCGGAGGCACCGTGCCGGATGACGACGGCGTCGACGCCCATCGCCTCCAGGGTCTGGGCGGTGTCCTTCAGGGACTCGCCCTTGGACACGCTCGATCCCTTGGCGGTGAAGTTGATGACGTCCGCGGAGAGGCGCTTCTCGGCGGCCTCGAAGGAGATGCGGGTGCGGGTGGAGTCCTCGAAGAACAGGTTCACCACGGTGCGGCCGCGCAGGGTGGGCAGCTTCTTGATCGGCCGGTCCGCGACCCGGGCCATCTCCTCGGCGGTGTCGAGGATCAGGACGGCGTCGTCGCGGGTGAGGTCGGCGGCCGAGATGAGATGACGCTTCATCGGGCAGGCTCCGTAAGACAGTTCATGACTTTTCGGGCAGACGGGTGCACACGTCGGCACCCGTGAGGCGGGGTGCGCCCGCTCTGCTACTGGGCGGCCGGCTTCACACCGAGCAGGACCGTGTCACGGCCGTCCTCCTCGGCGAGCTGGACCTTGACCGTCTCCCGCAGCGACGTGGGGAGGTTCTTGCCGACGTAGTCGGCGCGGATCGGCAGTTCACGGTGGCCGCGGTCGACGAGGACCGCGAGCTGCACGGCCCGGGGGCGTCCGATGTCGTTCAGCGCGTCGAGGGCGGCACGGATGGTACGGCCGGAGAACAGCACGTCGTCGACGAGGACGACGAGCCTGCCGTCGATGCCGTCACCGGGGATCTCGGTGCGGGCGAGGGCGCGCGGCGGGTGCAGGCGCAGGTCGTCGCGGTACATGGTGATGTCCAGCGAACCGCAGGGCAGCGCCCGCTCGGTGATCTCTTCGAGCTTGTCGGCCAGCCGCTGGGCGAGGAAGACGCCACGGGTCGGGATGCCCAGGAGCACCACGTCGTCGGCGCCCTTGGCGCGTTCGACGATCTCGTGGGCGATGCGGGTCAGCACCCGCGCGATGTCGGGGCCTTCGAGTACCGCCCGCGCATCGGACGCCTGCGCGTCATACTGCGTGTCCATACGAAACGGACCTCCTTCTCCGCCTCACGGGACGGACCTTAAAGGACGTCGGGATTGCGCCGTCCACGGTATCAGGCCCCGGCTGCCGCCCGGGCTCACCCCCCTGGCGCAACGGGCCCCGCCGGCCTCGGAGGAGCCGGTGCGGACCGTTCGGCTTGACGCAGCAGAGTAACGCTGCGTAACCTCACAGTGAGTTACCAGCCGCGCGGCACGGAAACCCACCCGGCCGCGTCGACCCAGTGCCGGGGAGCTATATGTCCAGCGAATACGCCAAACAGCTCGGGGCCAAGCTCCGGGCCATCCGCACCCAGCAGGGCCTTTCCCTCCACGGTGTCGAGGAGAAGTCCCAGGGGCGCTGGAAGGCCGTCGTGGTCGGTTCGTACGAGCGCGGGGACCGCGCCGTCACCGTGCAGCGTCTCGCCGAGCTGGCGGACTTCTACGGCGTCCCGGTGCAGGAGCTGCTGCCGGGCACCACTCCTGGCGGCGCCGCCGAGCCTCCGCCCAAGCTGGTCCTGGACCTGGAGCGGCTGGCCACGGTGCCGGCCGAGAAGGCGGGCCCCCTCCAGCGGTACGCGGCCACCATCCAGTCCCAGCGCGGTGACTACAACGGCAAGGTCCTCTCCATCCGCCAGGACGACCTGCGCACCCTCGCCGTGATCTACGACCAGTCGCCCTCGGTCCTCACCGAGCAGCTGATCAGCTGGGGCGTGCTGGACGCGGACGCGCGCCGCGCGGTCACGCACGAGGAGGTCTGAGCCGCAAGCGGCTCCCGCTTCTGCAGAAACGTACCGCCGGGGTGGTGGGGAACTGATCGTTCCCCACCACCCCGGCGGTTTCCGTGTGCGGTGTGCCGTCGCAGGGCCGGCAGCAGCGGCGCCGCAGGCGGTCTGCGGGCCCTCGGGCGGCGACGGGGCCGCAAGGGCCGCCAGGGGACCCGGGAGGCGCCGGAGGGCGCGGGAAGCGAAGGGGCGCTGGGAAGGCGCGGGAAGCGCGGGAAGACGCGGGACGCCGGGGAGCGCGGGACGCCGGGACGGCGAAGGGGGCGCCGGGAAGGCGCAGGACGCCGGGAAGGCGCGGGAAACGCGGGAAGGCGCGGGAAACGCGGGAAGCGCGGGAAGGCGCGGGACGCCGGGGAGCGCGGGACGCCGGGACGGCGAAGGGGCGCCGGGAAGGCGCAGGACGCCGGGAAGGCGCGGGAAACGCGGGAAACGCGGGAAGGCGCGGGACGCCGGGGAGCGCGGGGCGCCGGGACGGCGAAGGGGCGCCGGGAAGGCGCGGGCCGGACTGCGGCGTGGGCCGCCCCGGTCTGCGCGCCGCTCCCGGCGCCCCTTCGGCGGGGTGTCGGACACCCCGGGGGCTACGCGCGGCGCAGCGTCGGCTTGAGCTCCTTGAGCCGGGCCAGCAGGCCGTTGACGAACGAGGGCGACTCGTCCGTGGAGAACTCCTTGGCCAGCTGCACCATCTCGTCCAGCACGACGGCGTCCGGCGTCTCGTCGACCCAGATCAGCTCGTACGCGCCGAGCCGCAGGATGTTGCGGTCGACGACCGGCATCCGGTCGAGCGTCCAGCCGACCGAGTACTGCGCGATCAGGTCGTCGATGCGCTGCGCGTGCTCCGCGTAGCCCTCGACGAGCTGCATCGTGTACTCGCTCACCGGCGGCTGCCGGGTGTCGGTCCGGGAGAGCCGGATCCAGTCCGCGAGGACCGTCAGGACGTCGGCGCCGCGCTGGTCGCCCTCGAAGAGGATCTGGAAGGCGCGCTTGCGGGCCGTGTTGCGGGCGGCCACGGTTAGCTGTTCACCCGGCCGAGGTAGTCGCTGGTGCGGGTGTCGACCTTGATCTTCTCACCGGTGGTGATGAAGAGCGGGACCTGGATCTGGTGGTCGGTCTCCAGGGTGGCGGGCTTGGTGCCGCCGGTGGAGCGGTCGCCCTGGACGCCCGGCTCGGTCTCCTTGACGACGAGCTCGACGGCGGCCGGCAGCTCGACGAAGAGCACCTCGCCCTCGTGCTGGGCGACGGTGGCCGTGAAGCCCTCGACGAGGAAGTGGGCGGCGTCGCCGACGGCCTTGCGGTCGACCATCAGCTGGTCGTACGTCTCCATGTCCATGAAGACGAAGTAGTCGCCGTCCATGTACGAGAACTGCATGTCGCGCTTGTCGACAGTGGCCGTCTCGACCTTGACGCCGGCGTTGAAGGTCTTGTCGACGACCTTGCCGGAGAGCACGTTCTTGAGCTTGGTGCGCACGAAGGCCGGGCCCTTGCCGGGCTTGACGTGCTGGAACTCGACGACGGACCAGAGCTGGCCGCCTTCGAGCTTGAGCACCAGGCCGTTCTTGAGGTCGTTCGTGGAAGCCACGGTTGCGGAATCTCCTGGACTGACGTGGACGACCACGGGGCGGGCGCACAGCGCGGGGCTAGAGCGCGAGCAGCTCCTTGGTCGTGATGGTGAGTAGCTCGGGTCCGCCGTCCGCCTCGGGGCGTACGACGAGCGTGTCATCGATCCGGACGCCGCCCCGGCCCGGGAGGTGGACCCCGGGCTCGACGGTGACCGGCACGCAAGCGTCCAGTTTACCCATGGCCGCAGGGGTCAACTGAGGGTCCTCGTCGATTTCGAGTCCGACGCCGTGGCCGGTGAGCGGCGCGAGGCCCGCCGCGTAGCCCGCGGAGTCCAGCACGTGCCGGGCGGCGCGGTCCACGTCCCGGTAGGCCGCGCCGGGCGCGAGCGACTCCCGGCCGGCCCGCTGCGCGGCGAAGACCAGGTCGTACAGGTCGACCTGCCAGTCGGCCGGGGAGGTGCCGATGACGAACGTACGGCCGATCTCGCAGCGGTAGCCGCGGTAGGTCGCGCCGAGACAGACGGAGAGGAAGTCGCCCTCCTCCACCCGGCGGTCGGTGGGGTGGTGGGCCCTGAGGCCGGCGTTCGGGCCGGTGGCGACGGAGGTGGGGAAGGCCGGCCCGTCCGCCCCGTGGTCCACCAGCCGCCGCTCCAGCTCCAGCGCCAGATGCCGTTCCGTCCGTCCCACCAGGATCGACTCCAGCAGTTCCCCGAGGGCCTGGTCGGCGATCTCGGCGCCGATGCGCAGACAGGAGATCTCCTCCTCGTCCTTGACGACCCGCAGCTGTTCGACGGCGCCGCCGAGGTCGGCGAGGCGCAGCCCGGGGGCGGCCGAGCCGAGTGCCCGGTGCCGGGCGACGGTGAGGTGGTGCTCCTCCACCGCGAGGGAGTCGGCTCCCTGCGCCTGGGCGAGGCCGGCGGCGGCGACGGCCGGATCGCCGGAGGCGTCGGGCAGGGTGTGGGCGCGCAGCGACTCGTCCAGGCGGCCGTCGGCGGGCCGGTCCTCGGGCGGGCCGGCGCAGACGACGACGTCTTCGTCCCGGCCGAGGAGGAGGGCGGTGCCCTGCGGGGCCGCGCCCGCGAGGTACCGCACGTTGGCGGGGCGGGAGATCAGCGCGGCCGCGCTGCCGCCCGCGTTGCAGAGCTCTTTCAGCCGCGCTCGGCGGGACGCGTGCACCTCTGACATGAACCGAGCCTACGAGCGGTGGCCGGAAGTCGCCGGTCGGGAGCGCCATCCGTGGGGCGGCGCCCGGTCCGGGCGCCGGGACGGCCGGCGGGACGGGCTGCGGTGCGGGGAGCGGGACGGACGGGCCGGAAAGGTGGTGTCACCAGGTGGGCGGGCTGGCGACCGCCCGGGCCAGCACGTCGTCGAGGAGGCGGGCCGTGCCGGGGACGTCGAGCTGCGAGTTGTCGATGATGGGCAGCCCGGACCCGTACCATCCGGCCATCCGGCCGTGGATGCGGGCGACCTCCTCGTCGGGGAGCCTCCGGTTGCCGGACCGCCGGGCGTTGCGCTCCAGCACGACCTCCAGGCCGGGCAGCAGGACGACGGGCAGCAGCCCGGGGCCGACATGGCGCTTCCAGCCGCCCAGGCCGACGACGGGACGGTCGGGGAAGACCGCGTCGTCGAGGATGCAGGAGATCCCGTTGGCGAGGAAGTTGCGCGCGGCGAAGCCGCAGGTGCGGCGGGCCAGCCGGTACTGGGCCTCGGAGTGGTCGTTCCAGCCCGTCTGCGGGTCGGCGAAGCCGGAGCGGACCCACTCGCGGACGTCGTCGAGGCTGATGTGGGCGGTGGGCACCCGGCGCCGGTCGGCCCAGTACTGGGCGACGCTGGTCTTGCCGGCTCCGGCGGGCCCGATGAGCAGCACGGCGAGGGTGGTGGTGAGGGGGTCCGGTCCGGGCGCGGCGGGCGCCGGTCCCGGCGCCGGGACCGGGCCGCCGGGCGGCAGCGCGACATGGCCGGTGGTGTCCGGCGGCGGGCCGGGGCAGGGGGGCTGCGCCGGGGGCGGCACGGCGGTGCCGGGAGCGGCCGGCGGGGGAACCGACGGGTTGCCGCTGTGCTGATGTGCGGCCGGCGGCCGTCCGGTGGCCGGTCCGTGCCCCGGCTGGTGGGGCGGCGGCAGCGGAGACCCCACTGCGTGCTGCATCCGGTGCCACTCCGTCTCGTGCAGTCGATGGGCGGTGGTGGCGGGGCGGGCCCGCTCCCCACCGAACGGTACCGCCCCCGGCCGTCCTTCGGGGAACGGCCGGAGGCGGTCGCCGGCCGTTCACCGAAGGACGGCCGGGGGCGAACGGGACGGAGGGTGCCTACTGTCCCACTTCGCCGTACGCCGCGAGCAGCACGGCCGGGTCGGGGCCCTCCAGGACGGTCGGCTTGGCCAGTCCGTCGAGCACGATGAAGCGGAGCAGGTCGCCGCGGGACTTCTTGTCGACCTTCATGGTCTCCAGCAGCTTGGGCCACTGGTCGTAGCGGTAGTGCAGGGGCAGCCCGACCGCCTCCAGGATGCTGCGGTGCCGGTCGGCCGTGGCATCGTCCAGGCGGCCCGCCACCCGGCCCAGTTCGGCGGCGAAGTGCATGCCGACCGCGACCGCCGCGCCGTGCCGCCACTGGTAGCGCTCGTTCTTCTCGATGGCGTGGGCGAGGGTGTGGCCGTAGTTGAGGATCTCCCTCAGGCCGGACTCCTTCAGGTCCGCGGAGACCACGTCGGCCTTGACCCGGATGGACCGCTCGATCAGCTCCGAGGTGTGCGGGCCGGCCGGGGTGCGGGCCGCCTCGGGGTCTGCCTCGATCAGGTCGAGGATCACCGGGTCGGCGATGAAGCCGGCCTTGATGATCTCGGCGAGCCCGGAGACGTAGTCGTGGACGGGCAGGGAGTCCAGCGCGGCCAGGTCGCACAGCACGCCGGCCGGCGGGTGGAAGGCGCCGACCAGGTTCTTGCCCTCGGCGGTGTTGATGCCGGTCTTGCCGCCGACGGCCGCGTCGACCATGGCCAGGACGGTGGTCGGGACGGCGATCCAGCGCACCCCGCGCAGCCAGGTCGCGGCGACGAAGCCCGCCAGGTCGGTGGTCGCCCCGCCGCCGACGCCCACCACGACGTCGGTGCGGGTGAAACCGGACTGGCCGAGCGCCTTCCAGCAGTAGGCGGCGACCTCGGCGGTCTTGGCCTCCTCGGCGTTGGGCACCTGGATCGCGACGGCCTCGTAGCCCTGCCCTGCGAGGTCGGCGCGCAGCGCGTCACCGGTCTCGGCGAGCGCCTCGGGGTGGATGACCGCGACCCGCTTGGCCCTGGGGCCGATCAGTCCGGCCAGTTCACCCAGCAGCCGGTGGCCCACCAGCACGTCGTAGGGGGTGTCGCCGCCGACGTGGATGGTCGTGACCGGGCTCGTCATCGCTTCCTCCTGGCCGGGGGCGCCGGTGGGGCCCGCGGGTGGTGCGGTGTTCGGGTGCAGCGCGTCGAGGACCGCCTGCGCCACCTCGTCCGGGGTGCGGCCGCCGGTGGCGACCTCGGCCGCGGCGACCTCCTCGTACAGGTGGCGGCGCGCCTCCATCAGCTCCCGCCACTGCTTGCGCGGGTTGACCGCGAGCAGCGGACGGGCCACGTTCAGGCCGGTGCGCCGGACGGCCTCCTCGACGTCCATGGAGAGGTAGACGACGGGCCGGCCGGCCAGCAGCGCGCGGGTGCCGGCGTCGAGGACGGCGCCGCCGCCGAGCGCGAGGACTCCGTCGTGCTCGGCGAGCGCGCGGGCCACGGCCCGCTTCTCCAGCTCGCGGAAGGCGGGCTCGCCCCGGTCGACGAAGAGGTCGGAGACGGCCACGCCCTCGGCCGCGACGATGTCCTCGTCGGTGTCGCGGTAGGTCGCGCCGAGCCGCTCGGCGAGCAGTTGCCCGACGGTGGACTTGCCGACGCCCATCGGGCCGACCAGGACGACCAGCGGTCCGCTCATCGGATGTGCAGGTTGTCGAGGTACGAGGTGACGTTGCGGCGGGTCTCGGGGACGCTGTCGCCGCCGAACTTCTCCGCCACCGCGTCGGCCAGGACCAGGGCGACCATCGCCTCGGCGACGATGCCGGCGGCCGGGACCGCGGACACGTCGGAGCGCTGGTGGTGGGCCTGGGCGGGCTCGCCGGTGGCGACGTCGACGGTGCGCAGGGCGCGCGGCACGGTCGCGATCGGCTTCATCGCGGCACGCACCCGCAGCAGTTCGCCCGTGGTCAGGCCGCCCTCGGTGCCGCCCGCCCGGCCGGAGACGCGGCGGATGCCCTCCGCGGAGCCGACGATCTCGTCGTGGGCCTGGGAGCCGGGTACCCGGGCCAGTTCGAAGCCGTCCCCGACCTCGACGCCCTTGATCGCCTGGATGCCCATGAGGGCGCCCGCGAGCCGGGCGTCCAGCCGGCGGTCCCAGTGCACGTGGGAGCCGAGGCCCACGGGGACGCCGTAGGCGAGGACCTCGACGACGCCGCCGAGGGTGTCGCCGTCCTTGTGGGCCTGGTCGACCTCGGCGACCATCGCCTTCGACGCGTCCGCGTCCAGGCAGCGCAGCGGGTCGGCGTCCAGCATCCCGACGTCGGCCGGAGTGGGGTACACGCCCCGCGGCGCCTTGACGGAGCACAGCTCGACGACGTGCGAGACGATCTCGACGCCGGTCGTCTCCCTGAGGTAGGAGCGGGCGACCGCGCCGAGCGCGACGCGGGCGGCCGTCTCGCGGGCGGAGGCGCGCTCCAGGATCGGCCGGGCCTCGTCGAAGCCGTACTTCTGCATGCCGGCCAGGTCCGCGTGACCGGGGCGGGGCCGGGTCAGCGGGGCGTTGCGGGCCAGCGCGCCGAGTTCGGCGGGGTCGACCGGGTCGGCCGCCATGACCTGCTCCCACTTGGGCCACTCGGTGTTGCCGACCATGACGGCGACCGGGGAGCCGAGGGTGAGTCCGTGCCGGACGCCGCCGAGGAAGGTGACCTCGTCCCGCTCGAACTTCATGCGGGCACCGCGTCCGTAGCCGAGTCGGCGCCGGGCCAGGTGGTCCGCCACCATCTCCGTGGTGATCGGCACGCCGGCCGGAAGGCCTTCCAGCGTCGCCACGAGTGCGGGACCGTGGGACTCCCCCGCGGTCAGCCAGCGCAACCTGCTCAACGGTGCTCCTCAATGCTCGCGCCCCGGTACTGCCCTGCGTACGCCTGTGCGTGCGTACGGCGACGGCGGTACCCGGTGCGCGGCCCTGGGCCCGCCACCCCCGATCCTCCCATGCTCCGGCAGCCGGCCCGCCCGCCGGTCCATCAGACGGACCGAACCTGACACAGAACCTGACCGGATCCGTCAGACCGGGCCGTCCGCCCCCTCCCGGCCGCGCCCCCTGCGGGCCGGTGGACGACCGGTCCCGGTACGGCGGCTCAGCAGCCGGGGCGAGGTCCGGCAGCGCCCCCGAGGAGCACGGTGAACGGCGCGGCCGGCCCTGGCGGCACCGCAGCCGGGCCGGCGCCGGACCGCGGCATCTTCGGCATCTGCGGATCTGCGGCAAGGCGCTCAGCCGCGCTCGGCGAGCGCCCGCTCACCGGCCCGGCGCATCGCGTCCAGGGGCGCCGGGGTGCGCCGGGTCATCTGCTCGACCTGGAGCGCGGCCTGGTGGACCAGCAGGTCGAGTCCGCTGACGACCGCTCCCCCGTAGGCGGACCACCGGGCGGCGAGAGCGGTGGGCCAGGGGTCGTAGAGGACGTCGAAGAGGGCCGCGGGCTTCTCGGGAAGGTGCGGGGCCAGGGCGTCGGTGGCCCCGGCGGGTGTGGTCGCGACGACCAGCGGCGCACGCAGGGCCTGTCCGGCGTCCGCCCAGTCGGCGACGCGCACGGCGACGCCCAGGCGCTCGGCCCACCGGCGCATCTCCGCGGCGCGGGCCTCGCTGCGGACGTAGACGGTGATCTCGCCGGTGCAGACACGGGCCAGCGCGGCCAGCGCGGAGGACGCGGTGGCGCCCGCGCCGAGGACCGCCGCGCTGTCGACCCCGTCGATGCCGTGCTCGCGCAGCGCGGCGACCATGCCGGGGATGTCGGTGTTGTCGCCGGTGCGGCGGCCGTCCTCGGTGAAGACGACCGTGTTGACCGCCTCCACCGACCGGGCCGTCTCGGTGACCTCGTCCAGGAGTGGGATGACGGCCCGCTTCAGCGGCATCGTCAGCGACAGCCCCGCCCACTCGGGGCCGAGGCCGTCGAGGAAGCCGGGCAGCCCGGCCTCGTCCACCTCGAAGCGGTCGTACGTGCGGTCCGTGAGCCCCAGTTCGCGGTACGCGGCCCGGTGCAGCACGGGGGAAAGGGAGTGCGCGATCGGCGATCCCAGCACCGCGGCGCGTCGGACGGTGTTCACTGGCCGGACTTCTTCCTCTGCTTCTCGTACTCCGCCACGTTCTCGTTGTGTTCCTCGTTGGTCACCGAGAACACCGTCTTGTCCTCACTGATCGACACGAAGTAGTACCAGGGTCCGGGCGTGGGCTTGACCGCGGAGTCGAGGGCGTCCTTGCCCGGATTGCTGATCGGCCCCGGCGGAAGGCCCTTGACGTCGTAGGTGTTGTACGGGTCCTTGATGGCGCGCAGGTCGTCGACCGTTCCGACGTCGAGCGTGCTCTCGCCGCGGAGGTAGTTGACCGTGGAGTCGAACTCCAGGCGGCCGACGGTCTCCAGGTTGTCCGGCTTGAGACGGTTGTAGACGACCCGGGCGACCTTGCCGAAGTCGTGCTTGTACTTGCCCTCGACCTGGACGAGGCTCGCCACCGTGAGCACCTGCAGGGGGCTGTCCAGGCCCAGGTCGCCGGCCTTCGCCTCCAGGTCGTACTTCTCGTACTGCTCGCTGGCGGCGGCCACCATCTGCTTCAGGACGTCCTTGGGCTTCATGCCCTTGGCCACCGGATAGCTGGACGGGTAGAGGAAGCCTTCGAGCGGGTCCTTGATCTCCTCGTTGTCGTTCGCCCAGGCGGGCAGTCCGAGATCCTTCCAGTCCTTCTCGGCGACCTTCGCGGTGGTCCCCTCGGAGAGTTCCAGCCGCTTGTCGATCTCCGCGTACACCCAGGCGTTGCGCTTGCCCTCGGGGATGATGAGGTTGTTGCGGGCCTTGGGGTCCAGCATCATCTCGACCGCGCTGGACGCGGACATCTGCTTGCGCAGCAGGTATGCGCCGGCCTGGATCGTGTTGCCCTCGGGGTTCTGCGACTGGGCGGAGACGAAGGCGTCCACGCTCTTGACGACGCCGGCCTGCTTCAGTCGGCGGCCGATCTCGTAGCCGCCCGCGCCCTTGGGGATCTCGACCGTCACCGACTCCCCGGTGCCGTCCCCGGCGTAGTCCGGAGCCGTGCCGAAACGATCCTGGTAAAACTGGTAGCCGAAGTAGGTGACGCCGGCCAGGCCGCCGCCCAGGACGAGCGCGACGACCAGGCAGGCGACGCCGTTGCGGTTCTTCTTGTTCCTGCCGCCCGCACCGCCCCGGCCCCTGCGGTCCGCGCGCCGGCCGCGCGGCTCGTCGCCCTCTCCGGCCTCGGCGTCACCGGGCCGGGCGCCGGTGCCGGAGTCGTCTCCGCCGGAGCCGGGGTCCGAGGAGGGATCCGCGAAGAAGTCCCGGCCGCCCTGGCCCGGGTCCGGGTCCCAGTCGGTGCGGTGCTCCGCGTCGCGGCCGCGCCGGGCGGGGGGCTCGGGCGGCGGATAGGCGTCCGGTGTCTGGTAGAAGTCGGGCTGCTGCTCTCCGTAGGCCTCGGGCTGCCGGCCGTAGGGGTCGGCCGGGTCGCCCGGGTAGGAGGTCCGGGGGTGGGTGCCGGTGGCCCAGCCGCCGCTGCCGTACTGATCGCCGCCGTACTGACCGTTCCCGTACTGACCGTTCCCGTACTGACCGTTCCCGTACTGCTGATGACCGTAGTCCTGCCGGCCGTCGTCCGGGAGGACCTGGCCGGGGTGGCCCTGGCTCTGGAGGGTGTGCGGCTGGGCGTACTGCTGGTGTCCGTAGTGCTGCGGGTCGTACTGCTGCCGGTCGTAGTGCTGGTCGTACCGCTGGTCGTACTGCTGGTCGTACTGCTGGTCGTACTGCTGCGCCACGGGCTGCTGCGCCTGTCCGTAGCCCTGCCGGCCGGTGTCCCACTGGTCGTAGTACTGCTGCTGCGGCTGCTCCGACTGCTGCTGCGACTGCTGCTGCGACTGCTGCTGCGACTGCTGAGGGTGATGCTGCAGGCCGTCGTGGGCGGACGGACGGCCCTGCTGGGCCGCCTGCTGCCCTTCCCATCCGCCGTCCCCGTACTGCGGGTCCTGCGGATGCCACGGTTCGGGTCCCTGGCCCCGGCCATACTCAGTCATCGATCCCCTAGAGCCGCGAGGCGGGCGGCGCCGGCCCGCGAGTCCGGCTCCGTTCCGCCTCTGGTGTGCGGTGGCTGTTCGAACGCCGCCGCATCGCGCGGAACGTTACCGTATCGCGATCAGATGACCACTTCGACGCCCTCACCCGGGGCTTTACCTGACACCCGTTCGGATTCGAGGGCCTGCTGAAGGATGATCACAGCGGCTGCCTGGTCGATGACGGACCGGCCCTTCCTGGACTTCACTCCCGAGGCACGCAGTCCCTGACCGGCCGTCACGGTCGTCATCCGCTCGTCGACGAGCCGCACCGGGACCGGGGCGATGCCCCGTGCGAGTTCCTGCGCGAAGCCGCGGACCTTGACCGCGGCGGGGCCCTCGCCCCCCTTGAGGGAGCGAGGGAGACCGACGACGACCTCGATCGGCTCGTACTCCTCGGCCAGCTGCCTCAGCCGGCGCTGAGCGGCGGGAACGTCCCGGCCGGGGACCGTCTCCACCGGCGTGGCGAGGATCCCGTCGGGGTCGCACGAGGCGACCCCGATGCGGGCGTCCCCGACGTCGACGGCGAGCCGGCGTCCCCTGCGCATTACTGGGCCGTCTCCGCGACCAGGCGCTCGACGGCGTCCACGGCGTCGCCGATCGCGGCGGGGTTCTGGCCGCCGCCCTGGGCGACGTCCGGCTTGCCGCCGCCACCGCCGCCGAGCGTCTTGGCGGCGGTGCGGACCATGTCACCGGCCTTCAGGCCGCGTTCGCGGGCGGCCTCGTTGGTGGCGACGACGGTGAGCGGCTTGCCGTTGTTGACGGTGAACAGGGCGACCACCGCGGCGCGGCCGCCCTGGATGCGGCCGCGCACGTCGAGCACCAGCCTGCGCAGGTCGTCGGGCGTGGTGCCGTCCGGGACCCGTCCGGTGACGACGGCCACGCCGCGCACGTCCCGGGCGGACTCGGCGAGAGAGGCCGCGGCCTGGAGCACCTTCTCCGCGCGGAACTTCTCGATCTCCTTCTCGGCGTCCTTCAGCTTGCCGAGCATCGCGGAGACCTTCTCCGGCAGTTCCTCGGGACGGCCCTTGATCAGCTCCTGGAGCTGGGCCACGACCGTGTGCTCGCGGGCGAGGAAGTGGTAGGCGTCCACACCGACCAGGGCCTCGATACGGCGCACCCCGGAGCCGATCGACGACTCGCCGAGCAGCTTGACCAGGCCCAGCTGCGCGGTGTTGTGCACGTGGGTGCCGCCGCACAGCTCCTTGGAGAAGTCGCCGATGGTCACCACGCGGACGCGCTCGCCGTACTTCTCGCCGAACTCGGCGATGGCGCCCTGCTTCTTGGCCTCGTCGATGCCCATGACCTCGGCGTGCACGTCGAGGTCCCGGCCGAGCACCTCGTTGATCCGCTGCTCGACGTCGCGCATCACGGCGGTGGGCACGGCGGACGGCGAACCGAAGTCGAAACGGAAGCGGCCGGGCTGGTTCTCGGAGCCGGCCTGCGCGGCGGTCGGGCCGAGGGCGTCGCGCAGCGCCTGGTGGGTGAGGTGGGTGGCCGAGTGGGCGCGGGCGATGGCCTTGCGGCGGTGGGCGTCGATGGAGGCCTGCGCCCTGGCGCCGACGGTGACCTCGCCGACCTGGACGACGCCCTTGTGGACGTACACGCCGGGCACCGGCTTCTGGCAGTCGCGGATCTCGATGACGGCACCGGCGTCCGTGCGGATGCGGCCGGTGTCGCCGATCTGGCCGCCGCCCTCGGCGTAGAACGGGGTGCGGTCCAGCACGACCTCGACCTCGTCGCCCTCGCCGGCGGCCGGGGAGGACACCCCGTCCACGAGGAGGCCGACGACGGTGCTCTCGCCCTCGGTGTCGGTGTAGCCGATGAAGTCCGTCGCGCCGGCGGAGTCGGCGATCTCGCGGTAGGCGCCGAGGTCGGCGTGGCCGGTCTTCTTGGCCTGGGCGTCGGCCTTGGCGCGCTCCCGCTGCTCCTTCATCAGGCGGCGGAAGCCGTCCTCGTCCACGGACAGGCCCTGTTCGGCGGCCATCTCCAGGGTGAGGTCGATCGGGAAGCCCCAGGTGTCGTGGAGCAGGAACGCCTTGTCGCCGGGGAGCACGTCGCCCCCGGCGGCCCTGGTCTCGGTGACGGCGGTGTCGAGGATGTTGGTGCCGGCCTTCAGCGTCTTGAGGAAGGCGTTCTCCTCGGCGAGGGCGACCTTCTCGATGCGCTCGCGGTCGGTGATCAGCTCCGGGTACTGCTGCCCCATCATGCCGATGACGGTGTCGATGAGGTCCTTGACGACCGGGCCGCCGGCGCCGAGCAGGCGCATGTTGCGGATGGCGCGGCGCATGATGCGGCGCAGGACGTAGCCGCGGCCCTCGTTGCCGGGGGTGACGCCGTCGCCGATGAGCATGGTGGCGGTGCGCATGTGGTCGGTGACCACGCGCAGGGACACGTCCGAGGCATGGGCCTGGCCGTAGCGGACGCCGGTCAGTTCCGTGGCCTTGTCGATGACGGCCATGGAGGTGTCGATCTCGTACATGTTCTGCACGCGCTGCAGGATCATGGCGAGACGCTCCAGGCCGAGCCCGGTGTCGATGTTCTTGCTCGGCAGTTCGCCGAGGATCTCGAAGTTGTCCTTGCCGATGCCCTCGCCGCGCTCGTACTGCATGAAGACGAGGTTCCAGATCTCCACGTACCGCTCGTCGTTGACGGCGGGGCCGCCCTCGGCGCCGAACTCCGGGCCGCGGTCGTAGTTGATCTCGGAGCAGGGACCGCACGGGCCGGGCACGCCCATGGACCAGTAGTTGTCCTTCATGCCCAGGCGCTGGATGCGCTCCTGGGGCACGCCGACCACCTCGCGCCAGATGCGCTCGGCCTCGTCGTCGTCCTGGTAGACGGTGATCCAGAGCCTCTCCGGCTCCAGGCCGTAACCGCCCTTGTCCTGGGGGCTGGTGAGCAGCTCCCAGGCGAGCTTGATGGCGCCTTCCTTGAAGTAGTCGCCGAAGGAGAAGTTGCCGCACATCTGGAAGAACGTGCCGTGCCGCGTGGTCTTGCCGACCTCTTCGATGTCGGGCGTGCGCACGCACTTCTGCACGCTGGTGGCGCGCGTGAACGGCGGCTTGACCTCGCCCAGGAAGTAGGGCTTGAAGGGAACCATGCCGGCCGGTACGAGGAGCAGAGTCGGGTCGTCCGCGATGAGCGACGCCGAAGGGACGACGGTGTGCCCGCGCTCCTCGAAGAAGCTCAGCCAGCGGCGGCGGATCTCAGCCGACTCCATCAGTGGTCCTCATTCCGGTCGTTCGTGTCGTTCATGTCGTTCGTGACGTTCGTGGTGTTCGTGGCGTTCGTGTCGTTCGTGTCGTTGAGGTACAGCGGGGATCCGATGTACCTCGGGTGCGGCGGGCGCCCCGGGTGCTGCGGCCCGCCTCGGTTCTCGATGGCGGCGTACCGCCGCGGTGCCGGAAGGCCGGGGGGCTGCTCGTGGACGCCGAGCGCCTCGTGCAGTTCGGCCTCCCGCCGGACCATGTTCTCGCGGACGTCCAGCGCGAAGTCCACCGCGCGGCCCTTCAGCCGCCGGCCGGTCTCGACCGCCTTGTTCGTGGCGGTGACGGCGAGGTGCTCGGGGGTCAGCTGCCGGAGCCTGCGGTTGACCTTGGTGGTGGCCCAGACACCGGCTGCGACGCCCGTGGTGAACCAGAAAGTACGGCGGAACATCGGTCGGTCATCAGTCCTTCTGTCCGCGGGGGTTCCGGCGGAGAGTGCGCTTGCCCCGCCGGGCGGCCGGCACGCTGCGGCCCACGATCACCGTACGCCGGGCCGTCTGCCCGTCCGCCTCGGCCCCGCGGCCGCCGAGGGCGCGGCGCACGCCGTAGCCGAAGGCGGCGACCTTGACCAGCGGGCCGCCGAAGGTGGAGGCGACGGTCGTGGAGAGCGCGGACGCGTTGGAGGTGACCTCCTGGACGTCGGAGGCGATCGCGTCGACCCGGTCGATCTGGGTCTGCGCGGAGCGCACCGCCTGGGAGGCGTCCGCGAGGAGCGGCACGGCCTGGTCCGTCACGTCCGCGACCAGCTTGGTGGTCGCCCTGAGCGTCTGGGCCAGCCTCGCGAGCGCCACCGCGAGGAAGGAGACCAGGATCGCCCAGAAGACGGCCACCAGGATCCCGGCCACCTCTCCACCGGACACTGTGTGCACCCGCTCCCTGAAACGTGTCTGAGCATCGGAAAGTCGTGCTCCGAGCCTATCGCGCCGGGCGGACCGCACCGTACCGGATTTGACTGCGGGTCCGGGCCCGGACCGGGGCGGGCGAGGGTACGCAGTGCACAGGACCGGGTACGTGGCGGCGGCACGGCGGGAGCCGGGGGACGCGCGGTACGAGGACGCGGTCGGTCTCGGGCGGCGGCTGGACCGGCGGGCGGCGGTGGCCGGGGCGCTGGAGGGCGCCAGGTCCGCGGCCGGCGAGGCCGGCCGGGGCGGTGCACCGGCAGCGGGACGGCGCCAGGACGCGGGAGCCCGCCGCCCCTCCCGCCCGGGGGCGGGGGAAGCGGCGGGCTGAGGCACCGCGGGTGGTACGAGGCCTGCCGGGATCAGCGGGCGTAGTACTCGACGACGAGCTGCTCGTCGCAGATCACCGGGATCTCCTTGCGGTTCGGGTCGCGGTCCAGGCGGAACGCCAGGGCCTTGAGGTTCACCTGGAGGTAGCGCGGGGTCTCGCCCTCGGGGGCGAAGCCGCCCTCGCGGGCGATGGAGAAGAGGGTCTTCTCGCGGCTGCGCTCGCGGACCATCACGACGTCGTCGGGACGGACGCGGAAGGAGGGCTTGTCCACCTTCTGGCCGTTGACCTCGATGTGGCCGTGGACGACCATCTGGCGGGCCTGGTAGATCGTGCGGGCGATGCCCGAACGCAGGACCAGCGCGTCGAGACGGCGCTCGAGCTCGATGATCAGGGCCTCACCGGTCTTGCCCTGGACCTTGGAGGCACGCTCGTAGGCGCGGACGAGCTGGCGCTCGGACACGTCGTACTGCGCGCGCAGGCGCTGCTTCTCCAGCAGACGGACCTTGTAGTCCGAGTTCTGCTTGCGGCCGCGGCCGTGCTCACCCGGCGGGTAGGGGCGGGCCTCGAAGTACTTGACGGCCTTCGGGGTCAGCGCGATGCCGAGGGCACGCGACTTCTTGACCTTGGGGCGGGACTGGTTCGCCACTGTTTCTCGTTTCCTTGTGTCGGCTTGTCAGCGTGGTGGGAGGTCGCATCCGCAGCCGGGGAATCCCGCCGGGTCCGTTGCCGGGCCTGGTGGGCAGCCGCTCCCCTGGTCTGGGCACATACGTGCAGCACGCGAGTGGCCCACCGGCCGGTCCCGGGACTCCGGGTGGTGGTGGGCTGCCCGCGACACCGTTCGACGGTGCGCGACGCTCCTGGAACCCGCGGGGGGTTCCGGCCGGACGTCCCGCTCTGACTGCGCGGGACTCGGCACTTCGGAGCAGTCTACAGGCTGCTCAGGACCGCTTGCGGCCGAGGTGCCTGCGGGTCCACTCCACCGCGTCCGCGTAGCGGGCCTCGGAGCCGTGCCGGGTGGGGGTGTAGTACTCGCGGTCCCTGAGGTCGTCCGGGGCGTACTGCTGCTCGGCGATGCCCTCCGGCAGGTCGTGCGGGTACACGTAGCCCCGCGCGTGCCCCAGTCTGGCGGCGCCCTGGTAGTGCCCGTCGCGCAGATGCGCCGGCACGGGCCCGGCCAGTCCTCTGCGTACGTCGTCCAGGGCGGCGCCGATCGCGGTGGTCGCCGCGTTCGACTTGGGGGCGAGGGCGAGGGCGATGACGGCATGGCTGAGGGTGAGGGCGGCCTCGGGGAAGCCGATCATGGCGACGGCCTGGGCGGCGGCTACCGCGACGGGCAGGGCGTTCGGGTCGGCGAGGCCGATGTCCTCGCTGGCGGAGATCATCAGGCGGCGGGCGATGAAGCGGGGGTCCTCGCCCGCCTCGACCATCCGGGCCAGGTAGTGCAGGGCGGCGTCGACGTCGGAGCCGCGGATCGACTTGATGAGGGCGCTGGCCACGTCGTAGTGCTGGTCGCCGTCGCGGTCGTAGGTCACGGCCGCCCGGTCGACGGTCGCTTCCAGGGTGGCCAGGGAGATCTCCCGCCCGCCCTGGTCGAGGGCGGCCCCGGCCGCGGCCTCCAGGGCGGTCAGGGCGCGGCGTGCGTCGCCGCCGGCGATCCGCAGGAGGTGGTCCTCGGTGTCGCCGGGGAGGGCGACCGTGCCGCCGAGTCCCCGCTGGTCGGCGAGGGCGCGGCGGAGCAGCCCGCGGACGTCGTCGTCGGTGAGGGGTTCCAGGGTGAGCAGCAGAGAGCGGGACAGCAGCGGGGAGATCACCGAGAAGTAGGGGTTCTCGGTGGTCGCCGCGACGAGGGTCACCCAGCGGTTCTCCACGGCCGGGAGCAGGGAGTCCTGCTGGGCCTTGCTGAAGCGGTGGATCTCGTCGAGGAAGAGGACGGTCTCCTTGCCGTAGCCCCCGGTGGCGCGGCGGGCGCCGTCGATGACCGCACGGACCTCCTTGACCCCGGCGGTGATCGCGGAGAGTTCCACGAAGCGCTTGTCGGTGGCCTTGGAGACGACGTGGGCGAGGGTGGTCTTGCCGGTGCCGGGCGGCCCCCAGAGGATCACCGAGGACGGTCCGGCGGGCCCGCCGGCGCCCTCGCCGACGAGCCGGCGCAGCGGGGAGCCCGGCTTGAGCAGGTGCTGCTGTCCCACCACCTCGTCGAGGGTGCGCGGGCGCATGCGCACCGCCAGGGGGCTGCGCGTCGGGTCCTTCTCCTGGCGGTCTTCGGCGGCTGCGGTGAACAGGTCGGGCTCCACGGTGAAACCCTAAATCACCCCACCGACAGCGCCCCCGGCGCGGTCAGCCGGTCCAGAAGTCCCACCAGCGGGTCAGGATCAGCATGCCGATGATGCCGATGTGCAGCACGGGCATGACCCAGGTGAACTCGCCGAAGAAGCTCTTCAGCCAGCGCGGCGCGGGCAGCAGGTCGTTGCGGACGTTGAACGAGGTCACGTACCAGAACATGATGATCGTGGCGACCCAGGCCAGGCAGCACCACAGGCACAGGGCGTTGATCCGGTACAGCGACTGGAACATCAGCCAGGCGCAGAACGAGACGCCGAAGAGGGTGCCGGCGTTGAAGGTGAGCCAGTACCAGCGCGGGAAGCGCGAGCCGGCGAGCAGGCTCACGCCGACGCAGATCACGATGCCGTAGGCGACCAGGCCGAGCATCGGGTTGGGGAAGCCGAAGACGGACGCCTGGTCGCTCTCCATCACACTGCCGCAGGAGACGACGGGGTTGAGGCTGCAGCCGGGGGTGAAGGTCTTGCCCTCGACCTTGGCCTCCAGCAGCTTGAACTTGTCGATCGTGATGATCCAGGCGGCCAGCAGACCCGCGGCGCCCGTGATGACGAGCAGCAGGGCGAAGGCCCGGCTGCCGCCGGTCGTCCGCGCCGCCCCGGCGGTGCGCGGGGGCTCGGGTTCCGTGGAGGCGTCCTTCACTGTCGTCTTGCTCATCACGCCGATTCCGTCACTGGAGTGGTGGACCATCTTCGGGCAGGGCCATTGTGCCGTACGGGCCCGGGTGCGCACCGTTCGCTGCGCATAAGCACGCCGTCCGCAGCGTCCGGGGCGCCGGGTTCCGGACAGCGGCCGTACGCGAGAGACGGCCCCGGGGGGCGGGGACCGCCGGGCGGGAAACGGACGGGAAACGGAAAGGCGTTCACCGGGTGACGGAGGACCTGGTGACGGGGTCCGAGCGGCGAGGTCCGTGAAGCGGGAGGGGCGCCCCGGGCCGTGCGGCCCCGGGGCGCCCCTGCGGTTGCGCGTGGGCGGTCAGGCGAGCCGCGCCCGCAGCTCGGCGACGGCGCCGTCGAGCGGGACCGCCGTCTGCTCGCCGGACTCCATGTCCTTGAGCTGGACGACGCCGTCGGCGAGGTCGCGCTCGCCGGCCACCAGGGCGTAGCGGGCGCCGGAGCGGTTGGCCGCCTTCATCGCGGCCTTCAGCCCCTTCCCGCCGTACGAGAAGTCCGCCGCGATCCCCGCCTTGCGCAGCTCGGTGACCGTGGCGAACAGCACCCGCCGGGCGTCTTCGCCGAGCGGCACGGCGAAGACGGCGGTGGTGGCGGGCAGGGCGAGCTCCACGCCCTCCGCCTGAAGCGCGAGGACCGTGCGGTCCACGCCGAGCGCCCAGCCGACGGACGGCAGCGCGGGGCCGCCGATCATCTCCGACAGGCCGTCGTAGCGGCCGCCGCCGCCGACCGCGGACTGCGAGCCCAGGCCGTCGTGCACGAACTCGAAGGTGGTCCGCGTGTAGTAGTCCAGGCCGCGCACCAGCTTCGGGTCGTCCTCGAAGGCGACGCCCGCCGCGGTGATCAGCTCGCGGACCTCCTCGTGGTACGCCTTGCAGGCGTCGCACAGGTAGTCCCGCAGCAGCGGCGCGCCGGTCAGCTGCCGCTGCACGTCCGGGCGCTTGTCGTCCAGGACCCGCAGCGGGTTGATCTCGGCGCGGCGCAGCGTGTCCTCGTCCAGGTCCAGGCCGCGCAGGAAGTCCTGCAGCGCGGCCCGGTAGACGGGGCGGCACTCCTGGTCTCCGAGGCTGTTGAGCAGGATGCGGAAGTTCCTCAGACCCAGCGACCGGTACGCCTGGTCGGCCAGGATGATCAGCTCGGCGTCCAGCGCCGGGTCCTCGGCGCCGATGGCCTCGGCGCCCACCTGGGAGAAGTGGCGGTAGCGGCCCTTCTGGGGGCGCTCGTAGCGGTAGTAGGAGCCGGAGTACCAGAGCTTGACCGGGAGGTTGCCCGCCTTGTGCAGGTTGGCCTCCAGGGCGGCGCGCAGCACCGACGCGGTGCCCTCGGGGCGCAGCGCGAGGCGGTCGCCGCCCTTGGTCTCGAAGGCGTACATCTCCTTGGTGACGATGTCGGTGGACTCGCCGACCCCGCGCGCGAACAGCTCGACGTTCTCGAAGCCGGGCGTCTCGATGTAGCCGTACCCGGAGGTGCGCAGCGGGGCGGCGATGGCCTCGCGGACGGCGAGGTAGGCGGCGCTGTCCGGCGGGATCAGGTCGTAGGTGCCCTTGGGGGCCTTGAAGGTGCTCACGGAAGGTCTCTCGTCACATTCCTCGTCGGGGAGCGGGCCGCGGGCCGGGCTCCTGACGGCCGGCCGCCACCTGCCGCAGATACGGGTTGGTGGCGCGCTCCCGGCCGATGGTCGTCTGGGGACCGTGGCCGGACAGCACCACGGTGGAGTCGTCTAGCGGCAGGCACACACGGGCCAGCGAGTCGAGGATCTCGGCCGTGTCGCCGCCGGGCAGGTCGGTGCGTCCGATGGAGCCGGCGAACAGCAGGTCGCCCGAGAACAGGACGGGCGGGATGTCCGCCGCCTCGGGCAGGCCGAAGGTCACCGACCCCTTCGTATGGCCGGGCGCGTGCGAGACCGTCAGCCGCAGTCCGGCCAGCTCCAGCCGCGCGCCGTCGGTGAGTTCGCGGACGTCGTCCGGCTCCCCGACCGTCAGCTCACCCATCAGCGGCATCCCGATGGACCGGCCGAGCGCCTTCTCCGGGTCGCTCATCATGTACCGGTCCTCGGGGTGGATCCAGGCCGGTACGTCGTGGGCTCCGCAGACCGGGACGACCGAGGCCACGTGGTCGAGGTGGCCGTGGGTGAGGACGACGGCGACGGGCTTGAGCCGATGTTTCTCCAGCGCCTCGGCGACTCCGGGGGCCGCCTGGTGGCCCGGGTCGATGATCACGCACTCCTCACCGGCGGCGGGGGCGACGAGATAGCAGTTCGTCCCCCAGGCCCCGGCGGGGAACCCGGCAATGAGCACGATCGTCCTTCGTTGTGTCGGTTTCGGTGGCTGTTCTGCGCGGTTCCTGCGGCTCTTCCGCGGCCTTCCGGCGGCCTGCGTCCGGGCTGCGTCTGAGGTCAGAGCCTACCGGCGCTGCCGATTCCTCAGCGAACCCATATACGGTACGGGGCACGCGGGCAGTCGGCTGTACGGCCGCCCGCGCCGACCGGTCGACGTTCGAGACGGATGAGGAGTCAACCCGGTGGTCAGCCAGGAACAGCGGCGGCGTCAGCTCGCCCGGGAGAAGTTCTTGCGGCAGCAGCAGCGGCGCACCACGGCGCGGCGCAGGGCGCGCACGCGCAACGCCGTCGTCGCGTCGGTGCTCGGCGTGGTCCTGGTGGGCAGCCTCGCGCTGTACACGTCCGGCGTCCTGAAGGACGACGGGGACGACAAGGCGAACGCGAGCGCGACGGCGGAGCCGACGCCCTCCGCGGTCGAGGACCCCTGCGACGAGCCCGCCGCGGGCGAGGCCGGGACCGAGACCTGGAAGAAGGAACCGGCCCTCACCGTGGACAAGTCGGCGAAGTACACCATGAAGCTGGCCACGACCTGCGGCGACATCGACATCGCGCTGAAGGCCTCGGCGGCCCCGCACACCGTCAACTCCTTCGACTTCCTGGCCGGCAAGGGTTACTTCGACCACACCAGGTGCCACCGGCTCACCACCGAAGGCATCTACGTGCTCCAGTGCGGCGACCCGACGGGCAGCGGCAGCGGCGGTCCCGGCTACACCATCCCGGACGAGAACCTGGACGACGAGAGCCTCAAGGGCGGCGTCTACCCGGCGGGCACCGTCGCGATGGCGAACACGTCGCAGAAGGACACCGGCGGCAGCCAGTTCTTCCTCGTCTACCAGGACAGCCAGCTCCCGCCCAGCTACACGCCGTTCGGTACGGTGTCCGATGCGGGGATGAAGGTGCTCAAGAAGATCGCCGGTGCCGGCGCGCAGCCCGCCGATCCCCAGACGGGCAACACCGCACCGAACGCGACCGTGGTGATCAACAAGGCGACGGTCGAGAAATCCTGACGATCCCGACCCCGAACTGCGGAATTTCGGTCGCGCGGGATGCGGACAGGCAACCCGCCGGTCGCCTATGTTGGCCGTGACGAAACTGTGGACGATGCCCGGGGGGCGCTGAGACCCGCCGCAGGCATCATGTGGAGGAGGCGCTGTGAGCAGCGACCCGTGGGGCCGCGTCGACGAGACGGGGACCGTGTACGTGCGTACGGCCGACGGCGAGCAGGTCGTCGGTTCCTGGCAGGCAGGCTCCCCCGAGGAGGCGCTGGCCTACTTCGAGCGCAAGTACGAGGGCCTGGTTGTCGAGATCGGCCTCCTCGAGAAGCGAGTGAAGACCACCGACCTGTCGGCGAAGGACGCCCAGGCCGCCATCGACCACATCCGCGAGCAGGTGGACGCCCACCACGTGGTCGGCGACCTGGAGGCGCTGCGCACCCGGCTGGACCAGCTCACGGAGCAGGTGGACAGGCGCCGGGAGGAGCGCCGGGCGCAGCGGGCCAGGCAGACCGACGAGGCCCGGCACGCCAAGGAGGCCCTGGTCACCGAGGCCGAGGAGCTGGCGCAGTCGGACCAGTGGCGGGTGGCCGGTGAGCGGCTGCGTGCCCTGGTGGACACCTGGAAGGGGCTGCCGCGTCTCGACCGCAAGTCGGACGACGAGCTGTGGCACCGCTTCTCGCACGCGCGCTCGGCGTTCTCCAAGCGCCGCAAGGCGCACTTCGCGCAGCTGGACGCGCAGCGCGAGGAGGCCCGCCGGACCAAGGAGCGGCTGGTCGCGGAGGCCGAGTCGCTGTCGAACTCCACCGAGTGGGGTCCGACGGCGGCCCGCTACCGCGAGCTGATGGCGGACTGGAAGGCCGCAGGCCGTGCGCAGCGCGAGCACGAGGACGACCTGTGGAACCGCTTCCGCGGCGCCCAGGACGTCTTCTTCGCGGCCCGCGGCTCGGTGTTCGCCGAGCGTGACGCGGAGCAGGCGGAGAACCTCAAGCTGAAGGAGGAGCTGGCCGGCGAGGCCGAGAAGATCCTCCCGGTGACCGACCTGAAGGCGGCCCGCGCGGCGTTCCGCTCGGTCAACGAGCGCTGGGAGGCCATCGGCCATGTGCCGCGCGACGCACGGCCGAAGGTCGAGGGCCGGATGCACGCCGTCGAGCGGGCCATCCAGGAGGCCGAGGAGGCCGAGTGGCGCCGGACCAACCCGGAGGCGCGCGCCCGTGCCGAGGGTCTGACCGGCCAGCTCCAGGCCGCCGTGGACAAGCTGCGGGGCCAGATCGAGCAGGCCCGCGCCCAGGGCAACAACGCCAGGGCCGAGAAGCTGGGGCGTGAGCTGGAAGGCCGCCAGGCCCTGCTGGACCAGGCCCTGAAGGGCCTGCAGGAGTTCGGCGGCTGACGGCCTCCTGTCCGACGTGGGAAGGGGCTCCCCCTCGGGGGGAGCCCCTTCCGCGTGATGGGGCCGGAGCCCCGGAGCCCGGGCCGACGGCTCGTGCGGGACCGGCGTGCGGGGCGGCCGCGACCGGCCGGACCGGCGTGCGGACTCGTCAGGGCCCGGTCCACGGGTCCGGAGCACCGGCTCGTACGGGTGCGCGGGCCTGCGGGCTCGGCCGCGCTCCCGCCGCAGACGGCCTCCGACCGGCCCGCGGAGGCCGCGGCCTCCCACAACCTGCCGCTGACATGCCGCCGACCTGCTACGACCTGCTAGACGTGCTAGACCTGCCAGGACCTGCTAGGACCTGCTACGAGCCGAGGTCACGCGGTAGACGTCGTAGACGCCCTCCACGCCCCGTACCGCCTTCAGGACGTGGCCCAGGTGCTTGGGGTCGCCCATCTCGAAGGTGAACCGCGAGGTGGCGACCCGGTCGCGGGAGGTCTGGACGGCCGCGGACAGGATGTTGACGTGCTGGTCGGACAGCACCCGGGTGACGTCCGACAGCAGCCGGGAGCGGTCGAGGGCCTCGACCTGGATGGCGACCAGGAAGACCGAGGACTGGGTGGGGGCCCACTCGACGTCGAGGATCCGCTCGGGCTCCCGGGACAGTGACTCCACGTTGACGCAGTCGCTGCGGTGAACCGATACACCACTACCGCGGGTGACGAAGCCGATGATCGGGTCGCCGGGCACGGGCGTGCAGCAGCGGGCCAGCTTGACCCACACGTCGTCCACGCCCTTGACCACCACGCCCGGGTCGGCGCTGGAGCGGCGCTTGCGGCTGCGCCCGCGGGCGGGCGGCACGCTCTCGTCGATCTCCTCGGTGGCCGCCTCCTCGCCCCCGAAGGCCTGCACCAGCTTCTGGACGACACTCTGCGCGGACACATGGCCCTCGCCGATCGCCGCGTACAGCGCGGAGATGTCCGGGTAGCGCATCTCGTGGGCGAGCGTCACCAGCGAGTCGCCGGTGAGGATGCGCTGGATCGGCAGGTTCTGCTTGCGCATCGCGCGGACGATGGCGTCCTTGCCCTGCTCGATGGCCTCGTCGCGCCGCTCCCGGGAGAACCACGCCCGGATCTTGTTACGGGCGCGCGGGGACTTCACGAAGCCCAGCCAGTCGCGGGAGGGCCCGGCGCCGGAGGCCTTGGAGGTGAACACCTCCACCAGGTCGCCGTTGTCCAGGGTGGACTCCAGCGGCACCAGGCGGCCGTTGACCCGCGCCCCTATCGTGCGGTGGCCGACCTCGGTGTGGACGGCGTACGCGAAGTCGACGGGGGTGGCACCGGCGGGGAGCGCTATGACATCACCCTTGGGGGTGAAGACGAAGACCTCGTTGCGGGACAGGTCGAAGCGCAGGGACTCCAGGAACTCGCCGGGGTCCTCGGTCTCCTTCTGCCAGTCCAGCAGCTGCCGCAGCCACGCCATGTCGTTGATGGCGTCCTTGTCCTTGCCGGCGGTCCTGGGCAGGTCGGTGCGGACCTTGGAGGCACCGGCGACGGCCTCCTGCTTGTACTTCCAGTGCGCGGCGATGCCGTACTCGGCGCGGCGGTGCATGTCGAAGGTGCGGATCTGCAGTTCGACCGGCTTGCCGTTGGGGCCGATGACCGTGGTGTGCAGCGACTGGTACATGTTGAACTTCGGCATCGCGATGTAGTCCTTGAACCGCCCCGGAACCGGGTTCCAGCGGGCGTGCACGGTGCCGAGGGCCGCGTAGCAGTCGCGGACGGTGTCCACCAGGACGCGGATGCCGACCAGGTCGTAGATCTCCGCGAAGTCACGGCCGCGGACGATCATCTTCTGGTAGACGCTGTAGTAGTGCTTGGGCCGTCCGGTGACCGTGGCCTTGATCCGGGCCGCGCGCAGGTCCTGCTGGACCTCGTCGGTCACTATGGCCAGGTACTCGTCGCGCTTCGGCGCCCGCTCGGCCACCAGCCGGACGATCTCGTCGTACATCTTGGGGTAGAGGATCGCGAAGGCGAGGTCCTCCAGCTCCCACTTGATGGTGTTCATGCCCAGGCGGTGGGCGAGGGGCGCGTAGATCTCCAGGGTCTCGCGCGCCTTCTTCTCCTGCTTCTCGCGCTTGAGGTAGCGCATGGTGCGCATGTTGTGGAGGCGGTCGGCGAGCTTGATGACCAGGACGCGCGGGTCCTTGGCCATCGCCACGACCATCTTGCGCACGGTCTCGGCCTGCGCGGCCTCGCCGAACTTGACCTTGTCCAGCTTGGTGACGCCGTCGACGAGGAGGGTGACCACGTCGCCGAAGTCGCGGCGCAGGTCCTCCAGCCCGTACTCGGTGTCCTCGACGGTGTCGTGCAGCAGGCCCGCCATCAGGGTGGCCGGATCCATGCCCAGCTCGGCGAGGATGGTGGTGACCGCCAGCGGGTGCGTGATGTACGGATCGCCGCTCTTGCGCTTCTGGCCGCGGTGCCAGCGCTCGGCGACCTGGTAGGCCTTCTCGATCTGGCGGAGGGTGCCGGTCTCGATCTTGGGGTCGTTGCTGCGCACGATCCGCAGCAGGGGTTCCAGGACCGGGTTGTAGGGGTTGGCGCGCTGGACGCCGAGTCGGGCCAGGCGGGCACGGACCCGGTTGGAGGAGCCGGTGCGGACGGGCGGCTGGGGGCCCGCCGGGCGGATCGGGGGGGTGGGCACGGGGCGCTCGGGGGGGCCCGGCTTGGGGCGCGCGGCCTCCGCGGGGCGGTCGGCCGCCGGCTTGGCGTGCTCCTCCGTCCCGCGGGTGTCGTTCTTCGCGGGCGACGCGGGCGGGGCCGCGGGCTCCGAGGCGCGCTCGGGCTTGGCGGCGGTCAGGTGCTGGGCCTCGTCTGACAAGAAGGCTCCTCGTGCGCGTTCCGGGTCCCCCGGTCAGGCTCCGGAGACCCCATGGTAGCCATCCCGGGCCGCGGCATCGCCTTCAGGCCGCGGCGGTGACCGTGCACCGCCCCACCCCGGCGGGGCCCTCCGTGTCCCTGCCGGCCCGCCCTCTCCCGGTACGACCTGCCGTTTCGCGGCCGGAGGCGACCTGGCGGACGGTGGGCGCACGGGCCACCGGAGCATGTGGTTCCGGTCGTCGGCCGCCCGGTACCGCCGCGCTCCCGGCGCCGTGGCGTCGCCGTACGGTGCCGCTACGGCGACGGGCGTCCGGGGCGGTGGCCCCGGACGCCCGTACGGCGGTCCTCAGGTGTGCGTCCTGCGTGTGCTCAGACGACGAGCAGCGACTCCAGCGGCGCCCCGTCCAGGGCGGCCTCCAGACGGGCGCGGCCGGCGAGGAAGCCGAGCTCCATCAGCACGGCGACGCCTGCGACCTGCGCGCCGGCCCGCTGGATCAGCTTTATCGAGGCCTCGGCGGTGCCGCCGGTGGCGAGGACGTCGTCCACGACCAGCACCCGGTCGGTGACCGCCAGGTCCTCCGCGTGCACCTCGATCTCGGCCGAGCCGTACTCCAGCTCGTACGCCTGGCTGAGCGTCGCCCCCGGGAGCTTGCCGGCCTTGCGTACGGGGATGAAGCCGACGCCCGCCCGGACGGCGACGGGGGCGCCGAGGATGAACCCCCGGGCCTCCAGTCCGACGACCTTGGTGGCGCCGGTGCCGGCCACCATCTCGGCGAGGACGCCGGTCAGTGCGGTGAAGGCCGCCGGGTCCGCGAGCAGCGGGGTGATGTCCTTGAACATCACGCCCGGCTCGGGGTAGTCGGACACCTCGCGGATGCGGCTGAGCAGCAGTTCCCTGATCTCGGTCATCGGCGCTTCCCGGAGGGGCGGCCGCGGCCGCCCCGGACGGTGCCCTGGTCGCGCGGGCCGACGACGGCAGGGGCCACGGCCGCGTCGGCGTCGTACCCGCCGCCGTCGGCGAGGACGGGCTCGGGCTCGCCCTGGGCGCGCTTGGCGAGGACCCGCTTGCGCAGCGCCTTCAGCTGCGGCTCACGCTCCTTGAGGTCGGCGACCAGCGGGGTGGCGATGAAGATCGACGAGTACGCTCCGGCCGCGAGGCCGACGAACAGCGACAGCGAGATGTCGTTGAGCGTGCCCGCGCCGAAGACACCGCCGCCGATGAAGAGCAGGCCCGCCACCGGCAGCAGCGCGACGACCGTGGTGTTGACGGAACGCACCAGGGTGCTGTTGATGGACCGGTTGGCGATGTCGCTGTAGGTCCAGCGGGTCTGCTTGGTGATGTCCTTGGTCTGCTCCTTGAGGCTGTCGAAGACGACGACCGTGTCGTAGAGCGAGTAGCCGAGGATGGTCAGCAGGCCGATGACGGTGCCCGGGGTGACTTCGAAGCCGACCAGCGCGTAGACGCCGACGGTGATGGTGATGTCGTGGATCAGTGCGATGAGCGCGGCGATGGCCATGCGCCATTCGAACGCGATCGCCAGGTAGATCACGACGAGGACCATGAAGATCGCCAGGCCCTGCCAGGCCTTGTTGGCGATCTGGTCGCCCCAGCTGGGGCCGACCAGGTCGGCGGCGATCCTCTCGGGGTCGACCTTGAAGTCCTCGGCGAGCTGGTTCTTGATCTCGTCGGAGCGCTGGGTGTCCAGGCCGGCGATCTGGATGCGGAGCGTGTCGTTGCCGAGCTTCTGGACGACCACCTCGTGGCCGGTGGCGTCGTGCGCGAACTCCTCGGCCTGGGAGACGGACACGCTGGTCTTCGGCGTGGTGAAGATGGCACCGCCCTGGAAGTCGATGCCCATGTTCAGGCCCCGTACGGCCAGGCCGACGATCGCCGTGATGGTGATCAGGATGGAGATGCCGTACCACAGCTTGCGGTGGCCGATGAAGTCGTAGCTGACCTCACCGCGGTGCAGTCGGGCGCCGAGGTTGCCGAGCTTCGTCATCTCACGCCTCCTTCGGGTCGACGGGGCCCGCGACGGGGCCGGCGGGACGGCGGGTGCGGCGCAGCGGCGGCTTGGCGCCCAGGCTCTTCGGGTCGAGGCCGGACCACTTGTGGCCGCCCGCGAAGAACTTCTTGCGGGCGAGGATCGTCATCAGCGGCTTGGTGAAGAAGAAGACGACGACGACGTCGAGCAGGGTGGTCAGACCGAGCGTGAACGCGAAGCCCTGGACCTTGCCGACCGTCACGACGAAGAGGACGGCGGCGGCCAGGAACGACACGAAGTCGGAGACCAGGATGGTGCGCCGGGCCCGCGGCCAGGCGCGTTCCACGGCGGGGCGCAGTGAGCGGCCCTCGCGGATCTCGTCGCGGATGCGCTCGAAGTACACGATGAACGAGTCCGCGGTGATGCCGATCGCGACGATGGCTCCGCAGACCGCCGGCAGGTTCAGCGCGAAGCCGATGGCCGGGCCGAGCAGCGACATGATCACGTAGGTGAGCGCGGCGGACACCAGCAGCGAGGCGACGGCGACGAACGACAGGCCGCGGTAGTACACGAGCAGGTAGAGCACGACGAGGGCGAGGCCGATGGCACCGGCCAGCAGGCCCGCCCGCAGCTGGTCACTGCCGAGCGCGGCGGTGACGGTGGTGACGCTGGACTCCTTGAAGGACAGCGGGAGCGCACCGTACGACAGCATGTTGGAGAGGCTCTCGGCCTCCTCCTGGGAGAAGTTGCCGGAGATCTCCGCGCTGCCGCCGGAGATGGCGGTGCGGACGTAGGGGTGCGAGACGACCTCGTCGTCGAGGACGATGGCGAACTCGTTCTGCGGGGAGGGCTTGGTGGCGAGGTCACCGGTGATGTCGGCGAACTTCTTGGTGCCGGCCCCGGTGAACTCCATCGTGACCTTCCAGCCGGCACCGCTCTGGGTGTCGAGGAGGGCCTGGGCCTTGTCGACGTCGGTGCCGTCCACGGCGACCGGGCCGAGCAGGAACTTGGTCCACAGGTCGCCGTCCTGGCCGCAGGCGACGGTCTGCTCGTCGGGCTTGACACCCTTGCCGGCCTTGGCGCGCTGGGCCTCGTCGCTGCAGTCGAGGGCGGCGAACCGGGCCTGGAGGTCGCCGTCGGCGGGCTCGGTTGCGGTGTCGGCGGAGGACGTGGCGCCGGGGGAGGCCGGTGCGGAGGGCGAGGCGCTCGCGGAGGGCGAGGAGTCGGCCTTCAGGGCGTCGGTGACGGCGCGGCCCTGGGTGGTGGCACCGGCGGACGGGGTCGCCGTGTCCCCGTCGGTGGCGGCACTGCCGCTGGGGGCGGAACCCGGGCTGCCGCTCGGGGAGGAGCTCGGGCTGCCGCTCGGGCTCGGGGTGGTGCTCGGGGTGGCGGCACCGCCGGAGGGCGCGCTCTGCAGGACGGGGCGGAAGTACAGCTTGGCCGTGGTGCCGACCTGCTCCCGGGCCTGCTGCGAGTTGGTGCCCTTGGGGATGTTGACGATGATGTTGCGGTCGCCCTGCGTCTGGACCTCCGCCTCGGACACACCCAGACCGTTGACACGGCGGTGCATGATGTCGACCGCGGTGTTCATGTTGGTCTTGTTGATCGCGTTGGGCTGTCCGGGCTCGTTGACCGCCGTCAGCGTGATGCTGGTACCACCGGCCAGGTCGATACCGAGTCGCGGCGTGGTGTTGCCCGCGGCGAACATGCCGCCGGTCAGCGCCACGATGGCGATCAGGATCAGGGCCAGCGAGCGCCCCGGCTTGCTCTGGGCGCTCGCGTTCCGGCCCTTTTTAGGTGCTGCCACCTTCTCGTACTCCCTCTCGGGCCGCCTCGCACCGGGTCGGCGGGCGGCCATGACATGGTGTGGGGATCCCCTGCGAGAGACACGTGCCGGGGCGCCCGGGCCGGGCCCGCGCGCCCCGGGACAGGACTACTTCGCGTCGGATTCGCCGTCGGTCTTCTTCGACTGCTCTGCCTTCGCCTCGGCGGCGGCCTCGGGCGACTCCTCGTCCACGTCGTCCGCGTCGTCCGCATCGTCCTCGTCCTTCTTGCCGAGGTCGACGGACGGCTCGTCGGAGGCGGCGGCGGAACCGGCGGCGTCGTCGGTCTCGGTGAGGGAGGAGGCGTCGTCCGGCACGAGGTCGGACTTCAGGTCGTGCTCGACGCCGTGGACGATGCGGTTGTACTCGTCGTCGGACAGCACGGCGCCGATGGCGGACTTGGCGAACAGGAGGTCGACGCCCGGACCGGCGTCGAGGAGCACGGTCTCGTCGTTGACCTCCTTCACCGTCGCGTACATGCCCCCGATGGTGCGGACGCCGGAACCGGGCTGCATCTGATTCCGCATATCGGCGGCCTGCTGCTGCTTCTTCTTGGCCGACCGGGTCATCAGGATCATGGCCCCGATGAGCACGATGAACGGGAGGAGGGTCACGAGACTCACGGGTCGGAACTTCCTTCACACGACCGCGGTGGGGGTGCGGCCTGATGGTTGGGGGTGTGCATGCCGTCCGGCACGGGCGGCATCGGCGGAGTCTAAGCGAGTCCGCGTGCCTGGAACAACGCTCAGCATGGCACCTGGGTTCCTGACGTGGCCAATCCCTCGCCGGTGCCGGTGCCGCGACCGGGCCGGCACCGCGGCCGGCGGCCGGTCGGACCATCCGCCGATACTCCCGCCGCCGTCCCATCGTCGTCCCGCCGCCGTCCCGCCGCCGTCCCGCCGGCATTCCTCCGACGCCGCCCGGCACCGCCGCCGGCACGCCGCCGACGTGCGCCGTCCTCGCCGATGCGCCCGTCGCTCGGTCGTCGCCCGTTCCCGCCGCACCCGGGACGGGGCTCCGTGTGCCGCGCCGGGCGGCGCGGCACGGGGGCCGGGACGGCGCGGAGCCGCTCCGGCCCGGCGGATCACGCCCCGAACAGGTCCTGCTGCCCGCCGCCCGCCGCCGGGCGGGGCGGGGTGAGGCCGAGGTGGGCCCATGCCGCGGGGGTGGCGACCCGGCCGCGCGGGGTGCGGGCGAGCAGCCCCTCGCGCACCAGGAAGGGCTCCGCGACCTCCTCGACGGTCTCGCGCTCCTCCCCCACCGCGACGGCCAGCGTGGACAGGCCCACCGGGCCGCCGCCGAACAGCTTCAGCAGGGCGTTCAGGACGGCCCGGTCCAGCCGGTCCAGGCCGCGCTCGTCGACCTCGTACACGGCCAGGGCCGCTCCGGCGATGTCCCGGGTGACCACGCCGTCCGCCTTGACCTGCGCGTAGTCGCGCACCCGGCGCAGCAGCCGGTTGGCGATCCGGGGGGTGCCGCGGGAACGGCCGGCGATCTCGGCGGCGCCGTCGGTGTCGATCTCCACGTCGAGCAGCTGCGCGGAGCGGTGGACGACCCGCCGGAGCTCGGCCGGCTCGTAGAACTCCATGTGCGCGGTGAAGCCGAACCGGTCGCGCAGCGGCGGTGGCAGCAGACCGGCCCGGGTGGTGGCGCCGACCAGGGTGAAGGGGGGAAGTTCCAGGGGGATGGCGGTGGCGCCGGGGCCCTTGCCGACGATGACGTCGACGCGGAAGTCCTCCATCGCCATGTAGAGCATCTCCTCGGCGGGCCGGGACATGCGGTGGATCTCGTCGAGGAAGAGGACCTCGCCCTCCTGGAGGGAGGACAGGATGGCCGCGAGGTCACCGGCATGCTGGATGGCGGGGCCGGAGGTGATCCGGATGGGGGCGCCCATCTCGGCCGCGATGATCATGGACAGGGTGGTCTTGCCGAGGCCCGGGGCGCCGGAGAGCAGCACGTGGTCGGCGGTGGCGCCGCGCGCGCGGGCGGCGCGCAGCACCAGGTCGAGCTGTTCGCGGACCTTCTCCTGGCCGATGAACTCGCCCAGGTCCTTCGGGCGCAGTGCGGCCTCGACGGCCTGGTCCTCGCCGTCCGCGGACGCGCCGACGAGCCGCTCGGGGGCGGCGGAGGTGTCGGTCGTGTCGTCCCAGTTCATGTCTCTGCCTCGGAGGGGTGGTCGGGGCCGGCGGGCTGACCGGGGTCGGCGGGCCGGCTAGCGGGCTCGGTTCAGGGTCTGCAGCGCGGCCTTGAGCAGCTGTCCCACCTGGGGCGTGCCGCCGGCCTGCTCCGCCTGGGGTGCCACGGCGGTGACCGCCTCGTCGGCCTCCCGGGTGGCGTATCCGAGGCCGATCAGGGCCGCGTGCAGCTGGTCGCGCCAGCCCTGGGTGACGGGGGCGCCCACGGCGGGTGCGCCGACCGGCTCGCCGAGCCGGTCCCTCAGCTCCAGCAGCAGTTTCTGGGCACCCTTCCTGCCGATGCCGGGGACGGCGGTGAGCGCCTTCTCGTCGCCGGTGGCGACGGCGCGCCGCAGGGCGTCGGGGCGGTGCACGGCGAGCATGGCCTGGGCCAGCCGGGGGCCGACGCCGCTGGCGGTCTGCAGCAGCTCGAAGACCTGGCGCTCGTCGTCGTCGGCGAAGCCGTACAGGGTGAGCGAGTCCTCGCGGACGACGAGCGAGGTGTGCAGTCTGGCGGGCCGGCCGGTGCGGAGCGCGGACAGCGTGTCCGGGGTGCACTGGACGGTCATGCCGACGCCGCCGACCTCGACGACCGCGGCGTCCGGGGCGAGGGCGGCGACGGTGCCGCTGACGAAGGCGATCATGCCGTACGGCCTTTCGGTGCGCGGGTCGGTGCGTGGGTCGGTGCGTGGGTCGGTGCGTGGGTCGGTGCGTGGGTCGGTGCGGCGGCCGGTGCCCGGGCCGGTGTCCTGGCCGGGGAGCCGGCCGCGTGCAGGGCGACGGCCTGCTGGAGGCGGTTCTGCGCCGGGGCGCGCCAGATGTGGCAGATGGCCAGGGCGAGGGCGTCGGCGGCGTCGGCGGGCCGGGGCGGGGCGTCCAGCCGCAGCAGCCGGGTGACCATGGCGCCGACCTGCGCCTTGTCGGCGCGGCCGCTGCCGGTGACGGCGGCCTTGACCTCGCTGGGGGTGTGCAGGGCGACGGGGATGCCGCGGCGGGCGGCGCACAGCATGGCGACGGCGCTGGCCTGGGCGGTGCCCATCACCGTGCGGACGTTGTGCTGGCTGAACACGCGCTCCACGGCGACGTACTCGGGCCGGTGGCTGTCCAGCCACTCCTCGATGCCCTGCTCGACGGCGAGGAGGCGGTGGCCGAGGTCGGCGTCCGTGGAGGTGCGGACCACGCCCACACCGACCATGGTCAGCGGCCGGCCGGCGACGCCGTCGACCACGCCGACGCCGCAGCGGGTCAGCCCCGGGTCCACCCCCAGTACGCGCACGGCGCGCCCCCTCCCTTCGATCGCCTGTTTGTGCAGGCTATCGGGTGCCGCTGACAACGAGGGGCAGCAACGCCCCGCAACGCGTCGGGCCGACGGGGTGCTCTCCCGTCGGCCCGTTCGGTCCTCGCCTCGGCTCAGGCGTCGACCTTCGCCATGACCTCGTCGCTGACGTCGAAGTTGGCGAAGACGTTCTGCACGTCGTCGCTGTCCTCCAGCGCGTCGATCAGCCTGAAGATCTTCCGGGCGCCCTCCTCGTCCAGCTCGACCTGCATGGTCGGGACGAAGTTGGCCTCGGCGGAGTCGTAGTCGATGCCGGCTTCCTGCAGGGCGGTGCGGGCCGCGACCAGGTCGGTGGCCTCGCTGATCACCTCGAAGCTCTCGCCGAGGTCGTTGACCTCCTCGGCACCGGCGTCGAGGACGGCGCCGAGCACGTCGTCCTCGGTCAGCTCGCCCTTGGGGACGATGATGACGCCCTTGCGGTGGAACAGGTACGACACCGAGCCGGGGTCGGCCATGGAGCCGCCGTTGCGGGTCATGGCCACGCGGACCTCGGAGGCGGCGCGGTTGCGGTTGTCGGTGAGGCACTCGATGAGCACCGCGACACCGTTCGGGCCGTAGCCCTCGTACATGATCGTCTCGTAGTCGGCGCCGCCGGCCTCCAGGCCGCCGCCGCGCTTGATCGCCGAGTCGATGTTCTTGTTGGGGACCGACTGCTTCTTCGCCTTCTGGACGGCGTCGTAGAGCGTCGGGTTGCCCTCCAGGTCGACCCCGCCCATCCGGGCCGCGACCTCGATGTTCTTGATCAGCTTCGCGAAGAGCTTGCCGCGCTTGGCGTCGATGACGGCCTTCTTGTGCTTCGTCGTGGCCCATTTAGAGTGGCCGGACATCTGCCTGTCTCCTTCGCGTAACCCATCTCTGCAACGAACGCCAGGAATCCTACAAGGACTCCGCCGCCCGGCTCGCGCGCACCATGTCGACGAACAGGGCGTGCACGCGGTGGTCACCGGTCAGTTCGGGGTGGAACGAGGTGGCGAGTGCGGTGCCCTGGCGGACGGCGACGATATGGCCGTCGTGCTCGGCGAGGACCTCGGCGCGGGCGCCGACGGACTCGACCCAGGGGGCGCGGATGAAGACGCCCTCCACCGGGCCGCCGGCGACGTCCTCGACGTCGACCGCGGCCTCGAAGGACTCGTTCTGCCGGCCGAAGGCGTTGCGGCGCACGATCATGTCGATGCCGCCGATCGTCTCCTGGCCCGAGCGCGGGTCGAGGATCTTGTCGGCGAGCATGATCATGCCGGCGCAGGTGCCGTAGACCGGCATTCCGGCGCGCACGCGCGCGCGGAGGGGGTCCATCACGCCGAACAGCACGGCCAGCTTGGAGATGGTGGTGGACTCGCCGCCGGGCAGCACGAGGCCGTCGACCTCGGCGAGTTCCTCGGGGCGCCTGACCTCCCTGGCCACGGCGTCGGCCGCGGCCAGGGCGATGAGGTGCTCCCGTACGTCGCCCTGGAGGGCCAGGACACCGATGACGGGGGTGCTCATGTGTGGGGTTCCCGTGCCTTACCAGCCGCGGTTGGCGTAGCGCTCGGTCTCGGGGAGCGTGTCGCAGTTGATACCGACCATGGCCTCGCCGAGGTTGCGGGAGGCGTCCGCGACGATCTTCGGGTCGTCGTAGAAGGTGGTGGCCTTCACGATGGCGGCGGCGCGCTTGGCCGGGTCGCCGGACTTGAAGATGCCGGAGCCGACGAAGACGCCCTCGGCACCGAGCTGGCGCATCAGGGCGGCGTCGGCCGGGGTGGCCACACCGCCGGCGGAGAACAGCACGACGGGCAGCTTGCCGAGCTCGGCGACCTCCTTGACCAGCTCGTACGGGGCGCGCAGCTCCTTGGCGGCGGCGTACAGCTCGTGGTTGTCGAAGCCGCGCAGCCTGGCGATCTCGTTCTTGATCTGGCGCAGGTGGCGAACGGCCTCGACCACGTTGCCGGTGCCGGCCTCGCCCTTGGAGCGGATCATGGCCGCACCCTCGGCGATACGGCGCAGGGCCTCACCGAGGTTGGTGGCTCCGCACACGAAGGGGGTGGTGAAGGCCCACTTGTCCGAGTGGTTGACCTCGTCGGCCGGGGTGAGGACCTCGGACTCGTCGATGTAGTCCACGCCGAGCGACTGCAGGACCTGCGCCTCGACGAAGTGGCCGATGCGGGACTTGGCCATCACCGGGATGGAGACCGCCTCGATGATGCCCTCGATCATGTCCGGGTCGGACATCCGGGCCACGCCGCCGTCCTTGCGGATGTCGGCCGGGACCCGCTCCAGGGCCATCACGGCGACGGCGCCCGCGTCCTCGGCGATCTTCGCCTGCTCCGGGGTGACGACGTCCATGATGACGCCGCCCTTGAGCTGCTCGGCCATGCCGCGCTTGACACGGGCGGTACCGGTGGCCGGAGCCTGGTTCTCGGTGATGGACACGGGTTGACCTCACTGATGGTGAAAAGCGGGTTTCTGCTGCACCGAGGAAACGTGAACGGGTCAGGCCACTGCAAGGGCCAATGGAAAGGCGGTGGATCGTTTTCCCGGTGCCGGTCGTCCGGATCGACGGTCCCGGGCCGACGGGCACGCGCCGACGGGCACACGCCAACGGTCCCGCGCCGACGGGCACACGCCGCACCGGCCGGCCGGCCCGCGCGCCCGCGGAGCCGCCGCGGGCCGAATCCGCGCCCGCGGCACCCCGTCCGGTCCGTCCGGTCCGTCCGGTCCGCGCCCGCGGAGCCCGGCTCAGGCGGTGCGCTCCGCCAGGGCCGCCGGAGGCTCGTCGTCCATCTCGAACGCCATCGGGAACGGCGCGTGACCGGCCAGCCGGAACCAGCGGACCTTGCGGTGCTGGCGCAGCCGACGCGCCGCGCCGACGGCGTCGTTGTGGAACCGGCGGGCCATCGGGACCCGGCGGACGGCCTCGGTCAGCTCGTGCGCGGCCGCCTCACCGCCGGGCGCCCGGCGTACGGCCTCCACCTGCCCCGGCTCCTCGAACACCGCGCGCAGCGCCTGGCTGAGCTCGCTCTCGGCGACCTCTCGCTGTTCCTCCGCGGCCTGCCGGGCTCCGTGTGCGGCCTCGTACAGCACGATCGAGGCGGCCGGGTCGAGCACGCCCGAGGTGGCGAGTTCCTGCGCGACGGAGGCCCGGCGCAGCAGTTGGGCGTCGAGTGCGGCGCGGGCGGCGTCGATGCGCGCATGCAGGCGGTCCAGCCGCCCGGCCGTCCAGCTCAGGTACAGGCCGATCGCAACGAGGGCGACGAGGATCCAGATGAGGGTTGCGGTCACGGGCGGCAAGGCTATCGTCCGCACCGCCCGGACCGCGCCGCCCGCTGCGCCGGGCCCGGGGCCGCATCCGGGCCGCGCCCCCTCGGGGCCCGCCGCTCACCGGCCGGGCCGGACCGCCCGGGGCCGGGCCGGCCGGTCGCGGAGCGCGGGCCGGTCAGTCGCGGGCCAGGCCGAACCGGGCCCGCAGACCGGTGCCGGGTTCCCGGTCGTCCGCCGCGACGGCGGCGGCGCCCGCCGTCACCGTCTCGTAGACGGACAGGATGTCCGCGCCGACCGTGGACCAGTCGAAGCGCCGCACATGGGCGCTGCCACGCCGGCGCAGCTCCTCCCGGCGCTCCGGGTCGGCCAGCAGCCGCACGGCGGCCTCGGCGAGGGCGTCGGCGTCCTCGTTGGCGAACAGTTCGCCGGCCGCTCCCTGGTCGAGGACCTGCGCGAAGGCGTCGAGGTCGGAGGCGAGGACGGGGGCGCCCGCGGACATCGCCTCTACCAGGATGATGCCGAAGCTCTCGCCGCCGGTGTTCGGCGCGACGTACAGGTCGACACTGCGCAGCAGCCGCGCCTTGTCCTCGTCGCTGACCATGCCGAGGAACTCCACCCGGGAACGCAGCTCGCGCGGGAGCCCGGCCACGGCCTCCTCCTCGTCGCCGCGGCCGGCGATCAGCAGCCGGGCGTCCGGGTGCGCTGCGAAGATCGCGGGCAGCGCCCGCATCAGCACGGGCAGCCCCTTGCGGGGCTCGTCGATGCGGCCGATGAACCCGAGGGTGTGGCCGGTCCACTCCGGGCGGGGCTCGGCCTTGGCGAAGAAGTCGACGTCGACGCCGTTGGGGATGACCACGGCGTCCCCGCCGAGGTGCTCGACCAGGGTGCGGCGGGCGTACTCGCTGACCGCGATCCGGGCGCTGATCTTCTCCAGCGCGGCCTGCAGGATCGCGTAGGCGGCGATCATCGCCTTGGAGCGCGGGTTGGAGGTGTGGAAGGTGGCCACCATGGGGCCCTGCGCGGCCCAGCAGGTCAGCAGGCCCAGCGACGGCGAGGTCGGCTCGTGGATGTGGACCACGTCGAAGCGGCCCTCGTGCAGCCAGCGCCGGACCCGGGCCGCGGACAGGAGGCCGAAGTTGAGGCGGGCCACCGAGCCGTTGTAGGGCACGGGCACCGCACGGCCGGCGGAGACGACGTACGGCGGCAGCGGGGTGTCGTCGTCGGCCGGGGCCAGGACGGACACCTCGTGGCCGAGGCGGATGAAGTACTCGGCGAGGTCGCGGATGTGGAACTGGACGCCGCCGGGGACGTCCCACGAGTAGGGGCAGACGATGCCGATCCTCACGGCGACTCCTTCACCGGATCCGCCGGATCCGCCGGGTCCGCCGGGGTCACGGGATCCGCCGGGTCCGCCGGGGTCACGGGATCCGCCGGGTCCGCCGGGGTCACCGGGTCCACCGGCCCGGCGGCGGGCGGGTCGAGGTCGGCGACCCACAGCCGCTGGAGCATGTGCCAGTCCTCCGGGTGCTCCGCGATGCCCGTGGCGAAGGCGTCGGCCAGGGCCTGCGTCATGACGGACGTCTTCTCGGGGCGGGTGCCCGGTCCGGGCACCTCGATCGCCGGGTGCACCCGTCCCTGGAGCACCGGCGAGTCGTCGTACCAGAGGGTCACGGGCAGCAGCAGGGCACCGGTCTGCTGGGCGAGCAGGGCGGGGCCGGCGGGCATCCGGGCCGTCTCGCCGAAGAAGTCCACCTCGACGCCGGAGGAGGACAGGTCGCGGTCGGCGACCAGGCAGACCAGGCCGCCGTCGCGCAGCCGGCGGGCCAGCGTGCCGAACGCGGACCCGCCGCTGTGCGGCAGGACCTCCATGCCGAGGCCCTCGCGGTAGGCGACGAAGCGGTCGTACAGCGAATCGGGCCTGAGCCGCTCGGCGACGGTGGTGAAGGGGGTCCCCAGCTTGGTGGTCACCCAGGCGCCCGCGAGGTCCCAGTTGGCCAGGTGCGGCAGGGCGAGGATGACACCCCGGCCGGCGGCGAGCCCGTCGGTGAGGTGGTGCAGGTCCTTGGGGTCGAACCCGCTCCGCACGCGGTCGGCGCTCCACGCGGGCAGCCGGAAGGACTCCATCCAGTAGCGCAGGTAGGAGCGCATGCCGGCCCGGGACAGGGCGGCCAGCTGCTCGGGGGTGGCGTCGGGCACCACGCGCGCGAGGTTGCTCTCCAGCCGCAGCACGCTTCTGCCGCGCCGCCTCCAGGCGACGTCGGCGATGGTGCGGCCCAGACGCACGGCGGCCGGCTCGGGGAGCTTCTTCACGGTGCTCCAGCCGAACCCGTACAGCGCGTCGGTCAGCCGCTCGGAGGCGTTCACCGGTCCGCCTCGCCGCCCTGCACGCCGCCCTGCGGGGCACGGCCGGCGCCGCTGCCCCGCGGGGCGCCGGCGGCGTTCTCGCGGGCGGCCTCCTCCTCCGCCTCCGCGGACTCCCGGCGCACGGTCACCACCCGCTGCACCAGCGTGACCAGGCTGCCCGCGGCGACCAGCCACAGCGCGACCGGCAGCAGGACGTCGATACCCGGCACCCCGAACGCGTGCAGGCCCGCGAGCCCGGCGGCGACCAGGGAGATCACCAGGCGCTCGGCCCGCTCCACCAGTCCGTTGACGGCCACCGGCAGGCCGATCGACTCGCCGCGGGCCTTGGTGTACGACACCACCTGGCCGCTGGCCAGGCAGAAGATCGACACCGCGCAGAGCACGTTGTCGTCGCCGTTGCCCGCGTACCAGAGGGCGAACCCGCCGAAGATCGCCCCGTCCGCCACCCGGTCGAGGGTGGAGTCCAGGAAGGCGCCCCAGCGGCTGGTGCGGCCCAGCTGGCGCGCCATGTTGCCGTCGACGAGGTCGGAGAACACGAACAGCGTGATCACGATCGTGCCCCAGAAGAACTCGCCCCGGGGGAAGAAGACGAGCGCGCCCGCGACCACCCCGGCGGTGCCGATCAGCGTCACCGTGTCGGGGCTCACGCCCCGGCGGATCAGAAACGTCGCGAACGGCGTGAGGACACGCGTGAAGAATGCACGCGCGTACTTGTTCAGCATGGCCTTCCCGAGGGTCGCAGGCGCCGCGCGGCCCCTGCTGGCCGCCGGCTGGCCCATCGTAGCCACGCGCGCGGGCCGGCGGCCGCCGGGCACCCGCACCCCGTCACGGGATCCGGCGGACCGGCCGCACCCCGCGGCGGGCGTCCGGTTCGCGTCCCTCGTATGGACGCACCGTGACGGGAGTGGAAAGCTCGAAGGACCGCGGGCGTCGCCGGAGCCGCCGCAGCCGAGGGTTCCCCCACGGGGAGGCTTCCGGGTGTCCGCGCCCTCGACGACCTCACCGTGCACGGGAGGCAAGGCCATGGGCGACAAGGCGCACACACACCCCGGGGCCGCCGGCAGGGCGGTGACGGCCGACCACCCCGCGTCCGTACGGAACGTGGTGCTGGTCGGCCACTCCGGCTCCGGCAAGACCACACTGGTGGAGGCCCTCGCGCTGACGGCGGGGGCGGTCAACCGGGCGGGCCGCGTGGAGGACGGCGGCACGCTCTCGGACTACGACGACATCGAGCACCGGCAGCAGCGCTCGGTACAGCTCTCCCTGGTGCCCGTCGAATGGGACGGCATCAAGATCAACTTGTTGGACACCCCCGGATACGCCGACTTCGTCGGAGAACTGCGGGCCGGTCTGCGCGCGGCGGACGCGGCCCTTTTCGTGGTCTCGGCGTCGGACGGCGTGGACGACGCCACCCGTATGGTCTGGGAGGAGTGCGCGGCCGTCGGCATGCCGCGCGCCATCGTCGTCACCCATCTGGAGGCCGCCCGCGCCGACCTGGAGGAGATGACCCTCACCTGCGCACGGGCCTTCGGCGGCGACGACCCGGACGCGGTGCTCCCGCTCTATCTGCCGCTGCGCGGCCCGCAGGCCCCCGACGGGCACGCTCCCGTCACCGGCCTGATCGGGCTGCTGTCGCAGCAGCTCTTCGACTACTCCGGCGGACAGCGCGCGGAGTCCGAACCGGCCGCGGACCAGCTGCCGCTGATCGAGGAGGCCCGCAACCGGCTCATCGAGGGCATCATCGCCGAGAGCGAGGACGAGACCCTCATGGAGCGCTACGTCGGCGGGGAGACGGTCGACGTCAAGACGCTCGTCCAGGACCTGGAGCGGGCCGTGGCCCGCGGCACGTTCTTCCCCGTGCTGGCCGCCGCCCCCGCCGGCGACGGCGCCCGGCAGGGCCTCGGCACGGTCGAACTGCTGGAACTGGTCACCCGCGGCTTCCCCACCCCCCTGGAACGGGCCGCGCCCGAGGTCACCACCCCCGACGGCGCGCCCCGCGGACAGCTCGTCTGCGACCCTTCCGGGCCGCTGGTCGCCGAGGTGGTCAAGACCGCCTCCGACCCCTACGTGGGCCGTATCTCCCTGGTCCGGGTCTTCTCCGGCACCCTGCGTCCCGACGAGACGGTGCACGTGTCCGGGCACGGGCTGGCCGACCGCGGCCACGAGGACCACGACGTCGACGAGCGCGTGGGCGCCCTGTCCGTACCCTTCGGCAAGCAGCAGCGGCCGGTCGGCCGGGCCGTCGCCGGCGACCTCGCCTGCGTGGCGAAGCTGAGCCGCGCCGAGACCGGCGACACCCTGTCCGGCAAGGACGACCCGCTGCTGATGGAGCCCTGGCGGATGCCCGACCCGCTGCTGCCGGTGGCGATCCGGGCGCACAGCAAGCCCGACGAGGACAAACTGTCCCAGGGCCTGGCCCGGCTCGCCGCCGAGGACCCGACCATGCGGCTGGAGCAGAACCAGCACACCCACCAGGTCGTCCTGTGGTGCCTCGGCGAGGCGCACGCCGACGTCGCCCTGGAGCGGCTGCGCAGCCGCTACGGCGTGCAGGTGGACGTCGTACCGCACCTGGTGCCGCTGCGCGAGACGTTCGCGACGAAGTCGGCGGGTCGGGGCCGGCACGTCAAGCAGTCCGGCGGGCACGGCCAGTACGCCATCTGCGAGATCGAGGTGGAGCCGCTGCCCGGCGGGTCCGGCATCGAGTTCGTGGACAGGGTCGTCGGCGGGGCGGTCCCCCGGCAGTTCATCCCCTCCGTCGAGAAGGGCGTACGCGCCCAGGCCGCCAAGGGCGTCGCCGCCGGGCATCCGCTGGTCGACGTGCGGATCACCCTGCTCGACGGCAAGGCGCACTCGGTGGACTCCTCCGACGCCGCGTTCCAGACGGCGGGCGCGCTCGCGCTCAGGGAGGCCGCCGCCGACGCGCGGATCCACCTGCTGGAGCCGGTCGCCGAGATCGGCGTCCTGGTCGGCGACGCCTACGTGGGCGCCGTGATGAGCGACCTGTCCGGGCGGCGCGGCCGCGTACTGGGCACCGAGCAGACCAGCGGCGGGCGGACCGTGGTGCGGGCCGAGGTGCCGGAGATCGAGATCGGCCGCTACGCCGTCGACCTGCGCTCCCTCTCGCACGGCACGGCCCGCTTCGACCGCGCCTACGTCCGGCACGAACCGATGCCGACGCAGGTCGCCGAACGACTGCGCCGACAGCAGCAGGAGGCGTCGTAGTCGAGAGGGGTGGATTCGGCCGGGAAGGCGGAGCGGAAGGCGGGGCCCGGGGCCCGGGGCGGCGGAGTCGGGGGCCCGGGGCGGCGGAGTCGGGTCCGGGCCCCCGACCGGCGCACCGCTCGGACGGTGGGGCCCGACTCCCGCCGGGTGCGGGGGATTTCGGCCGTCCGGCCGGACGGCTTCGGCCGTCCGCCGACGCGCCACCGCTGCCTGCGGATACGCTGATGACCTGATCAACAGGTGTGCGCGGCGGGGAAGTCGGGAAAGCCGCAGAGGCGGACCATGGCGGCATTGGGGGCGGGAATGACCGTGGACGGCGGCTATGCGGACTTCTTCGGACCACAGGTGCCGCGCACCGGAGACGCGGGCCAGACCGCGACCCTCGCGCTGGCCTCGGCGGCCTACCGGGACGGCCCCATGGAGGAGATCAAGCAGGCCGACAACGACTGGCACCAGTCCACGGTCAACGAGGGCCGCGGCTGGGCCGCGATCTTCCGGCCCAACCTCGGTGAGGCGTTCTCCCGTGCGGTCGTGGACCGGATGCTCGGCAGCGGCCGCAGCCCGCTGATCCAGTCCTTCGGCACCGAACCCCAGGTCGTGGTCGAGCACTGCCTGGCCGCCAACCGCATCCGCCGCGAACGCGACAACCGGCTCACCGCGGTCAGCGTGGTGTGCGGGCTGCTGTTCCTGCCCGGCTTCCTGCTGTGGCTGCTGGTGTTCCAGCTGCGTGCCACCATCGACCGGCGGGACGACCGGCGTGCCTCCGCGCTCGCCACCGCCGTGCTCGTCGCGGTCGGCGCGCTCGCCGCGATCGCCCTGATCCGGCTGCCGTTCAGCGGCCTCTGGGCCTGGTACGCACGGGCGGCCGTGATCATGCCGGTGGCGGGCTGGTTCGTGGCCCGCAGGATCTGCGAGTCGACCGCGCGCGACCTGCGCGAACGCTGGGACGGCCTGCTGTCCGGCGGCAGCGTGGGCGCCAAGGTCCCCGAGGCCGTACCGAGCAACCCCGGCGAGACCGCCGCGGAGGAGCTGCGCCAGTCCCTGGCCCGGCTCAGCGCCGAACAGCAGTCCAACTCCGTCTTCTACGCCGGCCCCAAGGGCATCCTCGGCATGGGCACCCGGTGGGGCACCTGGCAGCTCGCCGAGGAACTGGTGCCCGCCGACACCGACCGGGAGATCCACCCCTTCCGCAGCTGGGACGTGGTCCGCGCGATCCACGACCAGCTGCGCATGCTGGAACGCGGCCCGCTGAACACCGGGGGCTTCCCCACCCCCTCCATACGCCACTGGATCGTCAGCCCCGTCGGGGAGAACGCCAAGGCCGTCTCCCGCCCCGACGGCACCGACGTGGAGGCCTACCAGGTCAAGCCGCACGCCATACAGGAGATCTGCAACAAGCAGCAGTTCGGGGCCGGCGACCGCCACTACCTGGGCGTGCAGTGGACCCTGTGGGACGGCCAGCTGGTCATCACCATGCTGATCACCGTCACCGTGCTGCACGCCACCTTGCGCATCGAGGTCACCGGCCACGCCCTGGGCCCGGTGAACCCGCTGTTCACGACCAAGCCGTCGGCGCCCAGCAAGCAGGTCACCAAGTCCTTCAAACCGTGGGAGACCCGCACCGTGAGCCTCCCCCTGGTCACCACCAACGAGGTGGTACGGCTCGCCGTGCGCGCCCCGCTGACCTGGTACCCGCCGCTGCTGAACTGGCTCGGCGGCTCCATCGCGCTGCCCGAGCCCTTCGGTCTGCGGCACGCCTGGGCCGACCAGCCCTGGCGCCACCGCTTCATGGCCGACGACGCGCTGCGCGCCGCCACCCCGGTGCTTCGGGTGGTGCACTCGGCGGCCCTGAAGGTGCTCGCCGAGAACGGCGTGGACACCGAGAAGTTCGGCAGCCGCTCCGCCTCCCTCACCGCGAACTCGCAGGACGTCGCACCGCGGAAGGCCGACCTCTACGACGCGTGAACCCGGCCCGCGCCCCGCGTCGAAGGGGCCCCGCCGCCCGCGTCCCGGTGCGGCGGGCCCCCGTGCGTCCAGGACGGGCGGCTCACCCGGGCCAGGCGTCCGCCAGCATCTTCCGGGTGTCCGCGAGCAGCTGCGGCAGCACCTTGGTGTGGCCGACGACCGGCATGAAGTTGGTGTCCCCGCCCCAGCGCGGCACGATGTGCTGGTGCAGATGCGCGGCGATCCCGGCGCCCGCCACCGTGCCCTGGTTCATCCCGATGTTGAAGCCGTGCGCCCCGGACCCGGCGCGTAGCGCGCGCATCGCCTGCTTGGTCAGCTCCGCCAGCTCGACGGTCTCCGGGCCGGTCAGATCGGTGTAGTCGGCGACGTGCCGGTAGGGCACGGTCATCAGATGACCGCCGTTGTAGGGGTAGAGGTTCAGCACCGCGTACACGTGCTCGCCCCGTCGGACGATCAGCCCGTCCTCGTCGGACTTGGCCGGCAGCGAGCAGAAGGGGCAGCCGTCGCCGGCCCCGGGACCGGTCGGCTTGTTCTCGCCCTGGATGTACGCCATCCGGTGAGGCGTCCACAGGCGCTGGAACGCGTCCTGCGTGCCCACTCCGATCTGCTGCTCCGGCTCACTCGTCATGCCATGCAGCATATGGCTTCGCCCGTTCGGGGCGTGTCGCCGGGCCATACCTGGTCAGGTTGGGGCCAAGCTGGACCGGTGGACGACTCCAGCCCCGAGGAACGCTGGGAGCGGCGCGCCGAGGTGCCGCTCGCCGTGGCGTCCTGGGTGTTCCTCGCCGCCTACGCGGTCCATGTCCTCGCTCCCGGCCTTCCCCCGGTCTGGCACGACCTGACGCTGGCCGTGACACTGGCCGCATGGTCGCTGTTCGTGGCGGACTACGCGGTGCGGTGGCGGCTGAGCGGGCTGGGGCACCGCTTCGTCCGGAGGCACTGGCTCGACACCCTGGTGGTGCTGCTCCCGCTGCTGCGCCCGGTGCGGATCGTCCGGATGTACGAGACGGTCCAGCGGCGGCACGGAAAGCCCCGGCTGCCGCTGTACGGGCGGGTGATCGTCTACGCCGGGATCTCCACCGCGCTGCTGGGCTTCGCCGGTGCGCTCGCCGTCTTCCAGCAGGAGCGCGGCGCGCCCGGCGCGAACATGACCACGTTCGGGGACGCGCTCTGGTGGACCTGCGCCACGCTGTCCACGGTCGGCTACGGCGACATCAGCCCGGTCACCGCGACGGGCCGGGTGATCGCCGTGGGCATGATGGCCTGCGGTCTCGCCCTGCTGGGGGCGGTGACCGGCTCGTTCTCGTCGTGGCTGATCCAGGTGTTCTCCCGGGAGGACGACGAGGAACGGCCCCCGGCGGGCGGCTGAGCCGCGCCGGGGGCCGTCACCCGCCGGATCAGATCTGCGTCCGCTCCTCGACCACCTTGGCGATCTTCTCGATCGCCTCGTCGAACGGGATCCCGTTCTCCTGGGAGCCGTCGCGGTAGCGGAAGGACACCGAGCCGTTCGACATGTCCTCGTCGCCCGCGATGACCATGAAGGGGGTCTTCTGCTTCTGGGCGTTCCGGATCTTCTTCTGCATGCGGTCCGAGGAGGAGTCCACCTCGACGCGCAGGCCCCTGCGCTTCGCGGCCGCGGCGAACCTCTGCAGGTACTCCACGTGCGCGTCGCCGATCGGGATGCCGACCGCCTGGACCGGCGCCAGCCACGCCGGGAAGGCGCCCGCGTAGTGCTCCAGGAGCACCGCGAAGAACCGCTCGATGGAGCCGAACAGCGCGCGGTGGATCATGACGGGGCGCTGCTTGGCGCCGTCGGCGGCGGTGTACTCCAGGTCGAAGCGCTCGGGCAGGTTGAAGTCGAGCTGGATCGTCGACATCTGCCAGGTCCGGCCGATGGCGTCCTTGGTCTGCACGGAGATCTTCGGACCGTAGAAGGCGGCGCCGCCCGGGTCGGGCACGAGCGGCAGGCCCTGCTTCTCGGCGACCTGGCGCAGGGTCTCGGTCGCCTCCTCCCAGGCCTCGTCGGAGCCGACGAACTTCTCCGGGTCCTTGGTGGACAGCTCCAGGTAGAAGTCGGTGAGGCCGTAGTCGCGGAGCAGGCCGAGGACGAAGGTGAGCGTCTTGTCGAGCTCCTCCGACATCTGCTCGCGGGTGCAGTAGATGTGCGCGTCGTCCTGGGTGAAGCCGCGGGCCCGGGTCAGGCCGTGCACGACGCCCGACTTCTCGTACCGGTACACGGTGCCGAACTCGAACAGGCGCAGCGGCAGTTCACGGTAGGAACGCCCGCGCGCGTCGAAGATCAGGTTGTGCATCGGGCAGTTCATGGGCTTGAGGTAGTAGTCCACGCCCTCGTCGAGCTGCATGGGCGGGTACATGCCCTCGGCGTACCAGTCCAGGTGCCCGGACGTCTCGAAGAGCTTGCCCTTCGTCGCGTGCGGGGTGTAGACGAACTCGTAGCCCTCCTCCTCGTGGCGGCGGCGCGAGTAGTCCTCCATGACCCGGCGGACGATGCCGCCCCTGGGGTGGAAGACGGCCAGGCCGGAGCCGATCTGCTCCGGGACGGAGAACAGGTCGAGCTCGCTGCCCAGCTTGCGGTGGTCGCGCTTCTCGGCCTCGGCGAGGAACTCCAGGTGGGCCTTGAGTTCGTCCTTGGACGGCCAGGCGGTGCCGTAGATGCGCTGGAGCATCGGGTTCTTCTCGCTGCCGCGCCAGTAGGCGGCCGCGTTGCGCATCAGCTTGAACGCGGGGATGAGCCGGGTGGAGGGCAGGTGGGGACCGCGGCAGAGGTCCTTCCAGCACAGTTCTCCGGTCCTGGCGTCCAGGTTGTCGTAGATCGTCAGCTCGCCGGAGCCGACCTCGACGTCCGCGCCGTCGTCCGAGGAGGCGGCGCCCTTCAGGCCGATCAGCTCCAGCTTGTAGGGCTCACCGGCCAGCTCCTCGCGGGCCGCCTCGTCGGTGACCACGCGGCGGGAGAAGCGCTGCCCGCGCTTCTGGATCTCCTGCATCTTCTTCTCGACGGCCTTGAGGTCCTCGGGCGTGAACGGCCTGTCCACGTCGAAGTCGTAGTAGAAGCCGTCCTTGACGGGCGGGCCGATGCCGAGCTTGGCCTCGGGGAACAGCTCCTGCACGGCCTGCGCCATCACGTGCGCGGTGGAGTGGCGCAGGATGGCGAGGCCGTCCTCGGAGGAGATGTCGACGCCCTCGACGGTGTCGCCGTCCCGGAGGGGGTGGGTGAGGTCCTTCAGCTCGCCGCCCACGCGCGCGGCGACGACCGAGCGCTCGCCGGCGAACAGCTCGGCGGCCGTGGTGCCCGTCGTCACCGTGCGCTCTTCCCGCTCGGAATCGCGTTGGATGATCACACGGACGTCTGACACCGGTCTCTCCTGACTGAAGGGGGGCGCGGCGCCGTACCGGAGCGCACGCATGAGGGCGATCGTACCGACCCGGCACCCCGCTCCGCGAAATCATTCCCCTCCGCAGGCCTCCTCGAAGAACGCCGTGATCTCCGCGGTCTCCTGCAGGGACTTCATCAGCCGGTCCCGCTCGGCCTCGTCGACCTGCACGGGGACGACGCCCGAGGCGCCGGTGAGCCGGCGGAAGCCGCCCCGGCTCTCCAGGCGGCCCTGCACCCGCACCGGCATCCCGACGAGGTGGGCCTGGCCGGCGATGCGGTAGTCCTCCTCGTCGAGGGTGACGCGGACCTGCGGGATCTCCGCGCCGGCCAGGACGCGCAGCCGGACGCTGCCCTCGCCGCGCGGGCCGGTCCGGCGCATGCGGACCACGGTGCCGGTGAGGCGTACCGGTACCGACGGCTCGCCGCGCAGGTAGCGCACCCCGGCCTCGCGCAGCACCGGCAGGTCGCCGGGCGAGAACTCCACGGGCCCGGTGCCGCAGCCGTCGGGGACGCCCGCGGCGGGCGCCCACCCGACCTGGACGCGGGCGCCCTCGCTGCCGCGGACCAGGGCGATCAGGGCCTCGGTGAGCTCGCGGCTGACTCCGGCCTCGACCGCGGCGTCGAAGGCGTCCATGCCGCCGGTGGCGCGCCGGTAGTCGACGGCCTCGCGGGCGGCGCAGAGCGCCTGGTGGAGGCGGACGGCGAGCGGGCGGCCGTCTGCGGCCGGCACGAGGGCGGTCAGCCGGCCGGCCCCGTCGGCGGCGCCGACCAGCACGGACTCCAGCAGGGCCGCGGCGGCCCTCCGGTGCCGTGCCCCGTGGTATCCGGCGGGGGCGCGGGTGGCGAGGGCGGCGGCGAGCAGCGTCCGGCGGGCCGCGGCGCGCAGCTGCTCCGCCGCGGGCCAGGAGGCGGCTCCGGCGGGCCCGTCCGGGATGTCGCGGGACCAGTGGACCTCGTCGCTGGGCACGCTCAGCGCGACCAGGACGTCGCGGGCGGCGGGGGCGGTGCTGCGGGACAGGGCGAGCAGGGCTTCGCCGAGCAGGTCGTCGCTGTCGGGGAAGGCTCGGCTCTCGGGCACGAGGAGGCTGGTGCCGGCGCCGGCCGGGCCGGGCGGGGTCCAGCGCCCGTAGCGGCCCGGGGCACCGCCGCGGCGCCGCCAGCCGTGCCGCAGCAGCAGGGCGCCGAGCACGGCGGGGTCGACGTCGCCGGGCTCGGGGGGACGGTTCCCCTGCGCGTCCTCGGGGTGCGGGCGCACCGGCCGGAGGGGCTCGTCGTAGGGGCGGTGGGTCATGGCCTGCCTCCCGTCCCGACCCGCGTCATGATCTCGCACAGGGCCCGGTCGTCGAAGATCCGTGCGGTGGGGATGCGCACGGTGGTGCGGTGCCGGCCGGTGACGGGGTGACCGGCGAGGTTGATCCAGTAGCAGCAGTGCCGCAGGTCGAGGCGGTCGTGGCCGGCCCGCAGCCAGTCGTCCTGCGAGCGGGGGACGAGCATCACGACGAGGATCTTGTGCACCGAGACCGGGGTGCGGGCGAGCTTCCTGAGGTGCTCGTTGTCGAGGGTGAAGGAGAAGCGGTGTCCCGCCCGGCGGGGCGCGGGCGCGGCCTCCTGCGGCACGGGCGGGACCGGCCGGGGGACGGGGGCGGGCGGTGCGGTCTGGTACGTCGCCTTCAGCTGCACCTTGATGGTGACCTCGTCGTCGACCGTGTGCCCGGGGGCGCTGTGGCTGACGTGCCAGTCGATGCCGTTGTCCGGGAACGGCTGGGACAGGGAGCAGCCGGCGGCGGCCGCGACGGCGTGCAGGTAGCCCACCTGAAGGGTCTCCATACAGGCGGTGGTGGCGAGAGTGCCGCGCTGGGGGCCCGTACGTCCGGGAAGCAGCCCGCCCCGCTCGGGCTGCGCTGTCGCCATGTCCCACAGCCTTTCCAGGCTCGATGCGTTCCCCGTGCCGGGTCGCTGAACTGCAGGGACCCGTACTCCTGTTGTCTCCTCGCGGCGTAGTGCGCAAACAGCCCGGGTATCACCAAACAGGCAGAAGACGGTACGTCAGCTGCCGTCGGTGAACGAGGAGTTGTGGGGCGATGAAGACCTGGTACGAGAGCCCGCTGGCGGCCTTCGACACGGAGACAACGGGAGTGGACGTCGAGAGCGACCGGATCGTGTCGGCCGCGCTCGTCGTCCAGGACGGGCCGGGCGCACGGCCGCGGGTGACCCGCTGGCTGGTGAACCCGGGGGTGCCGGTGCCGCAGGCGGCTACGGACGTGCACGGACTGACGGAGGACCACCTGCGGTGCAACGGCCGCTGGCCCGCTCCGGTGATGTACGAGATAGCCACGGCCCTGCACGAGCAGGCGGCGGTGGGGCGGCCGCTGGTGGTGATGAACGCGCCGTTCGACCTGACCCTGCTGGACCGCGAGCTGCGCCGGCACCGTGCGTCGCCGCTGAGCCGCTGGTTCGAGTCGGCGCCGCTGCTGGTGCTGGACCCGAGGGTGCTGGACAAGCATCTGGACCGCTATCGCAAGGGCCGGCGCACACTGACCGACCTGTGCGCGCAGTACGGGGTGGACCTGGACGGCGCCCATGACGCGGCGGCGGACGCCGTGGCGGCGCTGGAGGTGGTGCGGGCGGTCGGGCGCCGGTTCGCCGCGCGGCTGGAGCGGCTCTCCGCCGCCGAGCTGCACACGCTGCAGGCGGTGTGGCACGCGGCACAGGCGCGGGGTCTGCAGGCGTGGTTCGCGCGCAGCGGCAGCGAGGAGGAGGTGGATCCGGCGTGGCCGCTGCGTCCGGAGCTGCCGGCCGCGGCGTGAGGGCGGCCGGCGGGGGCCGGCGCGTCACCGCGGTCCCGGTACGGGCCGTTGCATGCGGAAGGCCGGCCCGCGCTGGCGGACCGGCCTGTCCCGGTGGGCGATACTGGGTTCGAACCAGTGACCTCTTCGGTGTGAACGAAGCGCTCTCCCACTGAGCTAATCGCCCGGGAACGCACTGAACCATACAGGCCCCGGCGGGCTTCCTTCAAACCGCTCGGAGACGGGCCCGCAGGGCGCGCCGCCCGGCCCGCATCATCATCGCGTGGTTGGCCCGGAAGAAGGGGCGTCCGGGCACGGCGAGCGCGCGCAGCAGCGGCTTGGCGACCTCGACCTCCTGCTCGTAGCGGGCGAGGCTGCCGGTGCCGTGCGCGGTGACGGTCCAGCGGGCCCAGCCCTCCAGGTCCCCGCTCATGGCGACCTGAAGCACCCCCGCGGCCGGGTCGCGGCGGACCTCCCGCACGGTGAACGTCAGGCCGTAGGGCAGCAGGGAGCGGACCGTGACGACGCCCGTGATGTCGTCGAGGCGTTCCACCGCGCGGACCTGCGGCCACCAGCGGGGGTAGTCCTCGGCGTGCTCCAGGGCGGTGTAGACGGCGGCCGGCGGCGCGGGCAGGTACCACCGGCACCGGAAGCGGTAGCGGTTCCAGTCCATGAGCGCAGTGTGCCCGCTCGGGCCGTCCGCCGGGCCGCGGAAGCCTGTCACCCCCCGCGCACCCGGCCGCTCCCCGGGCTGGTGCGCGACCACGCCCGCGTACGGGGCGGCGCGTACGGGGCGGCGCGTACGGGGGCGGCGCGTACGGGGGCGGCGCGTACGGGGGCGTGGTCGCGCACTGAGTACGCGGTCTGAGTACGCGCACTCATGCCGGCCGCGGTGACGGCGGCCACACTCACCGGCATGACGCACATCCCGCCCCCGTCCGAGGAGTTGCGGCTCGTGGACGCCGAACTCCGCCGGCTGGACGCCCGCCGGACGCAGCTGCTGGTCCGCCGCGCCTGGCTGGTGTCCCAGCCTCCTTCCACACGCCCGCAGCCGGTCTCCTCGCCGCGTCCGGAGACCTCCGGGCCGGGCGTGCAGAACGTGCTGCTGTCGCTGGGTGGTGTGCTGCTGGCCGTCGCCGCGACCGCGTTCACCGTGGTGAGCTGGGGCAGCCTGGGCATCGGGGGGCGGGCGCTGGTGCTGGGTGTGGTGACCGCGGCGGCGCTCGCGGCGCCGCTGCCGCTGCTCCGGCGCGGCCTGGCCGCGACCGCCGAGTCGCTGGCGGGCGTGGCCCTGGCGCTGACCGCGCTGGACGCGTACGCGCTGCACCGGGTGGCTCTCGCGGACACGGACGGCACCGGGTACGCGGCCCTCGCGTCGGCCGTCCTGGCCGCACTGTGGGCCGGCTACGGCCAGGCGGCCGGCCGCCTGGCCGGGCGGGCGCTGCGGCTTCCCGCCCCGGCGGCACTGGTCGCCGCCCAACTTCCGCTGCTGCTGGGCGCGGTGGCGGCCGGCGCGGGCCCGTACGGCGTGTCGGCCGCGCTGCTGGTGACCGCGGGCTGCGACACGGCGGCCGCGCTCCGGCCGGCCGCGGGCCCGGCGCGTGTGGTCACGGTGTCCGCGGCATGCGTGCTGGGCGGATCGGGTGTGCTGGCGGCGGCCTGGCTGTCGGCGTCGGCGCACACCGCGGGTCCGGCCGCGCGCGCGGCGGCGCTGCTGCTGCTGGCCGCGGCGACGGCCCTGGGCGTCGCCTGGCGTTCGGCGCACCGGACGCTCGCCGTGGCGGCGGGAGTGGCGGCGGGGCTGCTCACGGTGGCCGCGCTGGGCTCGGTGCCGCGCGCGGTGCTGCCGGCGATGTGGGCCGTACCGGTTCATCTGGCCCTGGGTCTGGCGCTGTTGGCGGTGGTGCGGCTGTCGCGTGCGCCGGAGGCGGTGCGCTCCGGGGCGGTCCGCGCGTCGCTCGGCGTGCAGGGACTGGCGGTGGTGTGGACGCTGCCGGCGGTGGCGGTGGCGCTGCTGGGGCCGGTGAGCCGGCTCGGCCGTGTGTGGTCGGGGGCGCCGCGGGACGCGCGGCAGGCGGTGACGGCGGATGTGCCCTGGCCGCCGGACGCGGTGCTGGTGCCGGTGGTGCTGTGCGCGCTCGCCGCGGTGGCCGCGGTGGCGGCGCGGGACGCCGCACGGCGGGTGTGGGCCCGGGACACGGCGCTGGGTCTGGGCTGGGCGGCGGTGCTGGTGCTGCCCGCCACGCTGGAGCTGCCGTATGCGGCGGGCCTGGTGCTGCCGGGGGTCCTCGGGGTCGCCCTGCTGCTCGTGCGCCGGCTCGTGCCGACCGTGCTGGGCCTGGTGACGTCGGTGGTGCTGGCCCTGCTGTCGCTGGCCGCGCAGACGGCCACGGTGCTGGTGCTCGCGCTGCTGACGGTGGTGTGCGCGGCCCTGGCCCGGCGGCTGCTCCCGGCGGTTGCCGCGACCGGCCATGCGACCGCGCTGGCCTGCGCGGTGGGCGCCTGGCTCGGCTGGACGCCGGCCCACACGGCCCTGCTGGTGCTGCTGGTGCCCGCGGCGGTGGCCGGCTGCACGGCGCGCACGCGGGGTCCGGTCCGGGCGGAGGGTCCGGTCCGGGCGGCGCTGGAGGTGTCGGGCGCGGTCTGCGCGCTGGTCGCCGTGGGGCTCGCGGCCGCAGACGGGCCGGTGCTGGCCCTGGTGCTGTCCCTGTGCGGTGTGATCGCCACGGGTGTGGCGCTGCGTCCGGACCGGCACGCGGTCGGCGGTGCGGCGGCGGCCCTGTTCGTGCTGGCCACCTGGGTGCGGCTGGCGGCCTGGGAGGTGTCCGTCCCCGAGGCCTACACCCTGCCGGTGACGGTCCCGGCACTGCTGCTGGGGCTGGTGCGCAGGCGCCGGGACCCGCGGGTGTCGTCCTGGCAGGCGTACGGGCCGGGGCTGGCCGCGACGCTGGTGCCGAGTCTGGCGGCGGCGTGGACGGACCCGCACTGGCAGCGCCCGCTGGTCCTGGGCCTGGGCGCGCTGGCCGTGACGCTGCTGGGCGCCGGACACCACCTGCGGGCGCCGCTGCTGCTGGGCGGCTCGGCGCTGGCCCTGGACGCCCTGCACGAGCTGACGCCGTATCTGGTGCAGGTCGCCGACGCCCTGCCGCGCTGGGCGCCGCCCGCCCTGGCAGGTGCGCTCCTGCTGGCCCTCGGTGCCACCTACGAGCAGCGTCTGAGGGACGTCCGCCGCATGCGCGAGGCCCTGGGCCGCATGCGGTAGAACCGCAGAACCCGCGAAAGCCACCTCGCCCGCACAACGCACCCCACGGCGAAAAGCCCGCCGATTTCCCACCCCCGCAAGGAACCTGACACCCCCTCGGCAGAACTCCCCCGCTGCTCCCCCCGCCTAAAGCCGTCATGACGGCAGCGACCCTTCTGGAGAAATCCGGCCACCTTCTCCGGGAATGTTCGCGGGGATTTCCCCGCCCCGCGGCCAAAATCCTCCAATCCCACCTGGGCGAGAGGGGGTGGGGTGGGGTGGGGTGGGGAAAACGGGGGCAGCCCGTCTGCTGGTGCAGACGGGCCGCCGTGCCGGGGTGGGCGATACTGGGTTCGAACCAGTGACCTCTTCGGTGTGAACGAAGCGCTCTCCCACTGAGCTAATCGCCCGGGCGCAGGAAGAAGATTACCCCATGTCAGGGGGTGCCCGTGACCAGTGCCGACCGGCCGTCCGGGCCGCCGGTGATCACTGGTTCTCGATCTTCCAGGGCATGACGAGACCGAACTTCGCGAGGTAGAAGCCCACCAGGACGGCCACGATCACGAAGCCGACGGCCGTGAGGGTGATGTTGCGGCGGCGCACCTTGGGGTCGAGGGCCCGCTGGGCGGCCTCGGTCACCTTGCGTTTGGTCCAGCGCAGGACGAGCTGGGCCCACACGAACTCGGTCGCCCAGATCGCCATGCCGCCGAAGATCACCACCCAGCCGGGACCGGGCAGCGGCAGCATGATCACGCCGGCCGTCACGACCGCCAGGCCGACCACGAAGACACCGACCTGCCAGCTCACGTGGAGAGCCCGCCGCGCCTTGATGAAGTCCGGCGCCCGGGAGCCGAGCGCCCGCTCGTTCTTCGCCACGTCCGTCCCGGTGTCGTCCGCCGCCATGACCGTCGCCTCGCCCGGACCGTCACTCCCCGTATTCATACCGTCAAACACTACCGGACCGATTCCGGTCACCGCATTGGTCGTACCTTCCGAAGCCGCCCTCGGCCGGAAGAGTTACGTAAAGGCACGCAAAACACTCAGAGGGGTTTACAACGGCACCGTAGGTGGCATGTCGATTTCGCCGACGTGCGAATCCCCGAGCGCACACTGAGCGAAAGGCCCTGGCGCTTATGAACACCACGGTCAGCTGCGAGCTGCACCTGCGCCTCGTTGTGTCGAGCGAGTCCTCCCTGCCTGTCCCCGCAGGCCTGCGGTACGACACGGCCGACCCCTACGCCGTGCACGCCACCTTCCACACCGGAGCCGAGGAGACCGTCGAGTGGGTGTTCGCCCGCGACCTCCTCGCCGAGGGCCTGCACCGGCCCACGGGAACCGGCGACGTCCGCGTCTGGCCGTCGCGCAGTCACGGTCAGGGCGTCGTGTGCATCGCCCTGAGCTCTCCGGAGGGCGAGGCTCTGCTCGAGGCCCCGGCGCGGGCTCTGGAGTCGTTCCTGAAGCGGACGGACGCCGCCGTACCACCCGGCACCGAGCATCGGCACTTCGACCTGGATCAGGAGCTGTCCCACATCCTGGCGGAGAGCTGAGCGAACCCCCACAGACAGCCCGGCGCCGTCCACTCGGGGAGACGGCTCGGGCCCGGACAACCGCATACGGCACACACCGGCGTCGTCGCCGCGGTCCTCCGCGGCTTCGGCGCCGGTTCCGCGTGCCGCGGGGCCTGCGGCAGGGGCACGGTTCCACCGCCCCGCACCGGGCCCGGAATCCGCCGCGGGGCCGGGCCGGGGGCAGGGTCGTGGCCTCCGGGCCGGGGCGGGTGGCCTCCGGGTCCGGTGCGGGGTGGTGGGCGGGAAGGACCGCGGGTACGTGGGCGTTGTAAGGACATCACGGGCGGAGCCCCTTCCGGTGCGGCCGGGAGCCACTACGATCGGCCAGCATCCGCGGGCGCCCGCCCGACCCCAGGCCAGGGAGAGCAAAACGTGCTGATCACCCACGACGCCCGGTGCGCCCTCGACACTGTGGTGGATCTGGTGAACACCGCACCGGAGGACGAGGCGTCCCCCGACGGGCTGCCCGATGTGCCGACCCTCGAGGAGTTCGTACGAAACCACGAGGTCAGTGACGTCGGCACGCTGTCGGAGTTCGACCTGGCCGCGGTGCGCAAGGTCCGCGGGAGGTTTGCGGCCATCTTCGCCTCCCCCGACGCCCGCGCCGCCGCCGGGCTGATCAACGAGCTCGTCGCGGCCGCGGGCACGACCCCCCGGCTGACCGACCATGACGGCTACGACTGGCATGTCCACTACTTCGCTCCGGGCGCCTCCCTCGCTGATCACCTCGCCGCGGACTGCGGCATGGCGCTGGCCTTCTTCGTCGTGGCCGGGGAGCAGGAGCGACTGCGCAGGTGCGAGGCGCCGGACTGCCGGCGCGCCTTCGTCGACCTCTCCCGCAACCGGTCGCGGCGTTACTGCGACAGCCGAACCTGCGGCAACCGGCTGCATGTCGCCGCCTACCGGGCACGCCGCAAGGAGGCGACGGGCTGAGGCGGCCTCCGGCCCGTCCGGACGGCTCGCGCGGCCCGGTGCCGCATCCGGGCCGGACCTGCACCCGGCCTCGTCCGGACGTGCGCCTGGGTGACGCCGGACCGGTCTGCCGTCCGGGGCTCGGGGAACGCCGCCCCGGGCGGACCGGACGTCGTCCCGGGGTCCGACGCGGCCCCCGGCGGATGGCGCCGGGGAGCGCGGGTACGGATCACAGCAGCAGCAGGTCGTGCAGCGCAGCCATGAGCAGCAGACTCCCGATCACCGCAAGGAAGATCATCAGCGGTGGCTGGGAAAGGGCGAAGAGGCACCCGCGCGGCTCGTCCTTCGGCGGCGCGGCATCGCTCTGTGTGGTGTCCAGCATCTCGCGGCCGATGATGACGCACACCGCGCCCTTGACACCCTCAACACGCCCACTGGGAGCGGCAGTTCGCCGGATTACGTGACACGCGTCGAACGTCGGCCGCCGGGTGTGCGATTCACCCCGGTACGGCAGGCTCGGGGAGCTCCCGGGTCAGGGAGTCGCCGGGCTCACCCGGCGGTCATATGCCGTGCTTCTTCAGGATCGCCTCGATGTCGCTGAAGTCGTCGGGCTCGCCGCGAGTGGCGGGCTGCCGCCGGGACGCCCCACCGGCGGTCGGGCCGAGGGCCGGGGCCGCAGCCTGCGGGGCGACGACCTCACGCTCCTCTGCGGTGGCCGCCGTGCGCTCCTCGCCGCCGGTTCCGCGGCGCCGCTCCACCGCGCGGGTCGTGGCGAACAGCGCCCAGGACACACCCAGCACTCCGATGCCGGCCCAGGCGGTCGGGCTGAAGGCGGTGTCGGCTATCCAGTCGACCACGCCCGTCATCACCAGGCCGAGCGGCACCAGGGCGTAGGCCGCGATTCTGGCAGCCGCCAGGAAACGCCGGCGGTACGCGGTGACCGCGGCGATTCCGAGCCCGGCCGCGGCGACGGCGGAACACACGGTCTCGGCAATCATCCGGATCCTCCAGGCGCTCTCGGTCGGAGACGGTGGGTTGTTCCTTCCATCCTGCACCTGTGGTGGGGTGCTGGGCCATGGGCGGAGGGGACATCAGGGACATCTCCGGGTCGTCTCCTCCGCGAGTCGGGGTCGGACCTCAGGGTCGGACCTCGGGACGGGCCCATGGGACCGAGCCTGGGGGGACCGGGCCCCGGGGCCGACGTCCGGGCCGGCCTCGGAAGGCACGGCCTCGGAAGGCCTCTGTGCGCCCACCGCGACGGACCGCCCCACGGCCGGCCACCGGCCCTCCGGCGCGGAGACGCCCGCCGCCCCGGCAGAAGCCCTGCACCAGCGAGCCACCCCCTCCCCTGCCCGAACAGTCCGGACAGCCGCGGGACAGTCCGGACAGCCGCGGGTCGGCGGACCGGCAAGCCGACCGCCACCACCGCGGGCGGGCACCGTCGGCACCCCGGACACCAACGACGCCCCGGACACCAGCGACGCCACGGACGCCACGGCGCCACGGACACTGTGGGCACCACAGGAACTACAGGCGCCACAAGCACCACAGGAACTACAAGCACCGAAAGCACCACAAGCATCGCAAGCACCGCAAGCATCGCAAGCACCAACGGCACCGCAGGCGATCCCAGCCGCAGCTCCCCGACCAGAACAGACCACACCACATCAGGCCACTTCAGAAGACGAGGGAATGATCGAAACGGCAGAGAACGCATCAGGGCGAGGCGAACAGCACCGAGTCGGGATCAGTCCGGCCGCGTCCGGTGGGCGTCCCCGGCGGGGTGCGGAACCAGGCCGTGCGCCGCGTACCGGGCAGGTGGCCGGGGAGCATCGACGGCCGGATTGGGGCGCGCGGACGCGGCCTGGAAGACTGAGCGCATGAGCGACCCCTCCTCCGCCTCCCCGCGCCCGACGGCCCCCGTCCTCGACGTCTGGTGCGAGCTGCAGTGCCCGGACTGCCGTACCGCCCTGGACGACCTCCGTGCGCTGCGCGACCGGTACGGTGACCGGCTGGAGCTGCGGCTGCGGCACTTCCCGCTGGAGAAGCACAAGCACGCCTTCGCCGCCGCGCAGGCCGCCGAGGAGGCCGCGGAGCAGGGCCGGGGCTGGGCGTATGTGGAGGCGGTGCTGGGCCGTGTGGCCGAGCTGGACGCCGGGGGCGAGGCGTTCCTCGTCGACGTGGCACGGGAACTGGGCCTGGACGCCGAGGAGTTCGACACGGCTCTGATCGACGGCAGGCACATCCTGATCGTCGACGCCGACCAGGCCGAGGGGAAGGCGATCGGCGTGACGGGCACGCCGACCTACGTCATCGACGGCGAGCGCCTCGACGGCGGCCGGAGCCAGGAGGGCCTGCGCGAACGCATCGAGGAGATCGCGGACCGCCTGCTGGCCGAGCCGGTCTGACCCGGGCCGGGGCGGCGGCCTTCAGACCCGGGCCGGGGCGGCGGCCTTCAGAGCAGTTGCTTGTACAACGTGTACTGCACCGTCCGGTAGCCCAGCGACGCGTACAGCCTCTCCGCCGGGGTGTTGCCCGCGAACACGTTGAGCCCGAGACGCCGCCGCCCCGCGGACACCGCCTGCGCCTCGGCGAGCAGCATCAGGGAGCGTCCGTGGCCGCGCCCGCGGAAGCGTTCCGCGGTCTCGACGTCGAACACGTACGCCGCCCCGTCCGCGGCGAGGGCGAGCCACAGGGTGCCGACGGCCTCACCGTCGTGGTCCAGCACACTCAGCACGGCGTCGGGTGTGCGCAGCCCCTGCGGGAGGAGGTGTTCCTGGTCGCGCCGGGACTTGGCCCAGGCCTCGGCCTCGGGGACGCCCCGCTCGATCCAGTCCCGGGCGTAGTCGGCCATGCTGCGCTCGTTCCAGGGCCCGAACTCGTCCGGGGTCATCGGCCGGGCCCTGCTGCCGTCGGGGAGGGCCGGCGCGGTGGCGCCGAGTTCCTTCTCCATGCCCCGGTTGCGGTGGACGTAGCCGAGGGCCGTGGCGAGGCGCAGGGCGGGGGCCGCGTCGGCGGGCACGGCGATCTCGACGCGGGCGCAGCCCCAGCCGCGGACCACCTCCTCGGCGGCCAGCGCGGCGACGGTGCCCCGGCCGCGCCGACGGTCCGGCTGCTGCACACTCAGGTCGCGGATCTGCGCGACGGCAGGCCCGAACACCGGATGGGTGGCCAGGTGTATCGCGCCGACGGGACGGCTGTTCACGCACACCGCGAAACGGCGCGACAGTGCCCCGTCGGAGGCGCGCTGGAGCGGCTCGGTCGGCCGCAGGGTCGTGGTCATCATCCGTGTTCTACCCGCCGACGCGCGCGACGGCAGCCGATTTACGTCCTGGATCCGGTCCCGCGGCCTCGGCGCGAGGAGCGCCGCGTGCCCGGCGTCCCGAGCGGGCGGCACGGTGCCGTTATGGGCCACGGGCACCGGGCCTCGGCCCCGGGGCCACGGACACCGGGCCTCGCAGGCCAAGTTTTCAGCCCCCGGCCACGGACACCAAGCCCCAGCCCCCGGGCCACGGACACCAAGCCCCAGCCCCCGGGCCACGGCTACGCCCCGGCCGCGGGGCATGCACGGCGGGTACGCCGCGAGGGGCCGGTGGTCCGGAAGCCGGGCCCCGCCCCGCCGGTCCGGACGTCGGTGGCGGACCGGGGGCCCGGCCTCGGGCACGCCCCGGAGGGCATCAGGGGTCCAGGTCGTCGGAGGAGCGTTCGTCGAAGAGGCGCATCGCCTTGGCGGTCACCGGGCCCGGTGCGCCGGGCAGCAGGCGGCCGTCGATGCGGTGCACGGCCTGTACGTCGCGCAGGGTGGAGGTGAGGAACACCTCGTCGGCGTGGCCCAGGACGTCCAGGGGGAGGTCGGTCTCCTTGGCGCCGGTCCACTCCGCGGCCAGTTGACGGGTGATGCCGGCCAGGCAGCCGGAGGTGAGCGGCGGGGTGTGGAGCTCGCCGTCGAGGACGACGAACACGTTGGAGCCGGTGCCCTCGCAGAGCTGTCCGACGGTGTTGGCGAAGAGGGCCTCGGAGGCGTCCTGGGCGTGGGCGCGGGCGAGGGCGACGACGTTCTCGGCGTAGGAGGTGGTCTTCAGGCCGGTGAGGGCGCCGCGTTCGTTGCGGGTCCAGGGGACCGTGACGACGGCGGTGGAGTCGGGGCGGCGGGTGGTCTCGCCGAGGGCGACGACCAGGGTGGGGCCGTGGGTGCCGCGGTCGGAGCCGAGGGGGCCGTGGCCGCCGGTGTAGGTGATGCGCAGTCTGCCGAGCGGCATGGGGTTCGCCTCGATGACGGCCGCACAGGCGTGGCGGACCTCGTCGAGGTCGGGGTCGGGCAGGCCGAGGCCGTGGGCGGAGCGGGTCAGCCGGTCCAGGTGGCGGGTGAGGGCGAAGGGGCGGCCGTGCACCGCCTTCACCGTCTCGAACACGCCGTCGCCCACGGTCAGGCCGTGGTCGAGGACGGAGACGCGGGCGGACTCGGTGTCCTGCAGTACGCCGTCGAGCCAGATCTTCACGTGCTAGAACCCTTCTCCACCGGTCTCGTACGTCCCCGACGCTACCGCGAGCAGCCGGGCGGCCTTCAGTTCGGTCTCGCGCCACTCCCCCTCGGGGTCGGATCCCCAGGTGATGCCGGCGCCGGTGCCGAAGCGGAGTACTCCCCGGGTCCGGTCGACCCAGAAGGTGCGGATGCCGACGGCCAGCTCGGCGGTGCCGCGGTCGGCGTCGACCCAGCCGATGCCACCGCAGTAGGGGCCGCGGGGTGCGGTCTCCAGGTCTGCGATGATCCGCAGGGCGCTCGACTTGGGCGCGCCGGTGACCGAGCCGGGCGGGAAGGCGGCGGCGAGCAGCTCGGGCCAGCCGGCGTCGTCGCGGAGGGCGCCGCGGACGGTGGAGACGAGGTGGACCAGGCCCGGGTGCTTCTCCACGGCGCACAGGTCGGGCACGGTCACGCTTCCGGTGGCGCAGACGCGGCCGACGTCGTTGCGGACCAGATCGACGATCATGACGTTCTCGGCGTAGTCCTTCGGCAGCAGGTCCGCCTCGGTGCGCCCGGTGCCCTTGATCGGGCCGGACTCGATGATCCGGCCGTCCCGGCGCAGGAACAGCTCGGGGGAGGCGGTGGCGATCTCCACGCCGTGCGCCGGCAGCCGGATCGTGCCTGCGTACGGGGCGGGATTGCCGCGGGCGAGCAGCGCGGTGAGCGCGTCGACGTCTGCTCCGCCGCCGATGCCCGGGGCGAGGGGGGCGGAAAGGACGCGGCAGAGGTTCGCCTGGTAGACGTCGCCGGCCGCGATGTGCTCGCGGATCCGGCGGACGCCCGCGGTGTACGCGGCGCGGTCGAGGGAGGACGTCCAGTCGGTGGCGGCCGGGCCGCGCCATGCGCCGGGAACGGGCGCGGGCACCGGCTGGGTGCGGACATCGGCGAAGCGGGCGCAGGTCAGGCGGCCCTCGAAGTCGGCGCAGACGGCCCAGAAGCCGGTGGAGTCCAGGGCCGAGGGGTCGTCGGTGACGTCGAGGAGGCCGGTGGCGACACGGTCGCCGAAGCGGGCCAGAGGAGCGAGGTCGAGCACGCTGTCGAGTCTAGGGCGGGCGTCCCGCCGGTGAGCCGGGCGTGCCCTCGCGGGGCTCCTGCCGGGTCGCCGGGCAGCGCGGACGCAGCACGCTGCACAAACGCGTTTTTGTACTGGCCCAGGAATCCGCTAGAGTTCAACACGTCGCCGGGCCGCGCAAGCGGACCGAAACGACAGGCGGACGTAGCTCAGTTGGTAGAGCGCAACCTTGCCAAGGTTGAGGTCGCGAGTTCGAGCCTCGTCGTCCGCTCGTAGGAAGTGGGGGTCTCCCGATCCCCTACACTCCTGGTGGAGTGGCCGAGAGGCGAGGCAACGGCCTGCAAAGCCGTCTACACGGGTTCAAATCCCGTCTCCACCTCCAAGGACGATTAGCTCAGCGGGAGAGCGCTTCCCTGACACGGAAGAGGTCACTGGTTCAATCCCAGTATCGTCCACTGGTCCGGACCGCTCCGGACCCGGTCCGCAAGGATCATCCCCGCGCGATTAGCTCAGCGGGAGAGCGCTTCCCTGACACGGAAGAGGTCACTGGTTCAATCCCAGTATCGCGCACGCAGTGCCCCCGGCTCTCCGGCCGGGGTCCCGAGGACGATTAGCTCAGCGGGAGAGCGCTTCCCTGACACGGAAGAGGTCACTGGTTCAATCCCAGTATCGTCCACACCCCGAAGCCCCCGGCCGTCCGGCCGGGGGCTTCGTCGTGGGCGGTGCGGCTCAGCTGGAGAAGAGCATGCGGCCGAAGCCCTTGTGCCGGCGGTGGCCGCCGTAGTGGCCGCCGTGGCCGCCGTGCGGAGCGCCCCAGGCGGGGGCGTGCGGGGCGGCCGGGTAGGGCTGCGGAGCGACCGGCGGCGCGGGCGGGGCCGGCGGCTGCGCCCACTGGGACTCCATCCGGGTCAGGGCCTCCAGCTCGCCGTAGTCGAGGAAGATCCCCCGGCAGTTGGAGCACTGCTCGATCTGGACGCCGCTGCGGTTGTAGGTGTGCATCGCCGCGTGGCACTTCGGACACTGCATGGTCGGCTCAACTCCTCGCCGTTCGGTCCTGCTTCGGACGTCTTCTGGACAGACTCCGTCCCGCCGCCCACGGTTGCACGCGACATGGCGGAAGTCGTCGCGGGTCACGGTGACACGGAACACATGCGCGCGCACGCGTCGACCAGGGCCTGCTCCACCTCGTCCAGGGCGCGGCCTGCGGCGACGGCCTTCGCGATCGCGGTGGCGGCGGTCTGGACGGTCAGCGCGCGGGCCGGCGTGTCCAGGGCCGGCCACGGGTCGCCGTCCGGCGGCACGGCCGGCCCGCCGTGGGCGCGGTAGGAGGCCAGGAAGCGGGCCCACTCCCCGGGTGGCAGCAGGCCGCAGGCGTACCAGGCGGCCGGGCGGGCCAGATCCCAGGCGGGTACGCCGGTGCCGAGGTCGTCGACGTCGATGAGGCGCCACGGGCCGTCGGGGGCCGGGTGACGCACGAGCTGTCCAAGGTGCAGGTCGCCGTGGCAGAGGGTGCCGGTGTCCGGCATGGGACTCTCGCCGCGGGCCCAGCCGGGCAGGGTGCGCCAGGCGCGCAGGACGGGCGCGGCGGCCGCGTGGGCCGGGGCACCGCCGCACAGCCGGGCGACCGCGCGGGCGGCCTTCGCGGGGCCGCGCATCGGGGGCAGCCCCGCAGGGGCGGGCGCGCGGTGCAGTGCGGCGAGGAGGCTGCCCAGGGCCTCCCAGGGGGCGGCGTCCGGGTCACCGGGGTCGACGGGGGCGCCGTAGGGCCAGAACGTGACCAGGCGGCCGTGCAGCGGGACGGGGTCCGGCGCGAGGGGCCGCAGCAGCGGGCCGGACAGATCGGCGGCCGCGGCGAGGCGGGCCGCGAGGGTGTCCGGGGCGGTGCCGGGCGCATGCGCCTTGGCGACCGCGGTGCCGTGCCGTACGACGATGACGTCCGGCCGTTCCGCGAGCGCGCCGCCCGCACCGCAGGCACACGGCCCGCCGCGCGGGTGGGCCGCACGACGGGCCCTGACACTGAGCTCCGACAGCAGGTCCGCGGTCACATCTCCCCCAGGTGGCTCTGCCCGCGAGGGTACGGCAGCGGTCCTGCGATGCCCGCGGCGCAGGGACGGCAGGCGGCAGGCGGCAGGCGGCAGGCGGCAGGCGGCAGGCGGCAGGCGGCAGGCGGCAGGCGGCAGGCGGCAGGCGGCAGGCCACGGTGCCACGGAACGGTCGCGGCGCGGCGCGACGGTGAGGGCCGGGGCCCGGAAACGGCAACGCAGACTCAGACAGCCGGGAGGCCGGGAGGCCGGGAGGCCGGGAGGCCGGGAGGCCGGGAGAAGGTAATGCCGGCGCAGCTCCCCAGCTGCGCCGGCATCTGTGCCGTCCGCCGCACCCCCGTCCCCACGGGGCTATGGGTGGATGTCCCCGCCCGGACCGCTCTTCCGGGCCTGGGGTCGCCGCTCAGCGCCCCAGCATCACGCCCACGGACGACGCCTGTGTGGCCACTGTCTCCCAGCCGTCGAAGACGACGAGGAGCAGGACCGCCAGGGGAAGGGCCATGGCCGTGGCCACCAGCGGGTGGCGGCGCCCGGTACGGCGGGGACGGAAGGCGGAGTACGCCCTGCGTCCCTGGGCGCGGAGCGCTGTCCGCGGTGCCGTGTGGGCCATGCCCCTCTCCTGACCTGATTCGGTTGACGTCTGGCAGCGGCGGGCGTCCGACCTCGGGGGACGAGTGCTGCACCCGCCGCTTGACCTCAAATCTAGGGGCGGGGCGGGTGCCGGGCGTCATGCCCTCGTACCGATTGCCGGGCCTCCCGGAGGATGAGCCGTCCGGCCGCGTGTACTCCCCAGGGTGGAGACCCGGGTCCGGCTCTCGGGGTCTTCCCGGAGGGGGTGTCCGGTCCGTCCGGGTGCGCCGGGTGCGCCTGGTGCGTCCGGTCCGTCCGAGCCGACCGTGTCGGGCGAACCATGTCGGGCGGACCGTGTCGGGTGGACCGTCCGGCCGGGACACGGGACGACGGGACGACGGGACGGCGGGACGGCGGATCGACGGGACGACGGGACGGCGGATCGACGGGACGACGGGACGACGGGACGACGGATCGACGGGACCGCGGATCGACAGGGCGACGGGACGACGGGGCGGCGGATCGACGGGGCGGCGGATCGGGGTGTGGGCTTGCGGGAGGGGCCGGCCGCGTAGGGGCGTACGGGGGCCGCCGAGGTGACTTCACTCACTTCCGCCGCCTCGGGGCGTGCGCCCGGCGGCTCCTCGGGCGGCGGCCCGCCCCGCGCCGGGGCGGGCGTGCAGGCCGCGGCGGCACGGTCGGCGGCCGTGTCCGCACCGTCACGCTCCGCGGCCTCAACCCCCCGTGGATCTCTGGCTGTTGGAATCACCCGTTGGAACGGGTCGGCCGTCGTGCGCGGTGTCTGACCGTTCCTCAAGTCTGCTGCTCGGCACCGACAATCGATCGGGCCGAGAGGGCGCGGCCTCTGCGCGCTCACGGCCGCAGACTCGTAAGCTGTGCCACGTCACACGGACCGGGCAGCGGGGATGAACATGGCGATGATGCGCCTGAGGCGCGAGGACCCGCGCGTCGTCGGCTCGTTCAAGCTGCACCGGCGGCTCGGCGCGGGCGGCATGGGTGTGGTGTACCTGGGCTCCGACAAGAAGGGGCAGCGGGTCGCGCTGAAGGTGATCCGGCCCGATCTCGCGGAGGACCAGGAGTTCCGGTCGCGGTTCGCCCGCGAGGTGTCCGCCGCCCGGCGGATCCGCGGCGGGTGCACGGCCCGGCTGGTCGCGGCGGATCTGGAGGCGGACCGGCCGTGGTTCGCCACCCAGTACGTGCCGGGACCGTCGCTGCACGACAAGGTCGCCGAGGAGGGCTCGCTGGGTGCGGCGGACGTCGCCGCGGTCGGCGCCGCCCTGTCGGAGGGGCTGGTGGCGGTGCACGAGGCCGGGGTGGTGCACCGCGATCTGAAGCCGTCGAACATCCTGCTCTCCCCCAAGGGCCCCCGGATCATCGACTTCGGCATCGCCTGGGCGACCGGCGCGTCCACGCTCACGCACGTGGGCACCGCGGTCGGTTCCCCCGGGTTCCTCGCCCCCGAGCAGGTGCGCGGTGCGGCCGTGACGCCGGCCACCGACGTGTTCTCGCTGGGTGCCACGCTCGCCTACGCCTGCACCGGCGACTCCCCGTTCGGCCACGGCAGTTCGGAGGTGATGCTGTACCGGGTGGTGCACGAGGAGCCCCAGTTGCAGGGGGTGCCGGACGCGCTGGCCCCGCTGGTGCGGGCGTGTCTGGCGAAGGACCCCGAGGAACGGCCCAGCACGCTCGACCTGTCGCTGCGGCTGAAGGAGATCGCCGCCCGCGAGGCGCAGATCCTGCTCGACGGGCGGCCGCCCGCGCCGCGCCCTGCGGAGCCGGACCGGCCTGCGGGGCGGCTCGCGGAGACCTACCCCGAGCAGCAGCGCCGCCGGACCCGGCCGCCTCAGGGCACGCCGGCCGCGCCGCGGGGCACGGCGTCCTCCCGGGGTTCCGCCGCCGCCCGGGGCGCGTCGCCGTCGCGGGGCGGCGGCACCGCCTCGCGCGGGGGCTCCGCCTCACGTGGCGGCTCCGCCCCGCGCAGCGGTACGGGGTCGCGGCCGGGAACGGCGGGGCCCACTCCGGTGCCTCGCGGCACGCCCCCGCCGCGTGCTTCCACGCGCGGCGGCAGCGGAGCCCGGCCCGTGCCGCGCGGCGGCCGTCCGGCGCCCCGCACGACGGGCACCAGGCTGCGGCCGGCCAATCCGCGCCTGCTGCGGCAGCGGCTGTTCGTGTTCGTCGTGGTCACCCTGCTGGTGGCGCTGGGGATCGCCCTGGTGCAGGGCTGCGAGGGCGCGGCCCGGGGGTTCGGCGGCGACGTCCGGCGCGGCCCGGCCGACCGGCAGGAGCAACCGGCGGCGGCCCATCCTCCGCCGGGGCAGCGGCAGTCGGTCTCCCAGGGGTCCACGCCGGTGGCGGGCCGGCCGGCCGCGCAGCCGGGGCACGTCTGACGGTCCGGCCGCCCGCACGGCGACGGCGCGGCAGGGTGCGCGACGGGTCGCACACCCGGACCACGCGCACCCGGATCGCCCGTGCGATACGCGTCGGCCGCCCGCACCGTACGCACCCGGCGGGCCCCCGACCACGCGCACGGCGCCCGTCTGGGGCCACGCGCACGGCGCCCGTCCGGGGCCACGCGCACGGTGCCCCTCCGGGACCACGCGCACGGTACCCGTCCGGCGGGTGCACCGCCCGACCGCACGGCACAGGCGCGGCGCGCATCCGGAGGGCACACGACAGCCCGCACGGCGCGCGCCCTGCCGTACGCGCGGGCCCAGGGCCTCCCGCCCCGTCCAGTCCGCGGCCTCCCACTGCACGCCTGGGGACGGCCCGCAGCGACCGCTCTACGCCTGAGGACGGCCGGTGGCGACGGCGTAGAAGGCGACCGCGGCGGCCGCGCCGACGTTGAGCGAGTCCACGCCGTGCGCCATCGGGATGCGCACCCACTCATCGGCGGCGACCAGGGCCTGGGTGGACAGGCCGTCGCCCTCCGCGCCGAGCATCAGCGCCACCCGTTCCATGCGGTGCGGCGCGGCCTCGTCCAGGCTCCTCGCCTTCTCGTCGGGGGTGAGGGCCAGCAGCGTGAACCCGGCCTCGCGGACCGAGTCGAGCCCCCTGGGCCAGGTGTCCAGCCGGGCGTACGGCACGGAGAACACCGCGCCCATGGAGACCTTGACGCTGCGCCGGTACAGCGGGTCGGCACAGTCCGGGGAGAGCAGTACGGCGTCCATGCCGAGGGCGGCCGCGGAACGGAAGATCGCACCGATGTTGGTGTGGTCGTTGACGGACTCCATCACCACCACACGGCGGGCGGCGCGCAGGAGTTCGGACGCCGACGGCAGCGGCTTGCGCTGCATGGAGGCGAGCGCCCCGCGGTGCACGTGGTAGCCGGTGACGCGTTCGGCGAGTTCCGGGCTGACCGCGTACACGGGTGCGGGAAGCTCGTCGATGACGTCGCGCATGACGTCGACCCACTTCGCCGAGAGCAGCATCGAGCGCATCTCGTACCCGGCGTCCTTGGCCCGGCGGATGACCTTCTCCCCCTCGGCGATGAACAGGCCCTCGGCGGGTTCTCGCGTGCGGCGCAGTTCCACGTCGGTCAGGCCCGTGTAGTCGCACAGGCGCGGGTCGTCGGGGTCGTCAACGGTGATGAGATCGGCCACAGGGTGATACTGCCTTGTCGTACGGGTGGTGCCAACGGCTCGGAAGCGGGTGAGTTACCTCGGGTTACGCCTGCCGGGGTCCGGCACCCCCGAGGTGTTCCGGGCCGACCCGGACGACCTCGCCGATGACGACGACCGCGGGGGGCCGTACGTCCTGGGCGGTGACGGTCTCGGCGACCGTGCCGAGGGTGGCGTCGACGCGGCGCTGCGCGGGGGTCGTGCCCTCCTGGACCAGCGCGACCGGGGTGTCCGGCGACCTGCCGTGGGCGACGAGGGTCTCGGCGATCTTCCCGATCTTGTCCACGCCCATCAGGACCACGAGTGTGCCGGTCAGCGCGGCCAGCGCCGGCCAGTCCACCAGGGACCGTTCGTCGTCGGGGGCGATATGCCCGCTGACCACGGTGAACTCGTGGGCCACACCCCGGTGCGTGACGGGGACGCCGGCCGCCGCGGGGACCGAGATCGAGCTGGAGATGCCGGGCACGACCGTGCAGGGGATGCCCGCCTCGGCGAGGGCCTGGACCTCCTCCATGCCGCGGCCGAAGACGTAGGGGTCGCCGCCCTTGAGCCGCACCACGGACCTGCCCTGTTTGGCGTGCTCGATGAGGGCGTTGTTGATGGCCTCCTGGGCCATGAACCGGCCGTAGGGGATCTTCGCGGCGTCGATCACCTCGACGTGCGGCGGCAGTTCGGCGAGCAGGTCGCGTGGGCCGAGCCGGTCCGCGATGACGACGTCGGCCTCGGCGAGCAGGCGGCGGCCGCGGACCGTGATCAGGTCCGGGTCGCCCGGCCCGCCGCCGACGAGGGCGACGCCGGGGGTGCGGGTGCGGTGGTGGGGGGCGACGAGGGTGCCGTCGCGCAGCCCCTCGACGACCGCGTCGCGGACGGCGGCCGTGTGGCGGGGGTCGCGGTGGCGGGAGTCGGTGGTGAGGACCGCCACGGTGACGCCCTCGCTGTGGCCGGTCGCGGGGGTCCAGGCGGTGGCCGCGTCGGCGTCGTCGGAGCGTACGCACCACACGCGGTGCCGCTCGCCCTCCGCGGAGGCGGCGGCGTTCGCCTCGGGGTCGCTGGTGGCGATCAGGGCGTACCAGGCGTCGGCGAGGTCGCCCTCGGCGTACGGGCGGCGCAGCCAGGTGATCTCGCCCGCGTCCGCCATGGCCTCGACCGAGGCGGTGGCCTCCGGGGAGACCAGGACGATCCGTGCGCCCGCCGCGATCAGCGAGGGCAGGCGGCGCTGGGCCACCTGGCCACCGCCGAGGACGGCGACCTTGCGGCCGGTCAGGCGGAGGCCTACCGGGTAAGCGGGGTGTTCGGCCATGAGGGGCGGCTCCTCGTCCAGGCGGAGGGGTGCGGGCGCTGCGCCGTCGGAGCGGCCCTGACGTGCGGATTTTAGTCGGCTGCCGGGCGTGGCGGCAGGGGTGGCCCGGATCCGGGTGCCCGGCCCGGCCCTGTGGCCGGGCCCGCGCCCGCCCCCGGACGCCCCGGCACGGGAGGTTCCGTGGCGTGCCCGCGCTCCCGTGCGCCGTCCGGTGGTGCGGCGCCGGCGCGCCGGACCGGCTCCCGGCGCACGGCCCCGCCCTCGCGTCCGGGGCCGTCCCGCGGGTGATCCGTACCCGGGTGCCGGACCGCGCGCCCCGCGGGGCGGTCCGGTGCTCACGAGCCGGCCCGCCCCGCGGTGCGACTACTTCTCGGTGACCCCGGCCGAGTCGAAGGTGGCCACCTCGTGCATCGCCCGTGCGGTGCTCTGCACCAGCGGCAGGGCGAGCAGGGCGCCGGTGCCCTCGCCGAGGCGGAGATCGAGGTCGACCAGGGGGCGCAGGCCGAGCTTGTTGAGCGCGGCCACATGGCCGGGTTCGGCGCTGCGGTGCCCGGCGATGCAGGCGGCGAGCACCTCGGGGGCGATCGCGCGGGCCACCAGGGCGGCGGCTCCGGCGCTGACGCCGTCCAGGATGACCGGCGTGCGCAGGGAGGCGCCGCCGAGCAGGAGGCCGACCAGCGCCGCGTGCTCCAGGCCGCCGATGGCCGCCAGCACGCCGACGGGGTCGGCCGGGTCGGGCCGGTGGAGCTCGATGGCGCGGCGGACGACCTCGGTCTTGCGGGCGAGGGTCTCGTCGTTGATGCCGGTACCGCGGCCGGTGACCTCGGCCGGATCGGTGCCGGTGTAGACGGAGATCAGGGCGGCGGACGCGGTGGTGTTGGCGATGCCCATCTCACCGGTCAGCAGGGCCTTGTTGCCGGCCGCCACCAGGTCGCGGGCGGTCTCGATGCCGACCTCGACGGCCTGCTTGACCTCCTCGCGGGTCAGGGCGGGGCCGGTGGTCATGTCGGCCGTGCCGGCGCGGACCTTGCGGGGCAGCAGTCCGGGAGTGGCGGGCAGGTCCCCGGCCACGCCGACGTCGATCACGCACACCTCGGCGCCGACCTGGTGGGCGAAGGCGTTGCAGACCGCTCCCCCGCCCAGGAAGTTCGCCACCATCTGCGCGGTGACCTCCTGCGGCCACGGGGTGACGCCCTGGGCGTGTACGCCGTGGTCACCGGCGAAGATCGCGACGGCGGCGGGTTCCGGGATCGGCGGCGGGCACTGCCGGGACAGCCCGGAGAGCTGCGCGGAGATGATCTCCAGCATGCCGAGCGCGCCGGCCGGCTTGGTCATGCGCTTCTGCCGCTCCCACGCCTCGCCGAGCGCCTTGGCGTCCAGCGGGCGGATCTGCGCGACGGTCTCGGCGAGCAGGTCGTGCGGCTCCTCACCGGGCAGGGCGCGGCGGCCGTACGTCTCCTCGTGCACCACCCACGACAGCGGGCGTCTCCTTGACCAGCCGGCCTGCATCAGCTCGGGCTCGTCCGGGAACTCGTCCACGTACCCGACGCACAGGTACGCGATGACCTCCAGGTGCTCGGGCAGGCCGAGGGCACGGACCATCTCGCGCTCGTCGAAGAAGCTGACCCAGCCCACGCCGAGGCCCTCGGCGCGGGCGGCGAGCCACAGGTTCTCCACCGCGAGGGCGGCGGAGTACGGGGCCATCTGCGGCTGCGTGTGACGGCCCAGGGTGTGGCGGCCGCCGCGGGTCGGGTCCGCGGTGACGACGATGTTGACCGGGGTGTCGAGGATCGCCTCGATCTTGAGTTCCTTGAACTGCTTGGCCCGGCCCTTGGGCAGCGATCTGGCGTACGCCTCGCGCTGGCGGGCCGCGAGTTCGTGCATGCCGCGGCGGGTCTCGGCGGACCGGATGACCACGAAGTCCCAGGGCTGCGAGTGGCCCACGGAGGGCGCGGTGTGGGCCGCCTCCAGCACCCGGAGCAGGACCTCGTGCGGGATGGGGTCGCTGCGGAAGCCGTTGCGGATGTCACGGCGCTCGCGCATCACCTTCAGCACGGCGGCGCGTTCGGCCTCGTCGTACGCGGGCGCGGCGGGGCCGGCGGCGGGAGCGGGGCCTGCCCCGGGCGCGCCCGGGGCCGCGCCGTGCCCGGCCTCGGCGCCGTGCCCGGCCTCGGCGGTGGAGGCGTCGTCGGGCACGGCGTCGGGGCCGGGCGCGGCGTCGGGGCCGGGCGCGGCGTCGGGGCCGGGCGCGGCGTCGGGGCCGGGCGCGGCGTCGGGGCCGGGCGCGGCGTCGGGGCCGGGCGCGGCGTCGGGGCCCTCGGTGCCCTCCGCCGCGCCTGCGGCGGCCTCGTCGTCCTGGTCGGCGACCCGTGTGTCCAGGTCGTCGCCGTGCTGCACGAGGTCCGGGCCGTCGGCCGCCTCGGGGGCCGCGTCCCGCTGCGCGGGGACGGGGACCGGGTGCGGCACTGCCGGGGCGGGGTGCGGGGTGCCGGGCACGGCGGCCCCCTCGGGCAGCTGCTGGTCCGGGTGCCCGACCGCCTGGGGGCCCGCCGGCGCGGACAGGGCCTCCGGGACGGACGGCGCCGCCGCTGCCGGAGCGGCTGCCGCTGCCGGGATCGCGGCGTCGGCCGGGGCGGCGGCGGGCGCCGGCGGCGCGACCGGGTCCACGGCGGGCGTGCCGCCCCGCAGCTCCGTCACGCCGTTCGGGGTACCGCCGGCCTGGTCCGGGACCTGGAGCGAGGGGTCTTCCGCCTCCGGCGCGGGGGCGGGCGCGGCCTCGGGCTCGGGCGGGCCTTCCTGGGCAGGGTCGGCCGTTGCGGCCGGGGCGGCGGGTGCGGCCGGGTCGGCCTGTTCCGGTGCCGGGTCGGCCTCGGAGGCGGGGGGTTGCCCGGGGGCGGACTCCGGCCCGGGAGCGGGAACGGGCTGCAGAAGGGCTCCCACGGCAGAGGCGGCGTCGGGGCCGGCGGCGTCCGGAGCGGCCCCGTCCGGGCCCGGCAGCCCTGGCCCGGGGGCCTGGCCGACGGGGGCATCGGGGCCGGCGGCCTCGGGAGCCGCTCCGGTGCTCCCCGCGGGACGCACCGCCTCTGCGGCGGGCGCGGCGGCGGGCGCGGGGGCATGCTGCGGCCCGGCGGGCCCGCCCTCGGCACCCTGCGGGTGGGCGGGGCCGGCCGGGAGGGGCTCCTGGTCCGGCCGGGAGTCCTGGCCGGGCGCGGCGACCCGCGGCGCCGAATCCGGCGCCGGGGCCGCGTCCGCCGCGTGCCGGACCTGGCCGGCTCCGGCTCCGGCTTCGGCTTCGACTGCGGCGGCCGCGGACGGGGCCTGACCGGCTCCGGCGGCTTCGGCCGGCGCGTCCTGCGCGGGCGGCCGCACGCCGTCGGCGGACGGAGGCGGCACGGTGGCGTCGGCCGGCTCCGTGGCGGCCTCGGGGGCCGGCGCCGCGCCGTCCGTGACCTGCCCCGCCTCCGCCACCTCCACGACGGGTCGGGGCGCGACGACGACCTGCGCGGGCACCGGACCGGCGGCAGCCGCCTGCGGTGCGGCCTCGGCCGGGGCGACCGGCTCCGCGGTGCCGGTCGCGGCGGCCTGCTCCGGCGCGGCCTCCGCCGCGGGCACGCCCCCGACGGGAGCCTCGTCGGCGGCGTCCTGGCCGGGCTCGTGCGGACCGGGCTGCCGGCCGGACTGGTGCGGCCCGGGCTCCTGCCCGGCCGCGTGGGTCGGGGCAGGTCCGCCCGGCTCGCCCCCGGACTCCGGCAGCTCTCCGGCGCCGGGCCCGCCTCCGACGGCCTGGGCGCCCACGTCCGTGGTCCCGGCGTCCGAGGAGCCCGCCGCGTCCTGCACGGGCTCGGCGTCGGAACCGGCCCCGGCGCCCTCGGGGCCGGTGGCGACCGCCTGCCCCCGGCCCAGGTCCTGCACGGCGACGTCCCCGCCGGCCGCGAGCGGCTGCACGGTGTCGGCGGCGGCCTCGCCCGCGGCGCCCTCGGGCACCGCGGTGGAGGCCGCATCGGTGCCGTGCGCGGCGCCGTCCCGGGCCGGCGCCGCTCCGGCCTGCGTGGCCAGCCGGGCCATCACGGCCTGGGCGGCTCCCACCGGCTCGGGCCGCGGGGAGGCCGCCGGGTCGGCCGCTTCCCCGGCCGGGGCGGGCGCGGCGGCCGGTGCCGCTCCGGGCTCCGCCGGAGGCGCGCCGTCCGCCGGGCCGGCCACCGCCGCGGGGGCGGGCTGTGCGGGCGCCGGGGCGGTCCACGGCGTCGCGCCCTGAGGGCCGGCACCCGGCGGGGGGCCGGGCTGCCGTACGGGCGTGCCGGCGGGGCCGCGGTCGGCGAGGGAACGGACCGGGCCGGCGGACGGGCTGGGGATGGGCGGGCCCAGGTGCAGCGGGCGGCGGGACGCGGCGGGGGCGGGGTTGGGGAGGCGGACCTCGGTGAGGTCGACGGAGCCGGTGTCGCGGCCGCCGGTCTGGTGCGGGTCCGGCTGGTGGACGGCTTCGACGACCGGTTCGGGCGCCGGCGGGGCGACCTCGTTGCCCCAGGCGCTCTGGGCGCCCGGCAGCAGCAGGTCCTCGTCCTCGGCGGGGCTCTCGGAGACGTAGGCGTACGCGCCGTGCCCGGGAACGCCCGGCTGCTCCGCCGCGTCTGCGTTCTCCGGCAGTCCCTCGGCCGGGACCTGGCCGGTGTCGGTCATGCGAACCCCTCGCCCATCGGTTAGTGCCTCTACAACCAGCTCACCCGGAACGGCGCACCGACCGCCCCGCAGTGAAGAACGAGCGTGCGTGTCCAGCGGCACGAACGACCCGCCCGGAAAAGGCGACAAAGCCATTCCGTGGCATTGTCGCTGGCCTGCCGCCGTCATGACAGCGCGATCCGCAAGGGTCCGCTGTGGACTGCGCCACGTTGCGCATCCTCCGGTTTCGCCGTACCACACTCGGTCCAAATCGGGCGTGCTTTCCGGACATTGACCGACGAAGCGCCGGGTGACCGCGTGCGGTACGACGATCGGCCAGCCTACCGCGCGCGGTACGACAACCGGATCACGGGGAGCGTTCCGGCAGCACTCCGGACAGCAGGAACGCCACGCTCCGCTCCTTCTCGGTCCAGTCGCGGGGGTCGAGTTCCAGCGACTGGAGAAGGGCGCACTCCACGTCGTAACCGTGCTCCGTCAGGTCCCGGCCGAGGAGTTCGGCGGCGTCGCGGGTGGCGGCGTCGGCGACGATGCGGCGCGGGCGGCGGTCGGCGACCGCGGAGACCACGGCCGCTCCCCCGCCGCCGACCCGGACGACGTCGGGTTCGGGGAGGTCCTCCAGGGCGTGCGGGGCGGTGCCGTGCACGATCTGCATCTGCACCGCGAAGCGGCGCGCGGCGGCGTCGGTGCGGGCGCAGGCCGCGGGGTCGCGGTCGACGGCCAGGACGGCGGCGCCGGCGCGGGCGGCCTCGGCGGCGAAGGCCCCGGCGCCGCACCCGATGTCCCAGACCAGGTCGCCGGTGCGCGGGCCGAGCCGGGCGAGCTGGGCGGCACGCAAGAGCTGCGCCTCGCCCTCGCCCAGCGGGCCGTCGTAGGCGTCGGCGGGCTGGGTCCAGCCGCGCGGGCCGGCGGCCGGGTCGCGGCCGGCGAACCATCCGCTGCCCTCGGGGGCGGCGCCGGGGGCGGCGCGTCCTCCGGCGACGATGACGACGTTCGGGTCGCGCCAGGTGTGGTCGGCCGCCTTGTCCGAGGTGACGACGGTGACCTGTTCGCGTGCGGTGCCCAGTTCCTCGCAGATCACGAAGGTGCGGTGGACGCCCTCCAGGAGCAGGCCGAGTTCGGCGGGGCCGGCACCGGGCGAGGTGAGGACCGCCACTTTGGTGTGGGCCCGGCATACATTCACCGCGCGTCGCAGGGTTCGGCGATGTGCGACGACCACTTGGGCGTCGTCCCAGGGCATGCCGGCACGGGCGAAGGCGGCGGCGACGGAGGAGACCGCGGGCACGACTTCGATCTCCAGTCCGAACTCGGGGTCGCGCAGGGTCCGTACGACGCCGAAGAAGCCGGGGTCGCCGTCGGCGAGCACGACCGCGCTGCCCCGGTGGGCGGCGATCCGGCGGGCGGCGAGGGGGACGCTGCCGAGCCGGATGCGTTCGGCGGCGGGGGGCACCTCGGGGAGCGCGAGGTGGTGGGCCGCACCGGCCACCAGGGTGGCGGCGCCGAGGGCGGCGTGTGCCGCGGCGGTCAGCGGCGAGCCGTCCCAGCCGATCACCGTGACCCGGTCGGCCATCGTCGTCAGTCTCCAGGGGGGTCGTCGCGCGCGATCGCCGCGCGGGAGCCCTCGCGCGGGGTCGTCGCAGGTCGTCGGACGGGGGGTGGCCCGTGGCGGGCGGGCTTGGTGAGCGTACCGGGTTGCGGCGTGCGACCGGGGCGGCGGGACGGTTCCGGTCGGCGCGGCGCCGGTCCCGGCCCGTCGGCTTTCGCCTCGGAGCTGCTCGCGGCTCTGTCGCCGCCGCGCGTGGCTCCGTTGCGGCCGCTCACCATCCGGTTCCGGTCCCGCCAGGGGTCCGGCGGCTGCGGGCCTCGCCTCGGGGCCGGCCCCGGTGCGGGCCGGTCCGGGCCGGCGTCCGGCCGTGCGCGGGGCGGCGGGCTCACCTCCAGTCGGCGTACGCGGTGAATCCGCTGGTGTCGGCGAGCTGCTCGGCGGCGCCCTCCAGGTCCTCGGGCAGCAGGCTCCAGACGATGAAGTCGGTGCGCACGTCGGTCCAGCCGCCGTCGTCGGCGCGCACATGGACGATGCAGGCGTTGCGCAGGACGCCTTCGCTGAGGCAGCCGATCTTCTGGGCGACCTGCTGGGAAGCGGTGTTGTCGGCGGCGGTGCGGATCTCGATGCGCTCGAACCGCTGGTCGCCGAAGAGCCACTGGGCGGTGGCGAGGGCGGCTTCGGAGGCGTATCCCTCGCCGCGGGCCCAGGGGCCGACGACGTACGACAGCTCGGTGGACCGGATGCGCCAGTCGGTGCTGCCGAGGCGGACGACGCCGACCAGGCGCTGGGTGAGGAACTCGGTGACGGCGAGGTCGAGTCCGCGGCCGGCCTCCCGTTCGGCGGGGGCGAGCGCGGTGACCCAGGTGCGGGCGGCGTCCTCGGTGAAGGGCTGCGGGACGTCGGTCCAGGCGGCGACCTGCTCGTCGTTCATCATGGCGGCGAGGGCGGGGACGTCGTCCTCGTCGAGGGGGCGCAGCACCAACCGCTCCGTGCTGATGGAGATGTTGGGGAAGGTGCTCGTCATGCGCCGCTCCATAGCCTCGGAATAGGCCTCGAAACCCTGAGGTCCTGCTGAACTGCCCAGCATGCAGCATGAAAGCACCGCACCGCACCCGGGGGCCCCTCCGGCGGCACACGCGTTCGTCCGCGGGTGCGCGCCGGGGGGCCGCCGGTGCGGCCGGTACGGGGCGAGGCGCTGGTGACGGGGTGTCAGCCGGTCAGAAGGAGGAGATGACCGAGCCCGCGTACTCGTCCTCGATGAACTTCGCGACCTCGGGCGAGGTCAGCAGCTCGGCGAGCTTCCTGACGCGCGGGTCGTTCTCGTTGCCCTCCTTGACGGCGAGGAAGTTGCCGTACGGGTTGTCCTCGGCGGACTCCAGGACCAGGGCGTCCTCGGCGGGTTCGAGGTCGGCCTCGATGGCGTAGTTGCCGTTGACCACGGCCGCGTCGACGTCCTGGAGGGAGCGCGGGGTCTGGGCCGCCTCCAGTTCCTTGAACTTCAGCTTCCTGGGGTTGCCGGTGATGTCCGCGGGGGTCGCCTCGCTGCCGACGCCGTCCTTGAGGGTGATCAGGCCGTTGTCGGCGAGCAGCTTCAGGGCGCGCGCCTCGTTCACCGTGTCGTTGGGGACGGCGACGGTGGCGCCGCTCTTGAGGTCGTCGGCGCTCTTGGCCTTGTCGGAGTACAGGCCGAGGGGCTCCAGGTGGACCGTGACGACGGGCACGACGTGGGTGCCGTTCTTCTGGTTGAAGTCGTCGAGGTACGGCTGGTTCTGGAAGTAGTTGGCGTCGACGGAGCCGTCCTCGGTGGCCGTGTTGGGGGTCACGTAGTCGGTGAACTCCCTGACCTCCAGGTCGAGGCCCGCCTTCTGTGCGAGGTGGTCGCGGACGAAGCCGAGGATCTCGGCGTGCGGGGTCGGGCTGGCGGCGACCACGAGCGGGGCGTCGGCGCCGGAGCCGGAGTCCTTCCCGGAGCCGCAGGCGGTGAGCCCGAGGGTGAGGGCTCCGGCGGCGAGGGCGGCGGCGGTGATCTTGGCGGTGTTACGCACGAAAAGTGCCTTTCCTTGTGGGTGGTGCTACCCCGTCTCGGGTGTACGGGGGGTCGGTGGGGGCGGGCCGGCCGGAGCCGTCGGCGCGGAGCCGACGGCCCGGGCGGCACGCCCTGGGCGCGGGGCGCCGTGGGGGCCGGGCGCCGTGGGGGCCGGGCGGACGCGGGCGCAGTGCGCCGGAGCGGGCGGCCGGGCAGGGCGGGCGGCGGCGGCGAGGTCAGGCGGCCTTGCCGCCGCCCGCGCCGTCAGGACCGCCCTTCGTCCTCCCGCCCGCCTTGAGCAGGCGGAGCCTCGGGGCCGGCCCGGAGCGGGCGCCGCGCCGGTGCAGGGAGCGGGCGGCATGGTCGCCGGCGAACTGGATGAGGGAGATGACGACCGCGAGGATCGCCACGGTGACCCACATCAGGCCGGTCTCGAAGCGCTGGTAGCCGTAGCGGACGGCGAGGTCGCCGAGGCCTCCGCCGCCGACCGTGCCGGCCATGGCGGAGTAGCCGATGAGCGCGATGACCGTGGTGGTGGTGCCGGCGATCAGTGAGGGCAGCGCCTCGGGCACCAGGACCTTGCGGACGATCGTCCAGGTGCTGCCGCCCATCGACTGCACGGCCTCGACCAGGCCGCCGTCCACTTCGCGGACGGCCGTCTCGACGAGCCGGGCGAAGAACGGGATGCCGCCGATGGCGAGCGGCACGATCGCGGCGCCGCTGCCGATGCTGGTGCCGGTGATCCAGCGGGTGAAGCCGGTGAGCGCGACCATCAGGATGATGAACGGCATCGAGCGGCCGACGTTCACGATCTGGCCGGTCGCCTTGTTCAGGACGGTGCTGGGCAGCAGTCCGCCCTCGTCGGTGAGGACGAGCAGGATGCCGATGGGCAGGCCCGCTGCGACCGCGATCAGGGTGGACCAGCCGACCATGAACACCGTCTCGGAGCACGCCTGTTCCAGCAGCGGCCGCATCTGGGACCAGGTCACCGGGCACCGTCCTTCACCGGCAGGGGCTCCTGGCCCAGTACGTCGATCTGGAGGCCCTGTTCGCGCAGGAAGCCGATCGGGACCACGTTGTCCACGTAGGGGCCGGGCAGTTCGATGCGCATCCGGCCGACCTGGAGTCCGCCGACGGTGTCGACGGCGGCTCCGAGGATGGAGATGTCGATGTTGTAGGTGCGGGCCAGCCGGGAGATGACGGGCTGGGTCGCGGCCTCGCCGTGGAAGGTGACGTCGAGGACCGTGCGGTCGTATCCGGACGCCTCCCCGCCCACCGGGAAGAGGGCCGCGGCCAGCTCCGAGCCGGGGGTGGCGAGCAGTTCGCCGACGGTGCCGGACTCGACGATGCGCCCCTGCTCCATCAGTGCGGCGGAGTCGCAGACCGACTTCACCACGTCCATCTCGTGGGTGATGAGCAGGACGGTCAGGCCGAGCTGCCGGTTCAGGTCGCGCAGCAGCTCAAGGACGGAGCGGGTGGTGTCGGGGTCCAGCGCGCTGGTGGCCTCGTCGGAGAGCAGCACCTCGGGGTCGCCGGCCAGGGCGCGGGCGATGCCGACGCGCTGCTTCTGGCCGCCGGAGAGCTGGGCGGGGTACGCCTCGGCCTTGTCGCCCAGGCCGACGAGGTCGAGCAGGTCGAGCGCCTTGCGGCGGCGTTCCGCGCCGGAGACGCCGAGGATCTCCAGCGGCAGTTCGACGTTGTCCTGGACGGTGCGCGAGGACAGCAGGTTGAAGTGCTGGAAGACCATGCCGATGCGGCTGCGCGCGCGGCGCAGTTCGCGGCTCGCCCGCGGGCCGCGGCCGGCGATCGCGGTGAGGTCCTGGCCGGCCACGGTGACCGTGCCGGAGGTGGGACGCTCCAGGAGGTTGACGCAGCGGATGAGGGAGGACTTTCCGGCGCCGGACTGGCCGATGACGCCGAACACCTCCCCTTCGCGGACGTGAAGGTCGACGCCGTCGAGGGCGGTGACCTCGCGGCGCGGGGAGCCGTGAGCCCGGTAGGTCTTCGTCAGGCCCGTTGTGGTGATCACTGGGGATTCCGTCACTGTCGAGTGCACGGCGCGGGTGTGGGCGCCGGGCACGGGGCATTCGGGGTCGGGAACAGCCGGATCGCGGCACGGTTCTCGCGGACACGGTGGAACGGGGGAGAAACTGCACGCGGGGGCAGGCCCGTTTCCGGCGCGGCGTGCGCGGGACGCGGGCGGGCGCTCGCTTCGGGGCGCGAGGCTCAGCTGGTGCGGGGGCCCTCTAGAAGGCGCACATTCGGTTCATGCGGCGACACGCGCGCATGCCGTGACCCGTACAACGAGCACCGGGCGTCATGGTCGCCTCGGTCGCAAGGGTGCGGCTGCTCGTCGTGGTCATGAGATCAGTAAAGCAGACGGAAGCGGCGGGCCGGTCACGGATGTCCGGATGGTGGACACCGGTGGACACGGTCCGGGAGTGTTCCCGGTCGCGTACGGCGGCCTTCGCAGACCGTCGCCGGCCGGTGTGCGCAAGGCCGGGGGCCCGTCGGTGGTGAGGCGGGCCGGCCCACCGGCCGCGCGTCCGCGGCCCCTCGGGCTGTGGCCGACGCCACGGCCGACGAAGCCCCCGGACCGGCGGGGTGGGCCTCGGCCCGCGTGTCCGGGCGCTCGCCCGCCCCGCTCTCCAGGCGCTTCCCCGGGCTCCCGCACCGTCCGGGGTCTGCCGGGAATCACCCGCCGAGCCCGCCCGCCCGGGCCACGGGCCCGGCTGCGGCGGCGTGCGCGTCGCGTAATAGGGTCGCGGCATGCTGAATGCCCTGACGCCGGTGACCGGGGTCGCCGCGCTGCTGCTCGCCGCCTGGTGCGGCTGGGCGGCCTACCGTGATCAGCCGACGAAGGACTGGCATCTCATCGGCATGGCCGTGGTGTCGGTGCTGGGGCTGGTCCAGCTGGTGGCCGGGGTCGCGCTGCTGGCGCAGGGCGAGAAGCCGGCGCAGGGGACGACGATCTTCGTGGCGTATCTGCTGGGCGCGTTCGCCTGCGTACCGGTGGCGGCGTTCATGTCGCTGGCCGAGCGGACCCGCTGGGGTTCGCTCACGGCCTCCGCCGGGGGCGTGGTCCTCGCGGTACTGGAAGTTCGGCTCTACGACATCTGGGGAGGCTGAGGTGACGGGGGCCCAGAACACCGGGAACGCCCAGAACACCGAGAACGCCCAGAACACCGGGAACGCCCAGAACACCGAGAACACCGGGAACGCCTGGAACGCCGAGGCCGCAGACGCCGAGGACACCGGGGCCGCCGAGGACACCCCGGACACCGGACACACGGTCCAGGCGCGGAAGCGGCCGGACCGGCTGATCGGCGGGCCCGGCATGCTCCTGGTGTGGCTGTACGGGGTGATGGTGGTCGGCGCGGTGTCCCGCTCGGTCGTGCAGATCGCCACGGACTTCGACCGGGCGCCGCTGGCGTACTCGCTGTCGGCGGTGGCCGGGGTGGTCTACGGGTTCATCACGTACTCGCTGGTGCGGGGCGGCGAGAGGGCGCGCCGGGCGGCGCTGGTGTGCTGCGCGGCGGAGCTGCTGGGCGTGCTGACGGTCGGTACGTGGACGCTGGCCGATCCGGCGGCTTTCCCCGACGCGACCGTGTGGTCGGACTACGGCATGGGCTATCTGTTCATCCCGGTAGTGCTGCCGCTGTCGGCGATGTACTGGCTGCGTCGGGCACGTGCCGCGCGGGACGACGCACGCGAGGCCGCCTGACGCACCTCGCCCGGGGCGGTACCGCGCCGGACCGGCGGGATGCCCGCGCGCTGCGGTCGCGGGGCGCCGCGCGCCGGTGTCAGGCCCGGCGGCGCGGACGGCCGGGCGGCGCGGACGGCCGGGCGGCGGGCTCGGTCCCGGCGCGCTGCGGTCGCGGGGCGCCGCGGGATCCGTCACGCCTCCGCCGCGGGGAGGCCTCCGGCCGGGCGTGCGGCGGACGGGGCGTCAGGCGGTGGCCGCGTAGCTGCCGGCCGCCTTCTCCAGGACGATCATCGGGACGCCGTCCGCGCCCTGGTCCGTCCCTACGGCGATGTATCCCACCTTGCGGTACAGGCGGAGGCTGCCCTCGCTGCGGTGGCCCGTGCTGAGCCGGAAGCGGGTGGCGCCGCGCTGCTCGGCGAGGGCCGACTCGGCGGCACGCAGCAGGCGGGCGCCGATGCCGTGGCCCTGGAGGCGGGGGTGGACGCAGAGGGTGCCGATGGCGGCGGCGCCGTCCTCGGTGAGGCTGCCGCGCACCGAGCCGACGACCTCCTCGCCGAGCCGGGCGACGAAGACGCAGTCGGTGGCGACCTCCCGGCGGACGGACTCCAGGCTCTGCACGAGCGGCTCGATGCGGTAGTTGCCGTAGAGCGCGGCTTCGCTCTGGAAGCACAGGTACTGCAGCCTGAAGATCTGCTCGACGTCCTGGTCGGTCGCCTCGGAGATGGTCACGCTCATGCCCATGTGTGCACGCCTCCCGCTCACCTGTTGCCTGTCGTCCTCACTCCTATCCCCGTGCTCCTCCGGCCGCAACCTCCAGGGTGAGCAATCGACGCAGACAACCCAGGCATTTCGAGCGTTCAGGCCCAAGACTGCCCTGTGAGATACCCAACTCACCCGCGATCTCCCGGTAGGTGAGGTCCCTCGGGGAGAGCAGCGCGGTCAGCAGGCGGGGGCAGCGTCCGGGCAGCCGGTGCACGGCGTCGCGGACGGCACGGCGGCGGGCGGCCGCGAGAGCGAGCTGCTCGGGGCCGTGGGCGGTCGCGTCGGCGGGCTCGGTCCCGTACGGCAGCTCGCGGCGGGTCCGGCGGCGGCTGCGGCGTGCCTCGGCTCGCACGGCGGAGCGCAGCCAGCGCCCGGGGTCGGGCGGCGGGGCGTCCGCGTCGAGACGTTCGAGCAGGCGCAGCCAGACCGCCTGTTCGAGGTCCCCGGGCTCGGTGCCGGCGGCGTGCGCCTCGGCGGCGGCCTCGGCGGCCAGCAGCGGGCGCAGGGCGGCGAGCATGTCGTGCGTCATGTGCGGCACGACGCGGCCGCCCGGGGCGGCGGTTGCCCGGGCGGCCGGTGGTTCACCTTCAGGGGGAGCGGGCGGCTCGGCTGTTGACACGGCCCGTCGGCTCAGCCGCCGGCGCAGTCCTCGCGGGCGAGCACGCCGGTGTCCGGCTGGTCGGTGAAGACGCCGTCGATGCCGGTGGCGAAGTACGTCCGGTAGGCGGCGAAGACGTCACCGTAGGCGTCGGCGTCGCTGCCCCTGCGGAAGTCCGCCGGCAGGAAGGGGTTCTCGTTGCGCAGGGTCCAGGGGTGCAGGACCAGCCCGACGCGGTGGGCGTCGGCCACCAGGGTGGTGGGCGTGGTGAGCCGTCCGGCCGCGTCCTTCGGGATGACCAGGTCCAGGGTGGGGCCGATGCCCTGGGCATAGGAGGCGATCTCGCGCAGGCCGGCCGGGCGGATCAGGTCGGCGACGGTACGGGGGTCGCCGGTCTCGACGAAGTCCCAGGGGCGGCCGGCGGCACCGGACAGCAGGACGACCAGGTTGTTGTCGACGAGCCGGTTCATGCGCTGGACGCTGGTCGGCTCGAAGGACTGCAGGATGACGGGCGAGTTGCGGCGGTCCTTGCGGTGCCGGTGCAGCAGCTTCGCCACCCGCTCCTCCAGGCCGAGGCCGAGCTTGCGGAAGTAGGTGGGGTGCTTGAGCTCCGGGTAGATCCAGACCTGCCGGCCCCGCCTGCGGGTCTGCTCGTCCTGCCAGCGCAGCACCTCTTCGAAGGAGGGGATCTCGAAGCGGCCGTCGTAGAGGGTGTTGTGCGGGCGGTTGGCGGGGATGCGCTCGGTGGCCCGCAGGGTCTTCAGCTCGGCGAGGGTGAAGTCCTCGGTGAACCAGCCGGTGACGCTGACACCGTCGAGCACCTTGGTGGTGCGGCGGCCGGCGAACTCGGGGCGGCTCGCGACGTCCGTCGTGCCGCCTATCTCCGGCTCGTGGCGGCAGACGAGGTGGCCGTCCTTGGTGGGCACCAGGTCGCCGGCCTCGACGATGTCGGCGCCGAGGTCGAGGGCGAGCTGGTAGGAGGCCAGCGTGTGCTCGGGGCGGTAGCCGCTGGCGCCGCGGTGGCCGATGATCACCGGCTTGGGCAGGCTCTTCAGGCCGCCGTCCGGGTGGTGTCCGGATGCTCCGGCGGCGCGCGCCGTGCCGGACAGGCCGAGGACCCCCGCGCCGAGCACCGCCGCGCCCAGCAGCGCCCGCCGTCCGGTGCCTGCCGTCTGCGGTTCGTTCGACTCCTGCTGGTCCATGGGGCGGCCTCCTTGCCGTCGGTCCTGTCGCGGGTGTGCGGGCCGATCGTAGGGGTGTGGACGTGACCGCGGGGGTACCCGTACCGGAACAGGCGGATGACGCTGAATGTCGTACCGGAGCGCGGGAATGACGGTGTGTCGGACGGACCGGGGTGCGGGCCGCACCGACCGGTCGGGCAAGGCCCGGGAGGGTCCGGGCGATGTCCGTCACATCGCGGGGACGGGTCCGCGTGGGCCGGGGACGGGACCTGCGCAGGTAAACCCCGGTCAATAGTGCGTAAGACCCCGGTGAACCCGATGTGCGCAACCCCCGCGCCCGCGAGTATCGTCCTCACCTGCACGGACTCGCACCAGATCGCCGTCGTTCCCTCGACACCGGAGGACTCGTTGTCCCGCTTCGCCCTCATCAAGGCAGTGCTCGGTCCGATCATGCGCCTGATGTTCCGTCCTCGGGTGGAGGGCGTGGAGAACATCCCCGGCGAGGGCCCGGTCATCCTGGCGGGCAACCATCTGACCTTCATCGACTCGATGATCCTGCCGCTGGTCTGCGACCGGCAGGTGTTCTTCATCGGCAAGGACGAGTACGTCACCGGCAAGGGGCCCAAGGGCCGGCTCATGGCGTGGTTCTTCACCGGCGTCGGCATGATCCCGGTCGACCGCGACGGCGGCAAGGGCGGTGTCGCGGCGCTGATGACCGGGCGCCGGGTGCTGGAGGAGGGCAGGGTCTTTGGCATCTACCCCGAGGGCACCCGGTCCCCCGACGGCCGGCTGTACCGGGGGCGCACCGGCATCGCCCGGCTCACGCTGATGACCGGCGCGCCGGTGGTCCCGTTCGCGATGATCGGCACCGACAAGATCCAGCCGGGCGGTTCGGGGATGCCCCGTCCCAGCCGGGTGACCGTCCGGTTCGGTGAGCCGCTGGAGTTCTCCCGCTACGACGGCATGGACCGCGACCGCTACGTCCTGCGTGCCGTCACCGACTCCGTGATGACCGAGGTCATGCGCCTGTCCGGCCAGGAATACGTCGACATGTACGCGACCAAGGCGAAGGCCGCGTAGCCGAGGGCCCGCCGGAGCCCGGCTCCGTGCGGCCCGGCCTCCCGTGCCGGTCCGCCCGGACCTGGCCGGATCCCTCCCCCTCAAGCTCAGATCTCCCTCAGCCTTCCCGCGTTCCGCCGCCTCCGGCCGCCCGGGACGTGATGGTGTTCGGGTCGCTCGGCTCCGACCGGACCGGGCACCTGACTGTTCGACCGGGGGGTTTGCGTGTACGTGCACACACGAGGAGCGGCCGTGACCGGCGCCGCGATCCTGGCGGCGGCACTGCTGCCGGCCGCCACCGCGACCTCGCAGGAGGCCGCGGCAGCCGACTGCCGGCAGCACATCCGCTACGAGGTGGTGTCGTCGGCCCCGTCGTACGAGGCGATCGGCGGCGCCGCCGGCAAGTACAACGCGAGCTCCGTGCCGGAGACGCTCCACTACGACCAGGCCACCACCGCGTCGAAGAAGACGACCTGGAGGCCCGCCCTCGGGGGAAGTCCGGGCTGGGCGGTCGGGCTGGTGGAGGACAGGACGGGGTTCGGCGTCACCGAGACGGCCCGCAGCGGCCTGCCGGTGTCGCACACCGTCCGGGTCCCCGGCCGGAGCTACGGCTACATCGCGCCGAAGATCGAACGGCGCACGTTCACCGTGGAGCGGTGGCAGGGCACCCCGGCCTGCGGTACCCGCTACGTGGGCGTCATGGGGACGTTGAGCGCCGTCACGGCCTACCCGGTCCTCTCCGCGTGCGTCGCCCGGAGCCCCTGCACACTCAGGCCGTGAGAGCAACGCGGGGAGCCGGACCGAGGCTCCCCGCGTTCCGCGCGCGGCGAGGGTCAGGCGGCGTTCGCGGCGCTGCGGGCGCTGCCTGCGCTGTCGGCGCTGTCGAGGTGCTGGTTCTTCAGGAGGAACCAGGCTGCCGCCGCCGCTGTCAGCAGGACCGCCGCGCCCGCTCCGGAGGCGAGGGCCAGTCCGTCCACGAACGACTGACGGGCCGCGTCCAGGAGGGCCTCCGCCTGGGGGGCGGGCAGCGTGTGGGCCGCTTCGACGGCTCCGCCCAGGGACTCGTGGACGCTGTCCGGCGTGCCGGCCGGCGCCGCGAAGCCCCGGTAGACGCCGGTGACGATCGAGCCCAGGACGGCGATGCCCAGGGCCGCTCCCAGTTCGTACGCCGTCTCCGAGACCGCTGAGGCGGCACCCGCCTGCTCCTTGGGCACGGCGCCGAGGATGACGTCGGCGGTCACGGTGAACGAGAAGCCCGCGCCGACGCCGACGACCAGCAGCACCGTCCCGAGAAGCGGGTAGCCGGTGGACCGGCCGAGGACGGTGAGCACGGCCAGGGCCAGGCCGACCGCGGCGAGGCCGCCGGAGACGACCGCCCGCACCGAGTAGCGGCGGGCCACCCGGCCCGCGATCAGACCGGCCGTCACCGCACCCACCGCGGCGGGCAGTTCCGCCAGGCCGGCCTCGAACGGACGCCGCCCCTGCACGAGTTGCAGGTACTGGGAGAGGAAGAAGACCAGCCCGGACATGCCGAGCACGGTCAGCAGGTCGGCCAGCACCGCGCCGCTGAAGCCGCGGTGGGCGAACAGCCGCATGTCGAGCAGCGGTGTGGGCAGCGTCAGCTGCCGGCGGACGAAGGCGTACAGCGCGGCCGCACCCAGCACGCCCACGGCGGCCGGCTGCCACGCCGGTCCGTGCGAGGCGGCCTCCTTGACCGCGTACACCACGGCGATCATGCCGACCAGGGACAGCAGCACGCTGGGCACGTCCCAGGGGCCGGGCTCGGGGGTGCGGGACTCGGGCAGCGTCCTGACGCCGACGAGGACCAGGACCGCCATGACCGGCAGGTTGATCAGGAACACCGAACCCCACCAGAAGTGCTCCAGCAGCACACCGCCCACGATCGGGCCGACGGCGGTGCCGGCGGAGGCGGTGGCGCCCCAGATGCCGATGGCCAGGCTGCGCTCGCGGCGGTCGTGGAAGAGGTTGCGGATCAGCGCCAGGGTGGCGGGCATCAGGGTGGCGCCGGCCACGCCGAGGAGCGCGCGGGCCGCGATCATCATCTCGGGGGTGGTCGCGTAGGCGTTCAGCACGGACACCGCGCCGAACGCGGCGGAGCCGACCAGCAGGATGCGCTTGCGGCCGATGCGGTCGCCGAGGCTGCCCATGGAGACAAGCAGGCCGGCGATCACGAAGGAGTAGACGTCGCCGATCCACAGCAGCTGGGTGCCGGAGGGCTGGAGGTCCTCGCTGATGTAGGGGCTGGCGAGGCCGAGGACCGTCGCGTCGACGGCCACCAGCAGCACGGCGAGCACCAGCACGGACAGCGCGAGCCAGCGGCCCGGGCGCTTCACCGCCTCGGTCGTCGTCGCCGGCTGCAGGGCGCTGGTCATGGTTCCTCTCTTCGTACGGCGCCGCCGAGCATCAACTCGGCGATCATGAACTGGAAGTCGTTGCGGGCGACCTTGCCGTCGTGCACGGCCCAGGCGCCCGAGGCGATCAGCCCGTAGAGGGCCTCGGTGAGCCAGGCCGGACTGAGGTCGATACGGAACTCGCCACTGTCCTGGCCGCGCCGGAACAGCGCCGCGACCCGTGCGTCGAGCCTGGCCCAGCCCTCGTTCCGCTCCTCGCCCTCGAACAGCTGGTTCTCGCTGTAGAGGAAGGACAGCAGTCCCGTGGCGGGTTCGATCTCGCGCACGAAGCGCCGTACGGCGTCCTGGGCGGAGCCCTCGTCGAGACGGGCCGCGTCCAGGGCGGCCTCGCACGCGTCGATGCACAGCCCTTCCAGGGCCCGCACCAGGGCGTCGCGCCCCGCGAAGTGGCGGTGCAGGGTCGCGCGGCTGATGCCCGCAGCCCTGGCGACCTCGTCCATGGTCGCGGTGGACTTGCGGGTCAGCAGGGCTGCGGCGGTGCGCAGGACGTGCTCACGATCGACGGCCATGAGACGACCATAGCCCATGCGAGACATTCTTGTCTCATTCTAGGCACAGGCGACTCAGTTTCGTGAGGGAGAGCGCATGTGCCGCGACACCAGGTGACGAAGCCCCGCTCCTCGGCGCACGGCCGGTCCGGGACTCCGCACCGTGGCCCGCGGGCCCGCTCAGTGCCAGGGGAGCTGCCCGCGCCCCTCCCAGTACGCGCGGGGCTCCTCCGCCAGGGCGGCCAGCCGGGCGAGCCGGTCCTCGTCGAGGTCCGCGGCGGGTGCGTGCAGGTTGGAGGCGAGCTGGCGGGTGGTCGCCGCACCGGAGAGGACCACCCCGGCCCAGGGCCGGCACAGCACGAAGGCGAGGGCGACGGCGTCGCAGCCGAGGCCGTTCTCCGCGGCCACCGCCTTCAGCACGTCCGGCGCGTGCGGCTCGGCGAGGCGGCCGTTGGCCATGCCCTCCTTGACGATCACGGTGAGCCCGGCGTCGTGGGCTTCGGCGAGGGCGGGGCCGGCGGAGGTCTCCAGGATGTTGTACGTGCTCTGGACGGTGCGGAAGAGCGGCTCACCGTCGACCGTCACGGCGAGGGCCGCGCGGATCGCGTCACCCTGGGCGGGCCCGCTGGTGGAGAAGCCGACGGTGACGCCCTCGGCGGCCGCGCCCGCGAGCTTCGCGTGCAGGGCCCGGTCGGTGAGGGCGGGGCTGTCCGGGGTGACGGAGTGCACTTGGTAGAGGTCGAGCCGGTCGCCGAGCAGGGCGGCGGTCTCCTCGCGCTGGCGTTCGTAGGCCGCGAGGCCGTGGTCCTTGACCTCGTGCTGCTCGGCGTCGGTGGACCAGCCCGCGGTGTACGTGTAGCCCCACTTGCTGCCGACGACGAGGTCGTCCGCCTCGGGGTGGGCGGCGAGCCAGCCGGCGAGGAACTCCTCGGCGCGGCCGTAGGAGCGGGCGGTGTCGACGTAGCGGACGCCCTGCGCGTAGGCCGCGTCCAGCAGGTCGTGGGTGCGGTCGCGCAGGGCGTCGACGGTGCGGGCCCCGGGGAGGTCGTCGGCACGGCCCAGGGTCAGGTAGCCGGGGCGGCCGACGGCGGCCAGGCCCAGACCGATGTGGCAGGTGGGCGTGGTGGCCTGGGCGAGGCGGGCGAAGGACATCGCGGACTCCGTTCGGTCGGCTCCGGCGGGCACCGACCAACGTAACCCGCGATGTCCGGGGTGATCGCCCCGACCGCCGGGGAGGGCGACGTGTCCGCCGCGAGCGGCGGCACGTCCGGACGGGGCGTGGGAGGTGTCCGCCGGGGTGCTGGGGCGCCCCGGGGTGCCCCGGGGCGCTTTCCGCTCAGCCGAGGCGCCCGGCGTCCGCCCAGGCGTGCTGGGCCGCCACGTCCGCCTTCACCTCGGCGAGCTGGACGGCCACCGCGCTCGGGGCGGTGCCGCCGCGGCCGTGCCGGGAGGCGAGGGCGCCGGGGACGTCGAGGACGGAGCGGACCTCGGGCGTGAGGTGCGCGCTGATGCCGGCGAACTGCTCGTCCGTGAGTTCGTCCAGCTCCTTGCCCTCGGCCTCGGCGGTCTTGACGCACTCGCCCGCGACCTCGTGGGCGACCCGGAACGGGACGCCCTGGCGGACCAGCCACTCGGCGATGTCGGTGGCCAGGGAGAAGCCGGCCGGGGCGAGCTCCTCCATGCGGTCGCGGTGCACGGTGAGGGTGGCCATCATGCCGGTGAAGGCCGGCAGCAGGACCTCCAGCTGGTCGATGGAGTCGAAGACCGGCTCCTTGTCCTCCTGCAGGTCCCGGTTGTAGGCGAGCGGGAGGGCCTTCAGCGTGGCCATGAGGCCGGTGAGGTTGCCGATCAGCCGCCCGGACTTGCCGCGGGCCAGCTCGGCGATGTCCGGGTTCTTCTTCTGCGGCATGATCGAGGAACCGGTGGAGAACGCGTCGTGCAGGGTGACGAAGGAGAACTCCTTCGTGTTCCAGATGATGACCTCCTCGGCGATCCGGGAGAGGTCGACACCGATCATCGCGGTGACGAAGGCGAACTCGGCGGCGAAGTCCCGGGAGGCGGTGCCGTCGATGGAGTTGCCGGCGCTGCCGCGCTCGAAGCCGAGGTCCGCGGCGACCGCCTCCGGGTCCAGGCCGAGCGAGGAGCCGGCCAGCGCCCCCGAGCCGTAGGGCGACACCGCCGTGCGCTCGTCCCACTGGCGCAGCCGCTCCGCGTCCCGGGACAGCGCCTGCACGTGGGCGAGGACGTGGTGCGCGAACAGCACCGGCTGGGCGTGCTGGAGGTGGGTGCGGCCGGGCATCGCCACGTCCGGGTGGGCCTCGGCGAGCCCGATCAGGGCGTCCTGGAGGCCGGCGATCAGCCCGGCGATGATCCGGGCGTGGTCGCGCAGGTACATCCGGAACAGGGTGGCCACCTGGTCGTTGCGCGAGCGGCCCGCGCGGAGCTTGCCGCCGAGGTCCGGGCCGAGCCGCTCCAGCAGGCCGCGCTCCAGGGCGGTGTGCACGTCCTCGTCGGCGACCGTGCCGGTGAAGGAGCCGTCGGCGACGTCCGCCTCCAGCCGGTCCAGCCCCGCGGTCATCCGGGTCAGTTCGTCCTCGGTGAGCAGCCCCGCCTTGTGCAGCACGCGGGCGTGGGCGCGCGATCCGGCGATGTCGTAGGGGGCGAGCCGCCAGTCGAAGTGGACGGACGCGGACAGTTTCGCCAGGGCCTCGGCGGGACCGTCGGCGAACCGGCCGCCCCAGAGCCGTACGTCACCGCTGCTGCTGCTCACTTGCGCTGCTCCTAGGAAGACGCCGTTGTTGTGCATGAGTATGCAGAGCTTTGCATGATTCGTCAAAGAAGCCGGGCGCGGAGCCGGAGGGGGCTCCGGGCCTCCGTCACCGGGCCCCGGGCGGCGGGCCCCGGCCGGCGGGCCCCGGGCGGCGGGCCCCGGCCGGCGGGCCCCGGGCGGCGGGCCCCGGCCGGCGGGCCCCGGGCGGCGGGTTCCGGCCGGCGGACCCCGGGCGGCGGGTTCCGGTCGGCGGCGGGGCGCCCGGACCCCGGCTGCGAGAATCGGGGATCATGGGAAAGACTCACACACGCATAGCGGGCCGGCTGCGGAGGTTCATCGAGGAGCAGCCGCTGTTCTTCACCGCGACCGCCCCGCTGGCCGCGGACGGCACGGTCAACATCTCCCCCAAGGGGCTGAGCGGATCCTTCGTCGTGCTCGACGAACTCACCGTCGCCTACCTCGACTTCGCCGGCTCGACCGCCGAGACCGTCGCCCATCTGCGGGAGAACGGGCGGATCACCCTCATGTGGTGCGCGTTCCAGGGCCCGCCGAACATCGTGCGGGTGCACGGCCGCGGCGAGGCCGTACTCCGCGACGACCCGCGCTTCCCGGACCTGCTCGCCCGGTTCCCCGGGATCGACCCGGCCCCGCACGGGCTGCGGGCGATCGTCGTGGTCACCGCGGAGCTGATCCGCGACAGCTGCGGGTACGCCGTGCCGCTCATGACCTACGAACAGGACCGCGACCTGCACGGGCGGCGCTTCGAGCGGGAGGACGACGCCTCGCTCGGCGCGTACTTCGCGAAGAAGGACCACATCGCCACGAGCCTCGACGGGCTGCCCGGCCTGCCCCTGCCGCTGCCGCCGCTGCCCGGGCCCTGACCCGGCCCGCCGGGACCGTCCCGGGACCGGACGCCCGGACCGGACCCCGGGACACCGGGACACCGGAACCCGGAACCCGGAACCCCGGAACCCCGGACCCTGGCGCCCGGGGCCGCGCCGGGGCATTGAACGAGGTCACTCCCGGCCGCGTATGTGAGGGCCAAGGGACGACAGGTCTTGGCCTTCCCGGAGGAATCGTGACCACCACCCTCGCAAGCGGCCGTGCCGCCCGGCGGCAGACCATGCGCCGGATCCGCCCCCGCCGCTCCCCCGCGGTGCCGCTGCTGCTCGCCCTGTGGGCTGGGGCGGCCGGGGTGCTGTGGCTGTGGTGGGACAACACGCCGGCCGTCACGGACCGGGCGGGCTGGATCCTCAACGCGGGCCGGATCACCGGGCTGCTGGCCGGCTACCTGATGGCGCTGGTGGTGCTGCAGATGGCCCGGGTGCCCGCGCTGGAGCGGCGGGTCGGCTCCGACCGGGTCGCCCGCTGGCACGCCATGACCGGCCGCTACACCCTCTGCCTGGTCCTCGCGCACGTCCTGCTCACCATGTGGGGCTACGCCCTCCAGGCCGGCCGGGGTCTCGCCGACATCGTCGCCCAGACCGTGGACGCCGTGACCGGGCTGCCCGACATGGGCAAGGCCGCCGTCGGCACCGTCCTGCTGCTGCTCATCGGGCTGGTCTCGATCGGCCCGGTGCGGCGCAGGATGCCGTACGACACCTGGTACCACGTGCACCTGATGACGTACGCGGCGGTGTTCCTGACGTTCTGGCACCAGCTCGCCACCGGCAACGACTTCGCGGTGCAGCCGGTGGCCAGGACCGCCTGGACCGGCCTGTACGCGGCCGTCACGCTGCTGCTGCTCTGGTACCGGGTGCTGACCCCGATCCGGCTGAACCTGACGCACCGCATGCGCGTCGAGGCGGTGATCGAGGAGACGCCCGGCATCGTCTCGGTGCTGATCAGCGGACGCAAGCTGCACCGGATGGGCGCCCAGGCGGGCCACTTCTTCCGCTGGCGGTTCCTGGCCCCGGGCATGCGGTTCAGCTCGCACCCGTACTCCCTGTCGGCGGCGCCCCGCCCCGGCCTGCTGCGGATCACCGTCAAGGCGATCGGCGACCACAGCTCCCGGCTGCGCGACCTCCCGCCCGGCACCCGGGTGTGGGCCGAGGGCCCGTACGGGGCGCTGACCGCGCAGCGGCGCAGCCGCGGCAAGGTGCTCCTGGTCGCCGGCGGGGTCGGGATCACGCCCATGCGGGCCCTGTTCGAGACGCTGCCCGGCGCCGCCGGCGACATCACCCTGCTGTACCGGGCCAACAGCACCCAGGACCTGGCCCTGTGGAGCGAGCTGGCCGCGATCGCCGAGGAGCGCGGGGCGCGTCTGATGTACGCGGTCAACAGCCCCGACGGGGAGCGTCCGGACATCTCCGCGGAGTCCCTGCGGCGTAAGATCCCCGACGTCGAGGACCACGACGTGTTCCTGTGCGGGCCGCCCGGCTTCGCCCGGTCGGTGTACGAGGCACTGCGCGACGCGGGTATCCCGGCCCGGCGCATCCACCACGAGTCCTTCGAGATGTGATCTGCCCCTCGCGGGGCGACCCAGGAGCTGCGATGAAGAAGAACCGTCCCTGGCGGCGGGCCCTGCTGGCCACCGCCGCGACCGTGTCCGGGATCGTGCTGCTGCTGTCCCTGAAGCCGTCCGCGGACCCGGCCGTCGCGGCACCGCCCGTGCAGTCCGCCGCGGTGCAGGGCAGCGCCCCGCCGTCGGGCGCGTCCACCGTCACCGGTGAGGCCGCCCGCACCGAGTACGGCCCCGTCCAGGTCCGCCTCACCCTGGTGGACGGCAGGATCACCGGCGCCGAGGCCGTGCAGGCGCCCAGCGGCGGCCGCAGCACCGAGATCAACGGCACCGCCGTGCCCCGCCTCAACGAGGCCGCCGTGGCGGCGCAGAGCGCCCGGATCGACGCCGTGTCCGGGGCGACGTACACCAGCGAGGGCTACCGGCGGTCCCTGCAGTCCGCGCTGGACCAGGTGTCCGGTGCCTGACGACCGGGCCGCCCCGGCCCCCGCGGCGGTGCGCGGCACCGAGGAGGTCATGGGGACGGTCTTCTCCTTCGACGTCCGCGGCGGGGACCCCGGGGCGGTGGGGGCGGCCCTGGCCGACGTCCGGGCCGGACTGCACCGCGTCGACGCGCTGTTCAGCACCTACCGGGCCGACAGCCAGCTCTCCCGCCTGGCCCGCGGCGAACTGCCCCTGGACGCCTGCGACCCGGAGGTCGGCGAGGTGCTGGCCCTGGGTGCCGAGGCGGAGCGGCTGAGCGAGGGCTGGTTCAGCCTCCGCTGGGGCGGGTCCCTGGACCCCACCGGCATCGTCAAGGGCTGGGCGGTGGAGCGCGCGGCGCGCGGACTGCTGGCGGCCGGCGCGGGCGGGGTCAGCGTCAACGGCGGCGGCGACGTCCAGCTGCTGGGGGCTCCGGAACCGGGCCGGCCGTGGCGGATCGGGGTGGCCGACCCGCTGCGCCCCGGCGGGCTGGCGGCGGTGGTCTCGGCGGGGGACGCCGCCGAGCTGGCCGTGGCCACCTCCGGCACCGCCGAGCGCGGCGCGCACATCACCGACCCGCGCACCGGACGGCCGGCGGTGACCGACCTGACCGCGGTGACGGTCGTGGGCCCGTCGCTGACCTGGGCGGACTGCTGGGCGACGGCCGCCTTCGCGATGGGGTCGCGGCAGGGGCTCGCCTGGCTGGAGGCGCTGCCGGACACCGAGGCCCTGCTGATCACGGCGGGCGACGAGGTGCGCTGCACGGAGGGCCTGGCCGCCTGGCTGGGCTGAGCCGGGCGGGGCCCGGCCACAGCGGGGCGGGGCCGTACCGGGCGGGACCGCGCGCTCACCGCACCGTGCGGGGGCGGCCGGGGCAGGACCCGCCGTGCGGGGGCGGGCCGGGGCGGGACGGCGTCGGCCGGGACACCGGCGGGCAGCACCGCGGCGGTCGCCGGCCCGCGGTGGACTCCGGTGCACGGGGCTGCGGGCGGTCACCCGCCGGACGGCGGAGGACGGGGTGGTGGGCAGGGACGGGGTGGTGGGCAGGGGCGGCCGGGACACCGGTGGCCGGGTCCGCGGGCGGTCGCCCACGGCCCGCCCGGTGCGCCGGCGTTGTACAGGGCCCGTCGGGGCCCGTCGGGGCCCGACGGGCCGGGTGCCGCCGGGCGGCCGCGTCAGTGGCCGTTCTGCGCGAGCCGCAGCAGATGGTCGGCCAGCGCCTGTCCCCCGGTGGGGTTCCGGCTGATCAGCAGCAGCGTGTCGTCTCCGGCGATGGTGCCCAGGATGTCGTGCAGTTCGGCCTGGTCGATGGACGAGGCGAGGAACTGCGCGGCGCCGGGCGGGGTGCGCAGGACCACGAGGTTGGCGGAGGCCTCGGCGGAGATGAGCAGTTCCTGGGAGAGCCGCCGCATCCGCTCCTCCTTCGCCGACTCCCCCAGCGGGGCGCGGGGCGTCCGGAACCCGCCCTCGCTGGGCACGGCGTAGATGAGTTCGCCGTCGGTGTTGCGGATCTTGACGGCGTTCAGCTCGTCGAGGTCCCGGGACAGCGTCGCCTGGGTGACCGTCAGCCCGTCGTCCGCGAGCAGCTTCGCCAGCTGGCTCTGCGACCGCACCGGCTGCCGGTTGAGGATGTCCACGATCCGCCGGTGGCGTGCGGTGCGGGTCTGGGGCACGGCCGGCCCGTTGGGCGATTCGTGGTCCTGCGCCTGGCTCATCGTCGTCTCATTCTCCGGTCATTCTCCGGCTCGTCCGTCCCCGTTCACGGCAAGGATGCCCGGCAGCGCCTGAAGCAGCGCCTCCACTTCCCTGTCGGTGATGTTCAGCGGCGGCATGAGCCGTACGACATCGGGGGCGGGCGCGTTGAGCAGGAAGCCGGCGTCCTGAGCCGCCTGCTGCACCTGGGGCGCGAGCGGCTCGGTGAGCACGATACCCAGCAGCAGGCCCGCACCCCGGACATGCGAGACCAGCGGGTGGCCGAGCGCCTCGACGCCGGAGCGCAGCGCCTCGCTCTGCCGCTTGACGTTCTCCAGCAGCCCCTCGTCCTCGATGGTGTCGAGCACGGCCAGGCCGGCCGCGCAGGCGACCGGGTTGCCGCCGAAGGTGGTGCCGTGGTGGCCGGGCCGCAGCAGTTCCGCGGCGCGCCCGAAGGCGACCGTCGCGGCCAGCGGCAGGCCACCGCCGATCTGCTTGGCGAGGGTGACCACGTCCGGCAGGACGCCTTCGTGGGCCTGGTACTCGAACCAGTGCCCGGTGCGGCCGACACCGGTCTGCACCTCGTCGAGGACGAGCAGCGCACCGTTCGCGGCGGTGATGGCGCGGGCGGCCTTGAGGTAGCCGGCCGGCGGGACGACGACGCCGTTCTCGCCCTGGATCGGTTCGACGATCACCAGTGCGGTGTCGGTGGTGACGGCCGCGGCGAGTGCCTGGGCGTCGCCGTAGGGGACGTGGGTGACGTCGCCGGGCAGCGGACGGAACGGGTCCTGCTTGGCGGGCTGCCCGGTGAGCGCGAGGGCGCCCATGGTCCGGCCGTGGAAGCCGCCCCGGGTGGCGACGATGTGTGTCCGCCCGGTGAGCCGGCCGATCTTGAAGGCGGCCTCGTTGGCCTCGGCGCCGGAGTTGCAGAAGAAGACCCGGCCGTCGCGGCCGAAGAGCCGCAGGAGCCGTTCGGCGAGCGCGACGGTCGGCTCTGCCAGGAAGAGGTTGGAGATGTGGCCGAGGGAGGCGATCTGGCGGCTGACGGCGTCGACGACGGCCGGGTGGGCGTGGCCGAGGGCGTTGGCGGCGATACCGCCGACGAGGTCGAGGTACGCGCGGCCGTCGGCGTCCCACACGGTCGCGCCCTCGCCCCGCACCAGGGCCAGGCGCGGGGTGCCGTAGTTGTCCATGAGCGCGCCCTGCCAGCGGGTGGCCAGTTCCTGGTTGCTCATCACTCCCCCTGATCGCTTCCGTCGGGCACGACCATCGTGCCGATGCCTTCGTCCGTGAAGATCTCCAGCAGGATCGAGTGCTGGACGCGGCCGTCGATGACCCGGGCGGTGCGCACCCCGTTGCGTACGGCGTGCAGGCAGCCCTCCATCTTCGGCACCATGCCGGCGGACAGGTCCGGCAGCAGTTTCTCCAGCTGGGAGGCGGTCAGCCGGCTGATCACCTCGTCGCTGTGGGGCCAGTCCTCGTAGAGGCCCTCGACGTCGGTGAGGACCATGAGGGTCTCGGCTCCGAGGGCCGCGGCGAGCGCGGCGGCCGCGGTGTCGGCGTTGACGTTGTAGACGTGCCCGTCGTCCTCGCTGCGCGCGATGGACGACACGACGGGGATCCGGCCGTCGGCGAGCAGTGCCTCGACGGCGCCGGTGTCCAGGGCGGTGATCTCGCCGACCCGGCCGATGTCGACGGGCCGGCCGTCGATCTGCGGCTGGTGCTTGACGGCGGTGAGGGTGTGGGCGTCCTCGCCGGTCAGGCCGACGGCCAGCGGGCCGTGCCGGTTGAGCAGGCCGACCAGTTCGCGCTGCACCTGACCGGCGAGGACCATGCGCACGACGTCCATGGCGTCCTCGGTGGTGACGCGCAGGCCCGCCCTGAACTCGCTGACGATGCCGTGCCGGTCGAGGGCGGCGCTGATCTGCGGGCCGCCGCCGTGGACGACGACGGGCTTGAGGCCGGCGTGCCGCAGGAAGACGACGTCCTGGGCGAACGCGGCCTTCAGGTCCTGGTTCACCATGGCGTTGCCGCCGAACTTGATCACGACGGTCTTGCCGTGGTGGCGGGTGAGCCAGGGCAGTGCCTCGATGAGGGTCTCGGCCTTCGGCAGCGCGGTGTGCTTGCGGGTGCTCATGACGAGTACGCGCTGTTCTCGTGGACGTAGTCCGCGGTCAGGTCGTTGGTCCAGATGGTGGCGGTGTCGGAGCCCGCGGCGAGGTCGGCGACGATGTGCACCTCGCGGTAGCGCATGTCGACCTTCTCGCGGTCCTCGCCGACGCCGCCGTTCTTGCAGACCCACACGCCGTTGATGGCGACGTTGAGGCGGTCGGGTTCGAAGGCGGCCCGGGTGGTGCCGATCGCGGAGAGCACGCGGCCCCAGTTGGGGTCCTCGCCGTGCAGGGCGCACTTGAGGAGGTTGTTGCGGGCGATGGAGCGGCCGACCTCGACGGCGTCGTCCTCGGTCGCGGCGTTGACCACCTCGATCCTGATGTCCTTGCTGGCGCCCTCGGCGTCGCGGACGAGCTGCTGGCCGAGGTCGTCGCAGACCTCGCGGACGGCCTCGGCGAAGGCCTCCTCGGCGGGGGTGATGCCGCTGGCGCCGGAGGCGAGCAGCAGCACGGTGTCGTTGGTGGACATGCAGCCGTCGGAGTCGACGCGGTCGAAGGTGACGCGGGTGGCGGCGCGCAGGGCGCGGTCCAGTGCGGCGCTGTCGACGTCGGCGTCGGTGGTGAGGACGACGAGCATGGTGGCGAGGCCGGGGGCGAGCATGCCGGCGCCCTTGGCCATGCCGCCGACGGTCCAGCCGTCGCGGGCGGCGACGGACGTCTTGTGGACGCTGTCGGTGGTCTTGATGGCGATCGCGGCCTTCTCGCCGCCGTGCTCGGACAGCTGGGCGGCGGCGGTCCCGACGCCGGGCAGCAGCTTGTCCATCGGCAGCGGGACGCCGATCAGGCCGGTGGAGCAGACGGCGACCTCGCCGGCGCCGACGCCGAGGACCTCCGCGGCCTTCTCGGCGGTGGCGTGGGTGTCCTGGAAGCCCTTGGGTCCGGTGCAGGCGTTGGCGCCGCCGGAGTTGAGGACGACGGCGGCCAGCTCACCGCCGGTGAGAACCTGCTGCGACCACAGGACGGGGGCGGCCTTGACGCGGTTGGAGGTGAAGACGCCGGCGGCGGCGCGGCGGGGACCGCGGTTGACCACGAGGGCCAGGTCCGGGTTGCCGTTCTCCTTGATCCCGGCGGCGATGCCCGCCGCCGTGAATCCCTGTGCTGCCGTGACGGTCACTGCGTCTCCTCGGTGGCTTGTCCGCCCGTGCCGGGCAGTGGTGCGGCGTTCGTCGTGGGGTGCGGCCCGGCCGCGGCGGGGGTCCGGCTCACGGTGCGACTCCGGTCGCGGTCAGGCCGGTGGTCTCGTCGAGCCCCAGGGCGATGTTCATGCTCTGCAGGGCGCCGCCCGCGGTGCCCTTGGTGAGGTTGTCGATGGCGCTGACGGCGATGACGCGGCCGGCCGCGGCGTCCAGTGCGACCTGCACCTGGGCGGCGTTGGACCCCTGGACGGAGCCCGTGGCGGGCCACTGCCCCTCCGGGAGCAGCCGCACGAAGGGCTCCTCGGCGAAGGCCTTCTCGTAGGCGGCGCGCACCGTCTCCGCGGTGACGCCGTCCCTCGCCTTCGCGCTGCAGGTGGCCAGGATGCCGCGGGCCATCGGGGCGAGGGTCGGGGTGAAGGACACGCTCACCGGCTGCCCGGCGACGGCGCCGAGGTTCTGCATCATCTCGGGGGTGTGCCGGTGGCCGCCGCCCACGCCGTACGGGGTCATGGAGCCCATGACCTCGCTGCCCAGCAGATGAGGCCTGAGCGTCCGGCCCGCGCCGGAGGTGCCGGAGGCGGCGACGACCACGGCCTCGTGCCCGGCGAGCCCGGCGGCGTAGGCGGGGAACAGCGCGAGGGTGACCGCGGTGGGGTAGCAACCGGGCACCGCGACGCGCTTGGACCCCTCCAGCGCGGCACGGGCGCCCGGAAGTTCGGGAAGGCCGTAGGGCCAGGTGCCGGCGTGCGGGGAGCCGTAGAACGCCTCCCAGGCGGCGGCGTCGGCCAGCCGGAAGTCGGCTCCCATGTCGACGACCAGGACGTCCGGGCCGAGCTCCGCGGCGACGGCGGCGGACTGTCCGTGCGGCAGGGCGAGGAACACCACGTCGTGCCCGGCGAGCGTCTCGGCGGTGGTGTCCTGGAGCACGCGGTCGGCCAGGGGCAGCAGATGCGGCTGGAGTGCGCCGAGCCGCTGCCCGGCGTTGGAGTGGGCGGTCAGCGCGCCGATCCGGACCTCCGGGTGGCCCAGGAGCAGGCGCAGCACCTCCCCGCCCGCGTATCCGCTCGCTCCGGCCACTGCCGCTCGTACCGTCATGGAACCCTCCTCCTGGATGGCATGACTATACGTTTCCTTGCACGTTTATGCAATCACGGTACCTGCGGGGGTCCGGCCCGTCGCGGGTTCTCCAGCGGCCCTCGACGGGTTCTCGGGCCGTCCCGGACGCGACGCGGCCGGAGCCGGGTCCGCCCCGCCCCGCCACAGGCCCCCGGCTCCCGCCGGGCGGCGCCGGTGGCAGACTCCTCGCAGGTGGGAAAGGCGAGGCCGCGGCGGGTCGCGCGGCGCGGACGGAAGGAGCCCGGCGGAGCGATGGACGCATTGTGGCCGGTGACGGACGTGTTCGCCTACCTCGCGGGGAGCCGGCGGGTGGAGCGGACCGCGACCGACCGGACGGACGGCGCTGCGGGCACGTTCACCGGAGCCACCCGCTCCACCCCGCCGGCGGCGGGCGGGTCTGCTGCACCGGGAGGCGGGCACGTGCGTCCGGCGGGGTACGCCGCGGCCGGCCGGGCGGACCCTGCGCTTCCTGCCGGGTGTGCGGCCCGGTACGGCGGACGTCCGGTTCGCCGGCGGCCGCCCCTTCCACGACCTGGACCTCACCGCGGGCCGGCACCTCGCCCGGCACCCGTGCGCGGCCGACCTGCACCGGGGCGAGTTCACCGTCACGGACGCGGGCCGCCGGCGGACGGTGGGGCGGGTCGGCGGACCGGCCAGGGACCTGCTGCTGGTCACCGACTACCCGCGCGGCACGGCAGCGGCTCCCTGAGGTCACGGCGCCCGCGGGGAGCGGCGAGCGGCACCCTACGGGCCCGGCGTCCGGCAGGCCGCGCCGTCCAGGCGGAGGTTCCACCGGCCGGAGCCGCCGGAGAGGGTGGTCGTGGACAGCGGGCGCACGTCGAGGTTCCAGTAGGAGCCGGGCGGTGCCTTCAGGGCGTACACCAGCGCGGCGCGGATGACCGAGGGCTCGGCGACCGCGACGATCCGGCAGCCGTCCTCGTCCGCCGGGCGGGTGTCCAGCCAGCCGCCGACCCGGGAGATGAAGGCCAGCAGCGACTCGCCGCCGTGCGGCACCGACCGCGGGTCGGCCAGCCAGGCGTCGACCGCGCCCGGCTCCCGCGCCATCGCCTCACCCAGGGTGAGCCCGCGCCAGCGGCCCATGTCGCAGTCGCGCAGTGCGAGCTGGACCAGCGGGGCGTAGCCGAGCGCGTCGCCGGTGGCACGGCTGCGCGGGGTGGGCGAGCAGTAGCGCAGGTCGGCGCGCGCGAGCGGCAGCAGTCCGCCCGCCACGTACCGGACCTCCTCCCAGCCCGCCTGGTCCAGCGGCCGGTCGTCCTGGAACCGCTCCGCGACCAGCGGGGATCCACCCGCGGCCGCCACGAAGGTGACCCGAAGTGCCATGCGGGGATGGTGTGCCGAGAAGGTGGGCAGGTCAAGAGCCGTTACCTGTGGGTTACCCAGGGTGCGCCGGACCTCACGGGGCGAAGAGGTGCACCATCCACCGGTCGGGGCGCTCCAGGGGCGCGAACCCGGCCCTGGCGTAGACCTCGTGGGCGTCGTGCGTGGCGAGCAGCAGGCGGCGCAGCCCGAGCGGCCGCAGCTCCTCGCGCACGGCGGCGGCCAGGGCGGTGCCGATGCCCTTGCCGCGCACCGAGCGGTCCACGTACACGTCGCACAGCCAGGCGAAGGTGGCCCCGTCGGTCACCACGCGCGCGTACGCCACCTGCTCGCCGGAGGCGCTGTCGTAGACCCCGAAGTTGAGCGAGTGGGCGATCGCGCGGTCCTGGGTCGCGCGCGGCCGGCCGGTGGCCCAGTAGGCGTCGGTGGACAGCCAGTGGTGCACCCGCGCGGCGTCGATGCGGGCGGGGTCGGTGGCGATCTCGTAGCCGTCGGGGAGGACGGAGGTGTCGTCCATGGCGGTGTCGTCCATGGGGTCAGCCTCGCAGTCCGTCACCGCGGGGGCGAGGGGGTTTCGGCCGGAGCGCCTCGTCGAAGGCGGCCCGCAGGCGCCGTACGCCCTCGGTGATCTCGGCGGTCCCGGCCACCGCGGCGAAGCTCAGGCGGAGGTGTCCGGCGGGGGGTTCGGCGCAGAAGTAGGGGCGGCCGGGGGTGAGGGCGACACCGGCGCGGGCGCCGGCCGCGGGCAGCGCGGCCTCGTCGAGGTCCTCGGGCAGCCGGGCCCACAGCTGGTAGCCCCCGGAGGGGATGTGGGGCAGGTCGAGTTCGGGCAGGTGCCGCCGCAGCGCGCCGGCCATCGCCTCGCGGCGGGAGCGCAGCGCGGCGCCGAGCGCGCGCAGGTGGCGGGGCCAGGCCGGGGAGCCGACCAGTTCCAGGGCGGCCTCCTGCAGCGGCCGCGGCACGAAGAAGGTGTCCACCACCTGGATGGCGCGCAGCCGCTCCAGCACCGGGCCGCGGGCGACGAGCGCGCCGACGCGGAAGCTCGGTGAGGTCGCCTTGGTCAGCGAGCCGACGTGGACGACGACGCCGTCGGGGTCGTCGGCGGCCAGCGGGGGCGGCAGCTCTCCGGCGTCCTCGTGGGCCAGCCGGCGGACGAAGTCGTCCTCGACCACGAAGGCGCCCGCCTCGCGGGCGATGCGCAGCACCCGGGCGCGCCGCTCGGGGGCGAGCACGGCTCCGGTGGGGTTCTGGAACAGCGGCTGGCAGACGAACACCCGGGCGCCGGTGGCCCGGAAGGCGTCGGTGAGCAGCTCGGGCCGTACCCCGTCGGCGTCGGTGGGGACCGGTACGGGGCGCTGTCCGGCCGCGCGGGCGATGGCCAGCATGCCCGGGTAGGTGGGCGACTCCACGAGGACGGGGGCGCCGGGCGGGGCGAGCGCGCGCAGGGCGGTGGTGAGGGCCGACTGGCCGCCGGCGGTGACGAGGACGTCGGCGGCGCTGACGCTGTCGGCGATGCCGCGCGCGAACCACTCGCGCAGTTCGGGCAGCCCCTCCAGCGGGGGCCGCCCCCACGCGCCGGGTCGCCGGCCGGCCCGGGAGAGGGCCGCGGCCATGGCCTTCTCGGGCTGGAGGCCGGGGTGCGGGTAGCCGCCGTTGAACTCGATCACGCCGGGCGGCGGCGCGGCGAGCGAGACCGTCACGCCGGAGGCGTCCACCGTGCGCGGGACGAGGTCGGCGGTGCCGGCCGCGCTGAGGGCGACCTCCTGCCAGGAGGTGTCGCCGGCCGCCGGGGGCGTCTCGCGCGGCCGGGCCCGGAACGCTCCGGCGCCGGGCCGGGTCACGACCAGGCCCTCGGCGGCGAGCCGGGCCAGAGCCCGCGAGACGGTGACCGGGCTGACCCGGAACCGTTCGACGAGGGCGCGGCTCGACGGCAGCTTCTCGCCGGGAGAGTAGCGGCTCAGCTCACTCCGCAGGACGGTGGCCAGTTCAGCGACGCTGCTACGCTCATGCATGAGAGCACAGAGTAGCGCTATTGCCCGGACTCGAATAGCGGTCGACGTTCCTCGACGGCCCGCCTCCGGCATCGTCCAGGCCGCCCTCGGCGTGACCGCCTTCTCCCTGACCTTTCCCGCGACCGCGTGGGGGCTGGAGGGGTTCGGGCCCTGGGCGCTGGTGGCGGTCCGCAGCGTGCTGGCCGGACTGGTCGCAGGCGGCTGCCTGCTCGCCGCGGGGCTGCGCGCCCGTGGCCCCCGCGGCCGGGGGCGGCTCGTACTGCCCGCGGGTGCGGACTGGGCCGGACTGGCGGTGGTCGCCGGCGGGGTGGTCGTCGGGTTTCCGCTGCTGACCACCCTGGCCCTGCAGACCTCCACCACCGCGCACGCCGCCGTGGTGGTGGGGCTGCTGCCGCTGACGACCGCGCTGTTCTCCGCGCTGCGCACGGGCGTCCGCCCCTCGCGCACCTTCTGGCTGGCGGCGCTGGCCGGGGCGGTCGTGGTCGCGGCGTTCACCGCGCAGCAGAGCGGCGGGGCGCTCACCGGCGCCGACCTGTATCTGTTCGCGGCGCTGCTGGTGTGCGCGGCCGGGTACACCGAGGGCGGCAGGCTGGCCCGGGTGATGCCCGGCTGGCAGGTGATCGGCTGGGCGCTGGTGCTGTGCCTGCCGTTCGGCGCGGCCGGTGCCGCGGTGGCCCTGTCCTACGAGCCGGCCGCGCTCACCGTGCACAGCGTGGCCGGAGTGCTGTGGGTGGCGGTGGGCTCGCAGTTCCTGGGGCTGGTGCTGTGGTACCGGGGTATGGCGTCCGTCGGCATCCCCCGCGCCAGCCAGTTGCAGTTGGCCCAGCCGCTGCTCACACTGGTGTGGTCGGTGCTGCTGCTGGGCGAGCACCTGACAGTGGCCGCACCGCTGACGGCCGCGGCGGTGCTGGTGTGCATCGCCGTGACCCAGCGGGCCCGTGGCTGAGCGCACCGTACGGCACGCTCTCCCGCACCCGTCCGCCGCGGGCCCGACGGCCACGGACCGCTGCTTCCGTCCCGTGAGGAGGCCCAGATGCGTGCAACCGTGGGCGACCAGCTTGTCCAGCACGGCAGGGTGGTCGGTCAACACGACAAGGTCGGCGAGATCGTCGAGGTGATGGGGCAGCAGGGCAACCCCCCGTACCGGGTCCGCTTCGAGGACGGGCACGAGGGCATCTGCTCACCCGGACCGGACACCGAGATCCGGCACCGGGACCGGCGGATGGCCTGACGGCACGTCAGCGCGGGGGCAGCGCCGGCCCCGGGTAGTGTTCGGCGACCACCCGCGCCAGCGCGCCGGCCCGGTCGGCGGCCACGTCCGCCCCCGCGAAGTAGACGTGGCCGCTCACCTCGGGGTGGCGACGGGCCAGCGTGAGATGCCGGGACAGCTCCGCCGGGTCCTGCCAGGCCGCAGGCTGCGCCGGATCACCCGCCTTGTACAGGGCTTCGCCGATGTAGAGCTGTACGCCCGTACCCCGGACAACCGATGACCACCACGGCACGAGGACGGAATAATTTGCCGGAACCTGCTGGTCAAGAGGTTGTGCCAACCAATACAACTGCGGGCACACGTAGTCGATCCAGTTCTCCCGCACCCAGGTGCGGGTGTCCGCGTACAGGTCGTCGTAGGCCTGCAGGGAGCGGGTGTCCGAGCCGCGCGGGTCGGTGTCCGCGTTGCGCCACACACCGAAGGGGCTGATCCCGAAGCGGGTGCCCGGGCGGGTCCGCCGGATCCCGGCCGCCATGTCGCGCACCAGGCGGTCGATGTTGTCCCGGCGCCAGGCGGCCCGGCCGGCGGAGCCGCCGCCGTGGGCGTCGTAGGAGCGCTGGTCGTCGAAGGTCTGGCCGGGCACCGGGTAGGGGTAGAAGTAGTCGTCGAAATGGACGGCGTCGACGGGGTACCGGCGTACCGCGTCCAGCATCGCGTCCTGCACGAACGCACGGACCTCGGGCAGCCCCGGGTCGTAGTAGAGCCGGCCCCCGTGAGCCACGACCCAGTCGGGGCGGCGGCGCGCGGGGTGGGCGGCGGCGAGCCGCCCGGGGTCGCCGTGGGTGGCGACCCGCAGCGGGTTGAACCAGGCGTGCAGCTCCAGGCCCCGTGCGTGTGCCTCCCGTACGGCCGTCTCCAGCGGGTCCCAGCCGGGGTCGCCGCCCTGCACACCGGTCAGCACCTGCGACCACGGCTCGTACGGCGAGGGCCACAGCGCGTCGGCGGCGGGCCGCACCTGGAGGATCACCGTGTTGAGCCGGCAGGCGACGGTCCGGTCGAGGTGGGCGATCAGCTCGGCGCGCTGCCGGGCCGCGGACAGTCCGGTGCGGGAGGGCCAGTCGCGGTTGGCGACGGTCGCCAGCCACATCCCGCGCATCTCCACGGCCGCCCGCTCACGGCCGGCCCCGGCGGTGCCCGCCGTCCCGTCCCGCCCGCCGCCCGGCCCGCCCGCGGCCGCGCCGCCGCGGCCGGCCGCCAGCCCCGACACCGCCGCCACCGCGAACGCGCGCCGCGACATCCGTCCCATCCGGGCACACTCCCTGCGCTGCGGATCCGCTCGCTCGCCGGCGGAGTCCCGGGCCAGGATGCCCCACCCCGCCGATCGATCATCGATACTTGAGGGTAACGTGCACGGACGGAGCAGTCGCGGGAAGCCCGCGGGCCTGCCACAGCCGTACACAAGCAGCGAAAGGGACGATGTGACAGACATCGAGCGCGTCGGAGTGGTGGGCTGCGGTCAGATGGGCGCGGGCATCGCCGAGGTCTGTGCCCGTGCCGGACTGGACGTCATGGTCGCCGAGACCACCGGCGAGGCCCTGGAGATCGGCCGTACCCGGCTGTTCAACTCCCTGGGCAAGGCCGCCGAACGCGGCAAGATCTCCGCGGAGGAGCGCGACGCCAGCCTGGCCCGGCTGAGCTTCACCACCGACCTGGGCGAGTTCGCCGACCGGGACCTGGTCATCGAGGCCGTCGTGGAGAACGAGCAGGTCAAGACCGAGATCTTCCAGGTCCTCGACCAGGTGGTGACCCGGCCGGACGCGATCCTCGCCTCCAACACCTCCTCGATCCCGCTGGTGAAGCTGGCCGTGGCGACCTCGCGCCCCGACCACGTCGTCGGCATCCACTTCTTCAACCCGGCCCCGGTGCAGAAGCTCGTCGAGCTGATCCCGGCGCTGACCACGTCGGAGGGCACCCTCAGCCGCGCCCAGATGTTCGCCGAGAAGATCCTCGGCAAGCACGCCATCCGCGCCCAGGACCGCTCCGGCTTCGTGGTGAACGCGCTGCTGGTGCCGTACCTGCTGTCGGCGGTCCGGATGTTCGAGTCCGGCATGGCGAGCCGGGAGGACATCGACAACGGCATGGAGTTCGGCTGCGCCCACCCCATGGGCCCGCTGAAGCTGTCGGACCTGATCGGCCTGGACACGGTCGTCTCGATCGCCGACTCGATGTACGCCGAGTACAAGGAGCCGCTGTACGCCGCTCCCCCGCTGCTGCAGCGGATGGTCGACGCGGGCCGGCTGGGCCGCAAGTCCGGGTCGGGCTTCTACTCCTACAGCTGACCTGCGTCTTCGAGTCCCAGCCCGCTGACCTACGACGCAACGTTGAGGGCCGCCACCCGGCATCCGGGTAGCGGCCCTCGGTGATCGTCTACACCTTCAGGGAGTTCTCAGGGGGTTTCCATCGGCTCTCACGGCCTCGGGACTGGTGGGCCCGCATGCTCAGGAGTCGCGTATTCGCCGAGACTGTCGGCCGATCGTCACCCTGTGCCGGTGCTCTGCGACACGATGATCGGCGTGGACACCGAGCTACTGATAGACGTCTGGCAGCGGCTTCTCGCCGACCCTCGCACGTCGTGGGTGCTGTTCGATGTGATCATTGGTCGCCGCGCTATGATGTGTGACTAGTGGCACAGGTTCCCACACGATCAACATGGGAGGTGGGTCGCGTGAGCGTGACCAACGTGGATCTGGACGACGACGCCCTGGCCGCCGCCGCTGAGATATTCGGCACGACCACCAAGCGCGACACCATCAACACCGCCCTACGCGAGGCCGTACAGCGCTACAAGCGGCGCGCCGCAGCCGAGCGCCTGGCCGAGCGGGCAGCGCGCGGAGAGTTTGATCCGACGCGCCGGGTATGGCAGGCACGTAAGGCCACCCAGCGCACCGAGGCTGCCGTACTCGACGGCCGCGAGGGCGCCGAGTGATCACATACCTGATCGACACCGGCGCATACGTCGACTTGGTGAGCGAACCCTCGATCCGGCGCCGCTGGGATGCCGAGATAGAAACGGGCGCCATCGGCATCTGCGAGCCCACGCGCGCGGAGATCCTTTACAGCGCGACCGGGCCCGCCGACCGTGACGAGATGGACGCGGACCTGTCGGACCTGTTCGGGCGCGTGGCGGTCCCCAAGGACGCATGGCGGTGGGTCGACTCGGCGCAGTACAAGCTGACGCAGAAGGGCCAGCACCGCAGCGCGGGAGCGATAGACCTCCTCATGTGCGCCACGGCCGTACACCATGGGCTGATCGTGCTGCACCGCGACAACGACTTCGCCACGGTGGCGCGGGTCCTGCCCGAGGTGGAGCAGCAGGATGTACGCGGCGGACCCTGACTGCTCTACCGACGGCGAACAGTCCTCGCGGTGGGGGGACATCGTATGGCCGGGGCCGTCGGGGACGCGATCTTGCTGCTCGAGCAGTGACGGGGCGCCGGCCTTCTCCGTCTGTCGCGCTGTTGACATTGCCCTTGCTGGATGCACGTCATGCGGCACGTTCGTACTCGTGGAGGATGCCGCCGAGTCGGTCGCCTCGGCGGATGCCGAGGCCGACGATCTGCTACGGATCGGCGATGGGTTGGGCAGCGGGCTTAGCGGTCGGGCGTTGGCGATGCCCTGGTGAGGCCGGTGTCCGTTGTAGAACTGCTCGAACTCTGTGCGTGCCGAGAACCATGTCCGTGCAGGTCGAGCGGCGTGTTGGTACTCGTGGACCACTCCGCCGAAGCGGTCGTGTCGACGTATGTCGAGGCGAGCGATCTCCCTGGAGTCGGTGATGGTTTCGGGGAGTGCGCGCAGCGGCGCGGCTGCCAGCAGGGAGCGGTGGGTGCGGTGCTCGTTGTAGAACCGCTCGTACTCGCGCCGGGCATGGCGCAGGTGGTGAGCGTTCCAGATGAGGGTGCGGTCGAGGAGCTCGCGGCGGAGGCTGAGCACCCATCTCTCCATGATCGAGTTCGTCCTTGGCATGCGGACGCCGGTGAACACGCTCTGGATGCCGACGTCGGCGAGGATCTCGTCGATCAGGGCAGGGTACTTCGCGTCGCGGTCGCGGATCAGGTAGGCGACGTGCGCGCCCACGTCCTCAAGGTCCATGACGAGGTTCTTGACCGCCTGGGTCACCCAGCCCTCGGTGGGGTGCGCGGTGGTGCCCAGGACGCGGATGCGGCGGGTTGCGTGCTCGATGACGGCCAGCTTGTACTGCCGCTGCCCGGTCAGGGTGATTGTTTCGATCAAGTCCATGGCCAGCAAGGCGTCGGCCTGGGGGCGCAGGAAGCCGGCCCAGGCAGTCGCGGTCCGTTCCGGAACGGACAGGTCCCGCCGGCCTCCTCGACGAACGCATCCACCGGCGCCATGTCCGTCCACTCCACCGGAACGAGCACCTGCGTCCCTGCTCATCCAGGGCCAGCACCACGTCCCCGCGCCACGAGTTCATCCGCTCCAGGAACTCGAACGCCTCGCCGGACCGCGGGTGGAACGGATGGACCAACCGCACACGTCCATCGTCGACGCGGGGAACGAGCGCATCCGACGGTGAATGCCAACGCCGCCGCGGAAAGCTGGTTCGCCATCCTGAAAGCCGAGATCGGGACGACGGTGTGGGAGACCCGCGAGGCCGCCCGGGCCGACGTTTTCCGTTACGTCGAGGTCGAGTTCAACCGCAGCCGGCTCCGTCGGCACCCCGACTACGGGTACGTCACCCCGCTCGAAACGCGATCCTTGCTCAGGCTGAACCTCGTCCCGGCTGCGTAAACACCCGCTGTCCAGTTCGCAGGGGGAACTTCAGGGCGGTTCAGTACGCCGCTCCCCCGCTGCTGCAGCGGATGGTCGACGCGGGCCGGCTGGGCCGCAAGTCCGGGTCGGGCTTCTACTCCTACAGCTGACTACCCAGAGTCGCCCCCGCGGGCCCGGCACGCTCCTCGGTGCCGGGCCCGCGGCATTCGCACACCGTGTGCGCACCGGGCCCGCATATGCCGTTCGCACACCCTCCCCACGCGCCCACCAGGCGAGTTCACTCTTGATGCATGTGCAAGGGATGAGATCCCCTACGGAAAGGAGCGGACACGTGACCGCCGATCCCGAGCATCCCGTGGTCCATGGAGAACTCGCAGAGTTACGGCGCCGCCTCGATGTGTCGAACGCACGGGTCGAGGGCGGGCTGACTCTGCTGACGCATCGCACCGAGGAGACCGCGAAGGAACTCGACGCGCTGCACACGCGGCTCGTCACCCTCGAGCACGCCCGCTGGCCGCTGCCCTCGGTCGCCGCCCTCGCGGCCGCGGGCGCTCTCCTCGTGACCCTCTGGCAGGCACTGGGCCGCTGAGCGGGGCACCCCGCCGCGGGAAGCGCGCCCGCCTCCGGAGCCGGGCAGGGCGGGTGGACCTGCCCGGCCGGTGCGGGGCGGGATCAGCCCCGGGACGGGGCGTCCTGGCCCAGCCTGAGGTGGTGCAGTAACAGCAGCGCGGCCGCCATGTTGGCGGCCGGGACCTCGCCGCGGGCGACCAGGTCGGGTACGACCTTGAGGGGTATCCACTCCCGGCGGTCGGACTCGAAGTCGTCCACGGGGTGTCCGACGTACTCACCCCGGTCGGACCAGTAGATGTGGTGCCGGGCGTCGGTGAGGCCGTTGGACGGCTCCACCGTCATCAGATGGCGCAGGGCCCCCGGCCGCCAGCCGGTCTCCTCCTCCAGTTCCCTGGCGGCCGCGCGGGCGACGTCCTCCCCGTCCTCGACGACGCCGGCCGCGAGCTCCCAGCCCCAGCTGTCGGTGATGAAGCGGTGCCGCCACAGCAGCAGCACCTCGTTGGCCTCGTTCACGACCGTGGCCACGGCGACGGGCCGCAGCCGGATCAGGAAGTGGTCGAGATGCCGGCCGTCGGGCAGCTCGACATCCGCGAGATTGACCCGGAACCAGCGATTTGAGTACACAGTCTGTTCGTTTCTCTTCACCCACTGCACGGTTCTGCCACCTTCCGTCGGGTTGGTGGCAATATCGCAGCAGGAGCGAGGCGACAGCAGGCTCAGGGCCGGGCGATGGCGGCGCGGCGGGCGCACGGGAGCAGGGTGAAGCCCGGCGGCCGCCCGGGGGTCACAGCGGTACGCGCAGGGCCCCGTCGATGAGTTCGGCGGCCTCGGTGGTGCCCGCGCAGCCGCTGCCCACCAGGTGCTCGCGCACCGCCCGGAGTCTGTCGCGCAGCCGCTGCGACTCCATCCCCCGCGCCTGCTCGGCCATCTGCACCGCGGTGGCCACCGCCTTGTCGGCGTTCCCCCGGCGCAGCTCGATCGTGGTGAGCATGGCCAGCCGGTGCACCCGGCCGCGGTCGTGGGCCGGGGTGTCGACGGCGGCCAGGGCGTGCTCCGCGGCCGCCCGGACCTCACCGAGGCTGAGGAGCGCCTCCGCCACCTGCACGTTGACCAGGCCGGGCTGGACATAGCCGGTCTCGTCGGGCTCGCGTCCGCGGTGGATGCGTGCCGCGGCCGTCTCCGCGCGCCGGATGCAGGACAGCGCGCTCGTGCCGTCGCCGAGGTGCGCGTACGCCTTCGCCTGCATCGCGTAGAGGTCGGACCCCAGCGCGGGCGTGATGTGGGGGCCCGCGGTCCGCAGCGCGGCCTCCGCGAAGGCCACCGCCTGGCGGTACTCGCACATGAACAGCGACTGGTTGACCAGCAGCGCGATCACGTACGCGCCCAGCCCCCGGTCTCCGCTGGCCTTCGCCAGCCTGAGCGCCTGGTGGAAGTACCGCTGGGCCAGGCCGTGCGCGTCGGAGTCGTACGCGCAGATCCCGGCGATCGCGACCAGCCCGCCGGTGGCCCGGTGCAGTTGACGGCCCGTCGCGTCGGTGTAGCCGCCCCGCAGCAGCGGGGCGGCCTCGGCGTTGAGGAACCCGACGACCCGGCTGCGCGTCGCGACGCCGCCGGCCTTGCGGTACAGCTGCTCGTAGTGCGTCCGGGCGGCGCGCAGCATCTCCAGGTCGGACGGGGTGACGCGGTGCCGGCCGCCACGGGAGACGTCCACGTCCTCGGGCGGGTTCTCCCACTCCCACACCGGCATCACCGCGGGAGTGCCGGTGACCGCGGGAGCGCCGAGGATGTGCGGGCGCTGCTGCTCGTCGGAACGCCACAGCGCGGTGGCCCGTTCCACGAACCCCGACAGCGAGCCGGCGTGGAGGCCGGCCGGTTCGCCGGGGACGCCGAGGCCGATGTCGTCGAGCGTGACGGGCCGCTGCAGCCGTACCGCGAGCACCTCGCAGATCAGGTCGGGCACCTGGCCGCGCGGGCGCTGCCCCTTCAGCCAGCGGGCCACGGCGGTGTGCTCGTACCGCAGGGCCAGACCGCGGGCCCGGCCCGCCTGGTTGACGTGTGCGGCGAGCCCGGCGTGGGAGATCCCGGCCTCGTCCAGGATCGCGTCGAGCAGGGTGTTGGGCTGCATGGGTGCCCCCCGATGACTGGTGCCGGACAGAGTAGTGGGTGTGTCTTCACACGGGGTGTGAACGGAGTGCCCGAATCCGCAGGGTGTGCGCGCTGTCGCGGAGCGTTGCGGGCGGGTTGACTGGGTCGCCTCGCAAGAGGCCGGCCGGGCCGCCGGCTCCCCCTCGTACAGTGCGGCGGTCCGCTTCCCGCCGTCCGCCCGGCCGCCTGCCCGACACTCCGCGGCGGGGCGGACGGCCTGCCGGCCTCACCCGGCGGGCCCGGACCGCGGTGCGGCGCGCCCCGGGCTGCTGCGGGGCCGCGGCCTAGGGAACGGTGGGCTGGGGCCGCGGGGCGGCGTCCCGGGCGGTTCCGGGCGTCCCCGGCGGCGGGGGCGGCGCGCTCGCCCGGTCGTTGCGCAGGACCAGCAGGGCTATGTCGTCCGTGGTGCGACCGCCGGTGTGGTGGAGCAGGGAGCGCAGCACGGTCCGCACCAGGGCCCGCGGACCGGTGCCGGCGCCCCGGGTCAGCGCCAGGCGCAGGTCGAAGAACCGGCCGCGACCGTCCCGGGCGTCCTCCGCGCCGTCCGTGTAGAGGACGAGGCTCTGCCCGCCCAGCAGGCGCCCGCAGGGCAGCGCGGCCAGGTCGGACGGCAGCGGGAACGGGCCCAGCGGTGGCAGCGGGTCCTCCGCCACCAGGGGCTCCGCACCGGCGGCGGAGAGCCGGTAGGGCCAGGGGTGGCCGCAGTTGAGGGCGTGCACCTCGCCGTCCCGGCGGATCTCCAGCAGCACCAGCGTCACGAACTCCTCGGCGACCGGGTCGGCCGCGGGCGGGCCGGCCGCCGCCCCGGACGCCGGGTGCTCGCCGCGGGCCCGCTCCCGCAGATGGCGGGCCAGGGCCCTGTCCATGCGGCGCAGCAGCCGCCCGAGGTCCGGCTCGTCGTGCGCGGCCTCCCGGAAGCTGCCGAGCACGGCGGCGACGGTGGTGAGCGCGGCGAGGCCGTGGCCGCGTACGTCGCCCATCACCGCGCGGACACCGTGCTCGGTGGCGACCACCTCGTACAGGTCGCCTCCGACGCACGCCCCGCGGTCGGCGGAGAGCTGGGCGGCGGCGGTGCCCAGCCCCGCCACCCGCGGTGGCAGGGGACGCAGCAGCACGCTCTGCGCGGTGCGGGCCACACGGCGCGCCTGACGCAGTTCCCGCAGCAGCAGCCACCGAACGTGCAGTATCAGCCCGGTGCCGACGGCGAAGAACACGGCGCTGGTGGCGACCCGCGCAGCGAGCCCGGACGGCTGTTCCACCGGCCAGGCCAGTTTGTAGACGACGGCCAGGGCTCCCCACAGCGTGGGTGGCCCCAGCACCTGGGCTCCCCGCAGCGGCCGCCTGATACGGATCATGTCGTTGGCCCCCCGTCCAGGCCCTGACGGCACAGATCGACCGGCCCCGAAAGGCCGGTCCGATTCTGTCCACGTCATGGCCCGAAGGGGCCACTGCGCCCGGGATTTGCCACCCGGACGAGTGAACGAGGGGGGACGGAACGACGAAACCGGCCCCGCACGGTGGCGGGGCCGGTCACACGACGTGCTGCGGGGTCAGCCGCGCAGGACGGCTCCCGTGCGGTCGCCCGCGCGGGCGACCGCGGCGTCGCGGGCGGCCGAGGCCTCGTCGACCGTCAGCGTCCGGTCGGGCGCCCGGAACCGCAGCGCGTAGGCGAGCGACTTGCGGCCCGCGCCGAGCTGGTCGTCGTTCTCGTACACGTCGAACAGCCGGATCGCCTCCAGCAGTTCGCCGGCGCCCTCCCGCAGCGCGGCCTCGACCTCGGCGGCCGGCACCGGCTTGTCCACGACGAGGGCGACGTCCTGGGTGGCGACGGGGAACGCGGAGATGCCCGGAGCCTGCGGCGTGCCGTCGCCGGCCCGCTCCAGCGCGTCCAGATCCAGCTCCATCGCACAGGTCCGCTCGGGCAGCCCGAACGCCTTCACCACGCGCGGGTGCAGCTCGCCGGCGTGCCCGACGACGGTCTCGGTGCCGTCGGCGTCGATCACGAACTCGGCGCAGCGGCCCGGGTGCCAGGGCCCGTAGACGCCCTTGCGGACGGTGAGCGCGGTGCCGGCCTCGCGGGCGACGGCACGCCCGGCCTCGACGGCGTCGGCCCAGTGGGCCGGACGGCCCCCGCCCCACCAGCCGGCCTGTTCGCGGGCGCCGGCGAGGACCACGGCCACATGGCGGGGCTGCGCGGGCAGCGCGGCGTCCAGCGCGGCGATCTCCTCGTCGGTGGGCCGGCGGTCCACCGGCAGGTGCCCGGCCACGCGCTGCTCCTCGCGCGGCTGGAAAACCAGCCCCGTCTCGAACAGGGCGAGGTCGTGCGAGCCGCGGCCGTCGTTGCGGCGCAGCGCGCCCAGCAGGCCCGGCAGCAGCGTCGTGCGGAGCGCGGGCTCCTCGTCGTTGAGCGGGTTGACCAGCTTCACCACACGGCGGGCCGGGTCGGCGGCGTCCAGGCCGAGCTGGTCGAAGACCCGCTCGGCGACGAACGGGTAGCTGGGCGCCTCGACGTAGCCCGCGCCGGCCAGGGCGCGGCCGACGCGGCGGTGCAGCCGCTGGCGGTGGGTGAGGCCGCGGCCGGCGGGCGGCCTGGGCAGCGTGGAGGGCAGGTTCTCGTAGCCCTCCAGGCGGATGACCTCCTCGGCGAGGTCGTTCGCCTCCAGCAGGTCGGGGCGCCAGGACGGGACGGTGACGATCAGCTCGTCCTGCCCGTACACGTCGCAGCCGGTCTCCTGCAGGCGCCGCACCACGGTCTCGCGGCCGTAGGTGACGCCGGCGACCTGGTCGGGGTGGTCGGCGGGGAGGGTGACGGTGTGCGGCGCGGACGGCGCGACGACCTCGGTGACGCCTGCGTCGGCGGTGCCGCCCGCGAGCAGGACCAGCAGGTCGACGGTGCGCTGTGCGGCGGCCGCGGCGGCGGCCGGGTCCACACCCCGCTCGAAGCGGCGGGAGGCCTCCGAGGAGAGCCGGTGGCGGCGGGCCGTCCGGGCGATGCACACGGCGTCGAAGTGCGCGGCCTCGATCACGACGTCGGTGGTGGCGTTCTCGACGTCGTCGTGGTCGGCGATCTCGGTGTTGGCGCCGCCCATGACGCCGGCCAGGCCGATGGGGCCGCGGTCGTCGGTGATGACGAGGTCCTCGGCGTGCAGGGTGCGCTCGGTGCCGTCGAGGGTGACGAGCTTCTCGCCCTCCTCGGCCCGGCGGACGCCGATGGTGCCCCGGACCAGGGTGCGGTCGTAGGCGTGCAGCGGCTGGCCGAGCTCCATCATCACGTAGTTGGTGACGTCGACGGCGAGGGAGATCGGGCGCATGCCGACCTTCTGCAGGCGGCGCTGGAGCCAGATCGGGGAGCGCGCCTCGGGGGCCAGGCCGGAGACGGTGCGGGCGGTGAAGCGGTCGCAGCCGGCCGGGTCGGCGACCTGGACCGGGTAGCCGTAGGCGTTGGGGCCGGGCACGTCGAGCAGGGCCGGGTCGCGCAGCGGCAGGCCGTAGGCGATGGCGGTCTCGCGGGCGACGCCGCGGATGGACAGGCAGTCGCCGCGGTTGGCGGTGACGGCGATGTCGAGCACCTCGTCGACGAGTTCCAGCAGTTCGACCGCGTCGCGGCCGACCTCGGTCTCCGGCGGCAGCACGATGATGCCCTTGGTGCCGTCGTCGCCCATGTTCAGCTCGTCGCTGGAGCAGATCATGCCGCGGGACATCCGGCCGTAGGTCTTGCGCTCGGCGATCTGGAAGTCGCCGGGCAGCACGGCGCCGGGGAGGGCCACGACGACCTTGTCGCCGACGGCGAAGTTACGGGCGCCGCAGATGATCTCCTGCGGTTCGCCGGTGCCGTTGGCCCGGCCGACGTCGACGGTGCAGAAGCGGATCGGCTTCTTGAACTCCGTCAGCTCCTCGACGGTCAGCACCTGGCCGACGGCGAGGGGGCCCTTGAGGTCGTGGCCGAGGCGCTCGACGGTCTCGACCTCCAGGCCGGCCGCGATGAGCCTGGCCTGGACGTCGCGGCCGGTCTCGGTGGCCGGCAGGTCGACGTACTCCCGCAGCCAGGAAAGCGGGACCCGCATCAGATCTCCATCCCGAAGGGCCGGGTGAACCGGACGTCACCTTCGACCATGTCTCGCATGTCATCCACGTTGTGGCGGAACATCAGCATCCGCTCGATGCCGAACCCGAAGGCGAAGCCGCTGTACTTCTGCGGGTCGACGCCGCAGGCGGTCAGCACGCGCGGGTTGACCATGCCGCAGCCGCCGAGTTCGATCCAGCCCTCGGAGGAGCAGGTGCGGCAGGGCCGGTCGGGGTTGCCGACGGACTCGCCGCGGCAGACGTAGCACACCATGTCCATCTCGGCGGACGGCTCGGTGAAGGGGAAGAAGTTCGGGCGCAGCCGGGTCTTCATGCCCTCGCCGAACAGGGACTGCACCATGTGGTCGAGGGTGCCCTTGAGGTCGGCCATGGTGAGGCCCTCGTCCACGGCGAGCAGCTCGACCTGGTGGAAGACGGGGGTGTGGGTGGCGTCCAGCTCGTCGGTGCGGTAGACGCGGCCGGGGCAGATCACGTAGACGGGCAGCGCCCGGTCGAGCAGGGAGCGGATCTGCACCGGGGAGGTGTGGGTGCGCAGCACGACACCGGACTCGGAGCCGCCGTCGGGGCCCTGCACGAAGAAGGTGTCGGCCTCGCCGCGGGCGGGGTGGTCCGGGCCGATGTTGAGCGCGTCGAAGTTGAACCACTCGGCCTCGGCCTGGGGGCCCTCGGCGACCTCGTAGCCCATGGCCACGAAGATGTCCTCGATGCGCTCGGAGAGGGTGGTCAGCGGGTGACGGGCGCCGGCCGGCACACGGTCGTGGGGCAGCGTGACGTCGACGTCCTCCTCCACGAGCACGCGGGCGTCCCGTTCGGCCTCCAGCTCGCCCTGACGGGCGGCGAGGGCCTTGCTGACGACGCCGCGGGCCTGGCCGACGAGCTTGCCGGCGGCGGCCTTGGCGTGCGGGGGCAGGGCGCCGATCTCGCGGTTGGCGAGGGCCAGCGGGGAGGCTCCGCCGGTGTGGGCGGTCTTGGCCTCCTGGAGCGCGTCGAGGGAGTCCGCGGCGGCGAAGGCGGCGAGCGCCTCGTCCCGCATGCGCTCGATCTCTTCCGGTTTCAACGCCTCGACCTCGACAGGGTCGTACGACTTATTCGGTGCCGACATCTCTTCCCGTGCTTCCGATTGGCTGGCGGATGGTCCCCGTGACCGGCCGGTGCACAGCGCTGGGCGGCCGTGTGCAGGACACAAAGGTGCCAAAGGCCGAGTCTAACGGGGTGAGGGGGTGCGGATGCGCCCGCGGGTCACCGGTCGAGATAGGCCGGTGCGGCCACGGGCAGCGTAAATCGGAACTCGGCGCCGCCGACGGCGGCGCGGCCGACCGTGATGGTGCCGCCGTGGGCTTCGACGATCCCCTTGACGATGTAGAGCCCGAGCCCGGTCCCGCCGCGCTTGCTGCCCCGCCAGAAGCGGGTGAAGACGCGGTTCATGGACTCCTCCGGAATGCCGGGGCCCTCGTCGCTCACGGTGACCGACGTGCCGGTGTCCTCCCCCTCTCGGGGGGAGGGCGCGGGCCTGACACCGATGGTGACAGTTCCCTCGCCGTGCCGCACGGCGTTTTCCAGGAGGTTGCCGAGCACCTGGTCGATCTTGTCGGGGTCGGCCCACAGGTCGGGCAGCGGCTGTTCGAGGCGGAGCAGGAACCGGTCGGCGGGCTGTCCGGCGGCGACGTAGGCCTGGATGTGACGGCCGACGGCGGCGCCGATGTCGACGGGCTGGCGGCGGACCTCCAGGCGGCCGGAGTCGATGCGGGAGATGTCGAGCAGTTCGGCGATGAGCCGGGTGACCCGGTCCGCGTCGGCGTCGACGGTCTCCAGCATGAGGCGCTTCTGGTCGTCGGTGAAGCGTTCCCACTTGGCGAGCAGGGTCGCCGTGAAGCCCTTGACGGAGGTGAGCGGGGAGCGGAGTTCGTGGGCGACCGTGGCGATCAGTTCGGCGTGGCTGCGTTCGGTGCGGCGGCGGGCCTCGGTGTCGCGCAGGCTGACCACGACCCGGTGCACGGGGCCGGCCGGGCGGGCGCGCACGTACCGCGCGGTGACCAGGACCTCCCGGCCGCCCGGCAGCAGCAGGTTCCGCTCGGGCTGCCCGGTGCGGACCGCGAGCCCGCCGTAGGGGTCGGTGAGCTGCCACCACCGCCGTCCGTCGAGGTCCTCCAGCGGCAGGGCGGCGTCGAGCCGGCGGCCGAGGGCGTCGTCTGCCGGGACGGCGGTGATGCGTTCGGCGGCGGCGTTGAAGCAGATCACCCGGCCGTGCTCGTCGGCGACGACGAGCCCGTCGGGCAGGTCGTCGGGCAGGACCCCGAGCCCGCGTGGGCCGCCGTGGCCGGGGTGGCCGGGGCCGCGGTCCCGCAGGGGGGTGGAGCTCCGGCCGGCGGTGTCCCGGCGGGGCCGGGCGTCGGCGGGACCACCGGGCGCGGGGGCCGCGGCCCGGGGTGTGCCGGCGGGTGAGGCGGCGGCCCGGGGCGCGGGGAGCCCGGCGCCCGGCCCGCCGGCGGGCCGGGCGGCGGCGTCGGTGCCCGGGCCGGGCCGGTGGTCGCGGACGCCGTCGTCCCCAGGGGCGGGCAGGTCGCCGTCGGCGGCGTCGCCGGGAGCGTCGGGGCGGGGCGGTCCCGGGTCGGCTCGGCGCGGCTCGGGTGGCCGGCCCGCGTCGTTCCCCTCCGCTGCACTGCCCGTGCCCACGGCCATGTCCCCGTACCCCACCTCTCAGACGGCAATGCAGCTGCCTCCCCGCTCAGCGCAGCCGAGAGCCTGGGGGAGGGCCTCCGGGCAGGTCACCCTACTAGGGTCTGCCGTTGTTCCGGCGCGGTCCGGCCGGGGCGGCGGACCGGCGGGAGGCTACCCTCCGGCCGCCCGACGGCAGCCTCCGGCGGCGCGCTGCGCACGGGCCGACGCATACAGGCATACGGCTGCGGCGGTCGCCAGATTCAGACTCTCGGCGCGGCCGTGGATGGGTACGCGCACGACGGCGTCCGCGAGCGCGCGGGTCTCCTCCGGGAGCCCCCACGCCTCGTTGCCGAACACCCAGGCGGTGGGCCCGCCCATGGTGCCCCGGTCGAGTTCCTCGTCGAGGTCCCGGTCGCCCGCCCCGTCGGCGGCGAGCACCCGCACACCGGCGTCCCTCAGGCCGGCGACGGCCCGCTCGACGGGGACGCCGACGGCGACGGGCAGGTGGAACAGCGAGCCGACGGAGGCGCGTACGGCCTTGGGGTTGTACAGGTCGACGGAGGCGTCGGTCAGCACGACGGCCTCCGCGCCGGCGGCGTCCGCGCAGCGCAGGACGGTACCCGCGTTGCCGGGGTCGCGGACGTGGGCGAGCACGGCGACCAGCCGGGGCCGGGCGTGCAGGATCTCCTCGAACGGCGTGTCGAGGAACCGGCACACTCCGACCAGGCCCTGCGGTGTGACGGTGGTGGAGATGTCGGCGATCACCTGTTCGGCCGCGAGGTGCACCCGGGCGCCGGCGAGGTGTGCCGCCGCCACGATGTCGGCGTGGCGTTCGGCGGCCTCGACGGTCACGAACAGCTCGGCCAGCCGGTCCCCGTGCCCGGCGGCCTCCCGGACCGCCTGGGGGCCCTCCGCGAGGAACAGCCGCTCCTTGCCCCGGACGTTCCGCCTGGCCAGCCGCCGGGCGGCGGACACGCGGGGGGACCGGGGGGAGATCAGCTCGGGGCTGACGGGGGACATGCGACTCACCTTCGACGAGTGTTCCTCCGCGCCGCCCGGCCGGGCCGCGGGGCGGCCGGGCCTGCGGGCGGTCGCGTCCGGCGTGGCGGCGGAGCCCGGCGGTCCACCGGAACGGAGCGACGGGGGCCGGACCGGTCGGCGGGGCTGCGGGCGATACGGGGGTGCGGGCGTTACTGGGGCGGGGTGCGGCGGGGTGCGGGGGCGCGGGTACGGCCGGGAGACGGAGGGGCTGCGGCGGCCGGCACGGTGCGAGGCCGTCGCGGCACCGGAGGAGGCCGGTGCACGCCGGGCCGGTGCACGCCGGGCCGGTGCACGCCGGGCCGGTGCACGCCGGGCCGGTGCACGCCGGGCCGGTGCACGCCGGGCCGGTGCACGCCGGGCCGGTGCACGCCGGGCCGGGAGGCCGGCGTGCACCGAAGGGCGGCATGCCCGCCGCCCCGTACCGCCGGGCCGCCCGGGACCGCCGCCGCTTCCGCGGCCGGACGGTCGTCCGGCTCGACGGCGCGGCCCACGGCCGGGGGTGCGGGGCGTGGGCCTGCGGGGCGCGGACCTGTCGGGACGGGCGGCCGGTGGGGCACGGCGGGCACGGGTGCGGCCGGCGCGTGGCACGCGCACGGCGCCGGGTGGCGTGTGCGGCGCATACGACGACGGACCCGCGGGCTCGCGCCCGGGGGTCCGTCGTGCGTCGGCTCAGCGCCGGCGTCGCCTCACGCGGCCTTCGGCGCGTTGACGTCGCTCGGCAGCGCCTTCTGGGCGACCTCGACCAGCGCGGCGAACGCGTTGGCGTCGTTGACCGCGAGCTCGGCGAGGATCTTGCGGTCGACCTCGACGTTCGCGGCCTTCAGGCCCTGGATGAAGCGGTTGTAGGTGATGCCGTTGGCGCGGGCAGCGGCGTTGATGCGCTGGATCCACAGCTGGCGGAAGTCACCCTTGCGCTTCTTGCGGTCGTTGTAGTTGTAGACCAGCGAGTGGGTGACCTGCTCCTTGGCCTTGCGGTACAGGCGCGAACGCTGACCGCGGTAGCCGGAGGCCTGCTCGAGGATCGCCCGGCGCTTCTTGTGGGCGTTGACTGCCCGCTTGACGCGTGCCACTTGTTAACTCCTTGTAGCGGGGCCGTGGTTGTCCTCACACGGCCCGGAATCGATGGGGTCCCGGTCCTGACGTGCGGCGCTCCGCTGCGGGGCGCCGGTCACGTCACTTGCCGAGAAGCTTCTTGATCTTCGCGGCGTCGCCCGGGGCCATCTCGGCGTTGCCGGTGAGGCGACGCGTCACGCGGGACGACTTGTGCTCAAGCAGGTGGCGCTTGCCGGCGCGCTCGCGGAGCACCTTGCCGGAGCCGGTGATCTTGAAGCGCTTGCTGGCACCGCTGTGCGACTTGTTCTTCGGCATAGCGCCGTACTCTCCTCGTCGGTGGCGCTCCGGTGCCCGGTTCGAGAACCGGGCACGGTGGAGCGTCGCTCTTGTTTCGGTTGCATCCTGGGACTCGCGTCCCGAGGATCACGCCTCGGCGGACGCCTCAGCCTCGGCAGGGTTCTGCGAGCGACCGGGGTTGGCCTTCGCGGACGCCTTGCGGGCCTCCTGCGCCTGGCGGGCCTCGGCCATCGCCTCGGTCTTCTTCTTGTGCGGACCGAGAACCATGATCATGTTGCGGCCGTCCTGCTTGGGGTTGGACTCGACGAAGCCGAGGTCCTGGACGTCCTCCGCCAGACGCTGCAGCAGCCGGTAGCCCAGCTCGGGCCGGGACTGCTCGCGACCACGGAACATGATCGTGATCTTGACCTTGTCGCCCTGCTTGAGGAACCGGACGACGTGACCCTTCTTGGTGTCGTAGTCGTGCGGGTCGATCTTCGGCCGGAGCTTCATCTCCTTGATGACCGTGTGCGCCTGGTTCTTGCGCGCCTCACGGGCCTTCATGGCCGACTCGTACTTGAACTTCCCGTAGTCCATGAGCTTGCACACGGGCGGACGGGCGTTCGCCGCGACCTCGACCAGGTCGAGGTCGTACTCCTGGGCAAGCTCCAGTGCCTTCGCGAGCGGCACGATGCCGACTTGCTCGCCACTGGGACCGACAAGTCGCACCTCGGGAACGCGAATCCGGTCGTTGATGCGGGGCTCGGCGCTGATGGATCCTCCTCGGTAGCACCACGCGACGGCCTGGCGGACAGCCGCGTAACGTCTGCAGTTCGGTAGACCTGACCGCGCCGAAGCAGAAAAAACGCCCCGGACGATCACAGGCGGGGCTCCATGGCACTACCGGAGCACCGCCGCGAAGGCCGCGGGGCGCGCTCTCGGGCGACTCCATCGTCCGTACGGAACGATGGCGGCCGCCTGACCGGGGGTGACCCGCCGCCCGGAGGACGGTCGGGTGGGAGATCGGAGCCTCCACTTGCGGGCCGGGCACCTCGGGTGTGGTCCTGGGGCATCCAGCCGGTCGTCACACAAGGTTAGCAGCATCCCGGGGGTGGTGCTAACCGGCCGGGTCCTGCCCCTATCGTGTGGGGCATGAGTGAGAGCCCTTCCGACACGCCCGCCTTCGACAGGATGACCCGCGACATCGCGGAGGTGCCGGCGGTGGAGGTGATCGTGACGGTCGCCGTCAACCTGATGAGCGCCGCCGCCGTGAAGCTCGGCCTCGCCCCGCAGGAGGGCGGCTCCGAGCAGTACAAGGACCTCGACGAGGCCCGCAAGCTGATCACCGCCCTCGCCGGTCTGCTGGACGCGAGCGCGACCGAGATCAGCTCCTTCCACGCCGCCCCGCTGCGCGACGGCCTGAAGTCGCTCCAGCTCGCCTTCCGCGAGGCGTCCGTCGTCCCGGACGAGCCGGGTCAGGGGCCGGGCGAGAAGTACACGGGTCCGGTCTACGGCTGACCGCACGCGGGCGCGGTCAGTCGCGGACGAACAGGGGTTCGCCCGGGGGTGCGGCGCCGGCCGGCAGGACGGCCAGGTCGAGACCGTGCACCAGGCGGGCCCGCAGCGTCTCGTCGGCGGCCATCCGCCGGGCGACCGCGTGGACCCCGGCGTCCTGCGGCACGCCGGGGCGCAGGACGAGCGCGAGCGTGCCGTCGGCCCGGCCGGGTCCGAGGTGGGCGCGCTGCACGGCGCCGACGTCGGCGACCACGGCGCGGACCGCCGCGACGACCGCCGGGTCGGCCAGCGGATCCGTACTGGTGCGGCCCTCCGCGAGGGCGAGCAGCGCGGCACCGGTCAGCTCGAAGGCGACCGGGCCCGCCAGGTCCAGGACCACGGTGTCGGCCTTCTCGTGCGCGGCCGCCCGGAGCGCCTGGTGCAGCGGCACGGCCACCGGCCGGGCCCCGGGGTCCCAGCGGGCGAGCGCCGCGGTGGAGGTGAAGGCGGGCAGTGCGGTGCGGGCGCCGGCCTTCAGCGTGGGCACGGCCATGTCGCTGGTCTTCTCGCGGCGCAGCCCGTTCTCGTCCTCCTCGGCCTCACCGAGCACGGCGACGACGGGGACGAGCAGCCGGGCGCCCCGGAGGGCCTCCAGGACGGGGCCGACGGCGGTACGGTCCTCGGCCCAGGCGGTGAGCGCGGCGGCGAGCCGGGGGTCGGCGGAGCCGTCGTCGTCGCGGAAGCCGGGGTCGGGGATGTTCTTGTTCGCCACGTTCCCGACCCTATCGGGGGGCGGTCGCTCATGTGCTTCTCAGGGTTCCCTGACCCGGCTCTCACGCTCGTCCCACGCCCGTCACACGTACGGCGTCCAGGATCGCGGGCATGCAGTCCGCCCGAGCCCGTTCCCGCCGCCGTCCGCCCGCCGGGGCTCCTTCGGCCGTACGGCGGGCGGGTGCGGCCCGGGCGGCGCGGGCGCTGTGCACGGCTGTCGCCTGCGCGGTCGTGGTGGCGGGCGCGGCCGCGGGGGTGGGCCGGGTGCACACCGGACCGCGAGCCGTGGCGCCGCCCTCCGGGACCGCTTCGCCGGTCGCGGACGGCGGGTGGGGGGACGGGGAGGAGGACACGTCGACCGAGGGGACACCGCCCGCGGCGGGCGCGGAGGGCACGGTGGAGCCCGCGGAGACGGTGGCGGCCCGCGTGGTGGACCGGGGCGCCCAGCTCACGCGGGCCATGCGGGAGGTGTCCGTGGCGGACGGGGCGCGGGTGTCGGTGGCCGTCCTGGACCCGGAGTCGGGAGCGGGCGCCGGCTACGGCGACGGGACGTTCGACACGGCGAGCGTCGTCAAGGTCGACATCCTGGCCGCGCTGCTGCTCCGGGCGCAGGACGCGGACCGGGAGCTGACCGCGGCCGAGCAAGCGTACGCCGTCGCGATGATCGAGTCCAGTGACAACGCCTCCGCGTCGGCGCTGTGGGAGTCGATAGGCGGCGCGCCGGGCCTCGACGCCGCGAACGGACGGCTGGGGCTGACCGGCACGCGGGGCGGCGACGGGCCGCTGTGGGGGCTGACCCGGACCACGGCCGCGGACCAGCTCGTACTGCTCCGGCAGGTGTTCGGGGACTTCGGGGAGGACGCCGCGCTCAGCCCTGCCTCACAGGCGTACGTGCGCGGGCTGATGGAGCGGATCGCCGAGGGGCAGCGGTGGGGGGTGTCCGCCGCGGCGGACGGCTCGCAGTGGGCGCTGAAGAACGGATGGCTGCCCCGGAGCACCACGGGCCTGTGGGACGTCAACAGCATCGGACGGGTCACGGTGGACGGACACGCCTACCTGGTCGCCGTGCTGTCCGACGGCAACGCCACGCAGGAGACGGGGATCTCCCTGGTCGAGGCGGCGGCCCGGGCCGCGGTGGACGTGCTCGCGACGGGGGCGTAGCGGCCGGGCGCGCGGCCCGCCGCCGGCCGCGGGGCCGGCGGCGGGCCGCGGCGACACCGGTGCGGAGTGTCCCGGGAGCCCGGGGACACCTCGGCCGGGCACGTCGCTCGGGCCCGGGCCGGGCCGCCCGGAGGGCCCCGGAGGCCACGAGCCCGCACCGCGCTCTACGAAGAAGGTAACGGGCTGCGGGGCTGCGGGGCTGCGGGGCTGCGGGGCTGCGGGGCTGCTAGAGGATCGTCCGGCGGCCGCGCCACAGGAGCACCGCGGCCGCCAGCAGCACGGCCCCGGCGCCGCCGGCCAGGAGGCCCGCCCAGGCCACCGGGCCGTCCTCGGCTTCGGGCCGGTCGGGGCCGTCGCCGAAGTACTCCCGGCCGTAGGCGGCGGACACCGGGCCCTCCGGCTCCGCACGGGCCGCCGCCTCGATGGCCGCGGCCGGGTCCACGAAGCCGAAGCCCCGGGAGTCGTCGCGGCCGCCCTGGGGGGCGTTGCGGGCCGTGTCCTCGAGGAGCCGTTTGACCTGGGCCGGGGCCAGGCCGGGGTGGGCGGACTTGACCAGGGCGGCCGCTCCGGAGACGAAGGCGGCGGCCGCGCTGGTGCCCCAGCCCTCGTAGTACTTGCGGTCGGGGTCGGCTATGACGACGTCCACACCGGGCGCGCTGACGGTGGCGTACCAGCGGCGGGTGGAGAAGGAGGCGCGGGTGCCGAACTTGTCGACGGCGGTCGCCGCGACGACGCCCGGGTACGCGGCCGGGTAGGAGATGTGGTCGCCCTTCTCGCCGCCGTTCCCGGCCGAGGCGACCACGACGGCGCCCTTCGCGAGGGCGTACTGGACCGCTTCGTCCTCGGCGGGTTCCGGGTGGGCGGAACGGGAGTCGTCGCCGAGGGACAGGTTGATGACGTCGGCGCCGTGGTCGGCGGCCCAGCGGATGCCCTCGGCGAGGGCGTTGCCGCGCGTCTTGCGGGCCCTGCTCCGGGAGGGGTCGCCGTCCTCCAGGATGACCCGCACCGGGAGGATCTTCGCGGCCGGCGCGATGCCCAGCACACCGTCCGCGCCGCCGGGGCCGTGTCCGTGCCCGGCGATGATCCCGGCCATGGCGGTGCCGTGCCGGGCCCAGGCGTGGTCGCCCTGCCCGGCGCCGAACCCGACCATGTCCTTGGCCGGGAGCACGCTGCCGACGAGGTCGGGGTGGCTGTCGTCGACGCCGGTGTCGAGGACGGCGACGGTGATGCCCTCGCCCTTCGTGGTCTGCCAGGCCTGCGCCGTGTGCAGGGCCTCCAGGGCCCACTGCTTGGCACGGATCACGTCGGCGTGCGCGACGGTGGCCGGCACCAGGGCGAGGGAGGCGGCGAGGACGCCGCCCAGCAGGGCGGTCGCGGCGGTCGTACGTCGGGTCATGACGGCTGCTCCGTGGCCGCGGCGGCGTCCTTGCGCAGGCCGCGCTCGATCCGGTCGGCGAGGCCCCGCGCCTCGTGGCCCAGGCCGGCCTGGGCGGGGGCGGCGGTGGCCGAGCCGCGGGTGGCGTCGGCGGCGGGCTGCGGTTCGTCCACCGTGCGGGCGTCCGCCCAGCCGGAGACGGCGTACACGACGACGGGTGCGTCGGTGAGCACGGACACCGTCCAGGAGGCGCGCTGGCGGACGCCGAAGCCCGCGGCGACGGTGCCGGGCGCGGCGTAGGGGCGGGGCATCAGGTCGGTGCGCTCGTCCAGGCCCTCTGCCGCGAAGCGGCCGTCCAGGTCGCGCATGGCCGCCGCGTCACCGTTGGTGAACAGCAGCCCCACGGTGGTGACATGGCTCTGCGTGGCGTCCGTGTAGGTGGCGCGCAGCAGGCGCCGGCAGCCCACCGGGGCGAGGACCCTCCGCAGCAGCGGGTCGAAGGCCTCGGCGCAGCCGGAGTCCGGGGCGACGGCGACCCTGGTCCAGGTGCGGTCGGCGCCGCCGGGGCCGGCGCCGGTGCCCTGCACGGTGGCGGGGAAGAGACGGTCGACGGGCACGTTGTGCCAGAGCTCGCCCGCGGCGGCGAAGGCACTGTGCCGGCGTTCCTCCGGGGAGCCGCCGGCCAGCCAGGTGCCGGCCGCCGCCCCGCCGATCAGTCCGAGGCCGAGGACGACGCACAGGGCCGCCGCGACGACGCGCCCCGTGCGGCGGACGGACCGCGGCTGCTCCTCGTGGCCCCCCTCGGGCATCTCGGGCGCCCCGAAGGTGACGACGGGCCGCGGGGCCGGAGCGCCCCAGGACAGGGCGGGGTCGGGTCCGCGGGACGGCTGACGGGGCGGCGATCCGGGGCCGGGGGCCCCGCCCGGGCCGACGTCCGGGGCCGGGCCGGGCGCGGGGAGGGCCGGGCGCAGCCCTGCCGCGGTCCCCGCTACGGCCTCGCCCCGCGGAAGGGCGGGCCGCGTCACCGGGGCGGGGGCAGGTGCCGGGGCCGACGGCTGCGGCGGAGCCGGGGAGACCACCGGCGACGGGGCCGGTGGGGCGGCGGGCCCCGGCACGGCGCCCGGCGGCGGCACGGGCCGGGAGGGCGGGTGCGGGGTCCCGGGACGGCGCGCAGGGGTGTCCGGGAAGCGGGACGAGGCGGCGGGCGGCGGCGCGGTGGACCGGGACCGCGGCGGACTCGCGCCGCCGCCCGGCTGTGCGGGGAAGCGCGGGAACCGGCGCGGCGCGCCGGAAGCACCGGCAGCGTCCCGGACGGACTCGCCGGACCGGGCAGGTCCGGCGGACCCGGCGGACCCGGCGGACCCGGCGGACCCGGGCGGCCGGGCGGACCCGGGGAGGTCCCGCGGCCCCGGGAACCCGGCCGGCCCGCCGGACCCGGCGGACGGCGCGGGCTCGCCGGACCTCCCGGGCCGCGCGGGCTCGCCGGACCTCCCGAACGGCGCGGGCTCGCCGGACCTCGCGGGCGGCGCGGGCTCGGCGCCCGCGGCCGGTTCGGCGGGGTGGCCGACGGGGCGGGGGGCATCGGTGCGGGCCGCCGCGGCGGGCTCGCCCGGCCGACGAGCCGCGTCCGGGGTCCGCGCCGCGTCCGGCGCCGGCACGAGCGGCCCGGACGTCCCGGCCGGTGCAGCCGGTGCAGCCGGTGCAGCCGGTGCGCTGTCCGGCGCGGCGCGGTCGGGCCGCGCGGCGGAACGCGGCGGGGGGTCCGCGGGTACGGCGGGCAGAGGCGGGCCGGGGGGCGGTGCCGGCTTCGGCGGGGTGCCGGGACGGGGCGGGACCGGGGGGCGTCGCGCTTCCGTGCTCATGCGCCCCCCGTTTCGTCGTGCCGTGCCGGTGCCCGTACGGGCGGGCCCTCGCGAGCCGGTCCGGTCCGGGGTCGTCGCCGCGTGCGTGCGCGTCACTCTACGGGTTGCCCCGGGGCTTGGGGGAACCGGTCCGCGAGCCGGAGGCATCTGCCCGGATCGTCCCCCTACCCTGCGGTAATCCTGTCTGGCAGGCTGCGTTCATGACTGCGCGCGCCGCCGACCGGGCCCGTTACGACCGGGCCACCGCCCTTCTCGACGCCCCCGTCGCGATCGTGGATCTGGAGGCCTTCGACGCCAACGCGGCCGATCTGGTGCGCCGGTCCGGCGGGAAGCCGGTCCGGGTCGCGAGCAAGTCCGTGCGCTGCCGGGCCCTGCTGGAGCGGGTCATGGCCATGGACGGCTTCACCGGGATCATGTCGTTCACGCTGGCCGAGTCGCTGTGGCTGGCCCGTTCCGGCTTCGACGACGTCCTGCTGGCGTATCCGTCGGCGGACCGGGCCGGATTCGCCGAGCTGACGGCCGATCCGAAACTGGCCGCCGCGGTGACGGTGATGGTCGACGATCCGGCGCAGCTCGACCTGATCGAGGCGTCGCGGGCGGGCGGCGGTGAAGTGGTGCGCGTCTGCCTGGAGTTGGACACGTCCCTGAAGCTGCTGGGCGGCCGGGTGCGGGTCGGGGCGCTGCGGTCCCCGCTGCACTCCCCGGGCCGGCTCGCCGCGCTGGCGCGGACGGTGGAGCGGCGGCCGGGCTTCCGGCTGGTGGGCGTCATGGCCTACGAGGGTCATGTCGCGGGCGTCGGCGACACGGTGGCCGGCCGGCCGCTGCGGTCACGGGCGATCCGGCTGATGCAGGCCGCGGCCCGCCGCGAACTGGCCGAGCGGCGCGCGGCCGCGGTGGCGGCGGTGCGGGCGGTCGCGCCGGGGCTGGAGTTCGTCAACGGCGGTGGCACCGGCAGTGTGCAGCACACGGCCGCGGAGGACGCCGTGACCGAGGTCGCGGCCGGGTCGGGACTGTACGTGCCGCGGCTGTTCGACAACTACACGTCGTTCAGCGGGCGTCCGGCCGCGCTGTTCGCGCAGCCGGTGGTGCGCCGGCCCGGGGTCGGCGTCGTCACGGTCCTCGGGGGCGGGTACCCCGCCTCCGGCGCGCCGGGAGCGGACCGGCTGCCGGTGCCGTATCTGCCGGAGGGATTGCGCCACGACCCCCGGGAGGGCGCGGGCGAGGTGCAGACTCCGCTGCTGGGCGCACCGGCCGACGACCTGCTGATCGGTGACAAGGTGTGGTTCCGGCACGCCAAGGCCGGTGAGCTGTGCGAGCGGTTCGACGTGCTGCACCTGGTGGAGGGCGACCGGGTGACCGCCACGGTGCCGACGTACCGCGGTGAGGGCCGCACCTTCCTCTAGAAGATCACTGAAAATCTTCGGTTCTGGCCCCGCGTGTGCTGACGCGGGGCCAGACTGTTGTGTGTGCAGGGGACGGGCTGGGAGCCGGTCGGGCCGGATGTATGGGAGACCTGCCGGGAGCTGATCCCGGCGGGGAGTGTGTTCGCGTTCCTGGCCGAGCACCGCGAGCGGTTGCTGCCGCCGGAGATGTTCGCGGACATGTACCCCTCGGCCAACGGCCGGCCGTCGTTGCCGCCGCAGGTGCTGGCGGCGGCGGTGGTGCTGCAGAGCCTGTTCGGGACCTCGGACGTGGAGACTGTGCTGGAGCTGCGGTGCGACCTGCGGTGGAAGGCGGCATGCGGGCTGGGCCTGTACGACACCGCGTTCTTCTCGCTGCTGACCTACTTCCGGCGCCGTCTGCAGCGCTCGGCGGACCCGGGCGGATCTTCACCCGGGTCAAGGAGGTCGTGGCCGCCACCGGCATCCTGCGCGGGAAGCGGCGCCGCGCGCTGGACTCCACGGTGTTCGACGACGCGGTGGCCACCCAGGACACGGTCACCCAGCTGATCTCGGCCATCCGCCGGGTGATCCGCGAGGCGCCCGGCGCCGGCCAGGTCGCCGCCACGTACTTAGCGGCGCACGACTACGCCGATGCGGGCAAGCCGAGGATCGCCTGGGACGATGAGCAGGCCCGCGCCGAGCTGGTCGACGCGCTGGTGAGCGACGCGCTCAACCTGCTGGGCCGTCTGCCTGAGCAGGAGCTGGGCGAGCGGGCGGCGAACGCGGTCGGCCTGCTGGCACTGGTCGCCGGCCAGGATGTCGAGCCCGCCGAGGACTCCGACGGCCGCGACGGCCGCTGGCGCATCACCCGCGGCACCGCCCCTGACCGGGTGGTCTCCACCGTGGACCCCGAGGCCAGACACATCCACAAGAACCGCACCCGCCACCAGGAGGGCTTCAAGGGCCACGCTGCCGTGGAGCCGGAGACCGGCCTGTTCACCGAGGTCGCCCTGGCCCCCGGCAGCGGGCCCGCCAACCACGAGGCGAGAGTCGCCGAGGACCTCCTGGCAGACGAGACCGAACCGGTCGAAGTGCTCGGCGATTCCGCCTACGGCACCGCCGGACCTGCGCGAACACCTCGAACAGGCCGGCCACGACGCGATCCTCAAACCGCCGCCGCTCCGGATGGCGGTCCCCGGCGGCTTCACCAGCGACGACTTCCACATCGACACCGAGACCAGCCAGGTCACCTGCCCGGAGGGCACACCCTCCCGCTCGGCAAGCCCCTGAAGGAGGGTTCCGTCAGGTCCAGTTCAAGACGCTGTGCACCGGATGCCCGCTGCGCGAACGCTGCACCACCTCCAAGACCGGCCGCGTCCTGCGGGTCCACCCCCTAGCACCGGCGCCTGGCCGACGCCCGTGCCCAGGCCGCCGACCCCGTCTGGAAGGACACCTACCGCCGCTGGCGGCCACCCGTCGAACGCGGCATCGCCTGGCTGACCGCCAAAGGCAACCGCAGACTCCGCTACCTCGGCACCCTCAAGAACGACACCTGGCTCCGCAACCGAGCCGCCGCCCTCAACCTCCGCCGACTCATCAACCTCGGCCTCGACCCGCCAACGACGGCACGTGGACCCTGACCCCGGCCACACCATGAAGCACGGAGGGCGGCCCCGCCACCGGCGGAACCACCCTCACAGCAAGATTTTCAGTGATCTTCGAGGGCGTGTTTCGAAAGTAGCGTCGTCTGCCCGAAGGGCAGGTCTGGCGGCGTCTGGTGCGTGCGATCGCAAGGCGGAGGGTCGCCCCGATACTGGATGTATCGGGGCGAGCCCGACAACGCGGCGAGCGTGCGTGCCAGACGCCGCCAGGCAGGCGGGACTTTCGAAACACGCCCTAGTGACCGGGAGGGTCTGCCGGGAGCCCGCGGCGTCCGGTGCGGTGCGGCGCACGCCGGAGCATCGCCCGCGTACGGGACGTACCGGGACGGTGCGACAACCCGGGACGGTGCGACAACCCGGCGAGGCGCGCCCTGCGGGTGCCGCGAGCCGGTGGACCCTCCCGGTCACGGCACCGGGTGCGGCGCCGAAGAGGCAGGCCTCCGCCGTCCGTGCGTCCTCCGCCGTCCGGCCGCCCTCTCCCCCCTCGTCGGGGGCCGCTCTCATCCCGGCGGCCCCACGCCGGTGCCGACGCCGCCGCCGGTGTCGGCGTCGGCGAGGGGCCGGATGCCGTCGGTGACGGCGTCGATGTCGGTGAGCGGCGGACCGTCCGCGCCGGCGTCGAGGGCGAAGCGGACCAGCACGGGCGAGCCGGCGCCGACGCTGGAGGGGAAGGCGAGGGACTGCACGTAGCCGCCGACCCCCTCGGCGGTGGTCACGCGCCAGCGGACGTAGTACCCGGCGCGGCCCGCCACCGCGACGGGACCGGCCGCGGTCTCACGGTGGGAGCGGATACCGCCGAAGGGCCGCCGGCCGAGCCGGTCGCGGCCGTAGGCGGCCTCGGCGGCCTCCTCGATGTCGGCCCTGGCGAGCGCCTCGGGGCCGGCGCCGTCGGAGGCGACCGCGCGCGAACTGATCAGCCCGTGACGGCACTGCCCCTCGCCGCCCGGGCAGTCGTAGGTGCCGTCGGTGGTCATCACCACCGTGCGGTCGGTGACGTACTCGGGCGGGACCCAGCCCTCCGGCAGCGGGAAGCTGATGCCGTTGAGCTGGTCGGCGACGACCGACGGGGCCCCGGACGCCGGCCCGGGCGGGGTAGGTGCCGGGGTGGACGGCCCGGTCGTCGCCGGTGCGGGCGCGGCGGGGGCGCCGGTGGCCGAGGGGCCGGTGCCGGTGGCCGGGGCGGGAGCGGCCGGGGTGCCGCCGTCGCCTCCGCCGAGCAGCACGGCGCCGGTGGTGATCGCGGCGACCAGCACCGCGCCCGCCACGGTCAGCGCCACGACCCGGGCCCGCCCTGCCCCGGGCCCTACGGCCCCCGGCGCCCCGGCAGGCCCATAGGTTCCGGCGGCCGGCGGCGTCGGCCCGTCGCCCTCGGGGGTGCGCCGGTGCCCGGTCCAGGCAGACCCGTCCCACCAGCGCTCCAGGTGCGGGGCGTGCGGGTCGGGGTACCAGCCGGGCGGCGGTGTCATGCTCACTCCGGCACTGTAGGGCGTGGCCCGGGGAAGCGTCCCCCAGGGCCCGGGGTACGCCCCCCGGATGCCTCCGGGCGCCGCCCGGCGAACAGGACGTGTGCGGAAGGGCGGTGACGGCCCGTCGGGGCGCGGCCCACGCGTGCGGCGGCCCGCCCCGGCCTTCCCGGCGCTCGGCGCGGTCGCGGCGCTCGGCGCTCCGCCGGAGAGCCGCGCCACGGCGTCGGCCGACCGCAGCGTCGTCGTGGCCGGCCGCGCGGTTCCCCGCCCCCTTCGGGGCGCCGCCGGACCGCGGTGGACCCCGCCCGGCCCGCCCCTGCCGCTCTGCGGCCGGGAAGGTGTGCCGGACGCCGCGAGCCGGTGAGCCGTCCCGGTCACCGCACCGGCTAGCCTCGGGTCAGGGAGAGCAGGTCCCGGGCCGGGCCCACCGGCTTGTGCCCCGTGGGCCAGACCGCGCGCAGGTCCCGGGCCAGGGCGACGTCGTCGACGGGCACGCTCACCAGGCGCCGCATCGCCAGTTCCTCACGTACCGCCAGTTCGCTGAGCACGGCCGGGCCCGCGCCGCTCACCACGGCGGCCTTCACGGCCGTGGTCGAGGACAGCTCGATCAGCGGGCGGGCCAGGCCGCCGAGCGCGGTGTCCAGGACCTGCCGGGTCCCGGAGCCCTTCTCCCGCAGGATCAGGGGCGTGGTGGCCAGCTCGGCGGCCTCCAGCGGGCGGCGGCGCCGGGCCCAGGGGTGGCCGGGGGCGGTGACCACGATCAGCCGGTCCCGGGCGACGACCACGGAGTCCAGTCCGGCCGGTACCGTGCGCCCCTCCACGAACCCCAGGTCCGCCTCGTCGGACAGCAGCAGTTCCGCGACGGCGGCGGAGTTGCCGGCGTGCAGGGACACCGCGGTGTCGGGGCGTCCGGCGCGCAGCGCCAGCAGCCAGCCCGGCAGCAGGTACTCGGCGATGGTCATGCTGGCCGCGACCCGAAGCCGGGAGTCGCGCCGGTCGCGCAGCGCCTGCGCCCCCGCGTCGAACGCCTCGGCCGCCTCCACCACCCGCCGCGCCCAGTCCGTCACCAGCGCGCCCGCGTCCGTGAGGCGTGAGCCCCGCGGCGAACGGTCCACCAGGGCCACCCCGAGCTGGCGTTCCATGGAACGGACGCGGCTGCTCGCGGCGGGCTGGGTGATGCCGACCTCACGGGCCGCCGCGCCGAGGCTGCCCAGCCGGGCCACGGCCAGCAACAGCTCCAGGGCGCCCAGATCCGGCACCCGGTGCGCCAGCGACGCCCCGCCCGGCCGCCGGTCCCCGCCCTGCCCGTGTCCCTGCCCGTGTCCCTGCCCGTGCTCCTGCCCGTCCCTGCTGCCCATAACCCCACCTTATGCCGTGATAGACCCGTCCTCCCTGGTCGCGACGGCGCGGCGGGACGAGGGTGGGGGCATGGTCACCGCCATCCCGCCGCGCGCCCCCGCGCCTGCCGCACCGCGCTCCCCCGCCCCGCCCGCCGCCGCACCGCGCGGCACGGCGGCCTTCCGGCACCTCGGGCCGAACTGGTACGCGACGGTCATGGGCACCGCCGTCCTCGCCACCGCGATGCCGGCCCAGCTGCCCGCGCTGCGGCCGCTGCGCGCCCCCCTGTGGGCACTGTCCCTCGTTCTGCTGGTCCTGCTGCTGGCAGCCCGCGCCGTGCACTGGCGTCACCACCGCGACCAGGCTCGCGCGCACCTCCTGGACCCGGCGACCGCGCCGTTCTACGGCTGCCTGTCGATGGCTCTGCTCGCCGTCGGCGGGGGCGCACTGACCGCGGGGCGGGACTGGACGGGCGGCCGGGCGGCGGTGGCGCTGGACGCCGTGCTGTTCGGCGCCGGCACCGCGGTGGGGCTGGCGGCGGCCGTCACGGTGCCGTACCTGATGGCCGTACGTCACCGCGTCGGTCCCGGACAGGCCACACCCGTGTGGCTGCTGCCGCTGGTCGCACCCATGGTGGCGGCGGCGCTCGGCCCGCAGCTGGTGCCGCACCTGCCGCCGGGGCAGGCCCGCGCCACCCTGCTGTACGCCTGTGTCGCGCTGTTCGGGCTGAGCCTGCTGGCGACGCTGCTGATGCTGCCGCTGGTCTTCACGCGGCTGGTCACGGGCGGGCCGCTGCCCGTGGCGCTCACCCCGGCACTGTTCCTGGTACTGGGCCCGCTCGGGCAGTCCACCACCGCCGTCGGCCACTTCGCGGACGTCGCGCCGGGTGTGGTGCCCGCGCCGTACGCCGACGGCTTCACGCTGCTGGCGGTCCTGTACGGGGTGCCGGTGATGGGCTTCGCGCTGCTCTGGCTGAGCCTCGCCACGGCGCACCTGGTGCGGGCGCGGCGGCACGGCATGCGGTTCGCGATGACCTGGTGGGCCCTCACCTTCCCGGTGGGCACCTGTGTGACCGGCGCCGCCTCGCTGGCCCGGCACACCTCTCTCGCCGCCTACGACGTGCTCACGGTGGCCCTGTACGGCGTGCTGGTCGCCGCGTGGGCGGCCGCCGCCGCGGGCACCGTACGGGGGCTGGTCAGCGGAGAGCTGCTCGCAGGGCCTCGCCCAGCACCAGCGGCGCCTGCGCCAGCGACGGCCCGTACCAGGTGAGGTGACGGCCGTCGACGAGCGCGCAGGGCAGCCCCGCGAACGCCTCGGGGCCGTCCTCCGCGGTGAACCGGTAGGGCTCGTCCGGCAGCACCACCACGTCCGGGGACGCGGCGCGCAGTTCCGCCAGCGGGACGCGCGGATAGCGTTCGGCGTGCCCGGCGTACAGGTGGTCGACGCCGAGGCGTGCCAGCACATCGCCGGCGAAGGTGTCCCGGCCCAGCACCATCCAGGGCCGCCGCCAGACCGGCACCACGGCCGTCGCCCGGCCGGGCGGGGCGGGCGGCGCCGCCCACGCGGCCCGCGCCTCGTCCAGCCAGCGCGGCGCGGCGGCCGCCCCGCAGGCGCGCAGCACCCGGGCCAGTTCACCGAAGGCCTGCGGCACGTCCCGCACCTCGGTGACCAGCACCGGCACGCCGGCGGCCCGCAGGGCGTCCAGGTCGGGCGCGCGGTTCTCCTCCTCGTTGGCGACGACCAGGTCCGGGCGGAGCGCGACGATCCGGTCGACGGCGGGGTTCTTGGTGCCGCCGACCCGCATCACGTCCAGGTCCTCCGGTCGGACACACCAGTCGGTCGCACCCACCAGCACTCCGGGCACGGACACCGCGACGGCCTCCGTGAGCGACGGCACGAGGGAGACGACCCGCATCAGCGGGACCGGTCCTCGACGGCCTCGATGTGCTCGGCGACGGCGACCACGACCACCCGCGTGTCGGGCCCCGTCGCCCGCCAGCGGTGCCGCACTCCCCCGGTGAGGTACAGGGTGTCGCCGCGGCCCAGCCGGTACGCGCGGCCCTCCGCCTCGACCTCCACACCGCCGTCGGCGACGTACAGCAACTGGTCGTTGCGGTACTGGAACTCGCGGCCCGCCTCATGGTCGCCGGTGAACTCCGAGGCGTGCATCTGATGGTGGCCGCGGACCAGGGAGCGCGCCCGCGGACCGGCGCCGTGCCCGGGCTCCGCCGCCCGCACCACGTCGACGCTGCACGCCGGGTCGGCGGCGGCGAGCAGTTCCACGGCCGTCGTGCGCAGGGCGTCCGCGACCTTCTCCAGGGAGCCGGTGCTCGGCCGCGCCCGGTCGTTCTCGATCTGGCTCAGGAAAGGCACCGACAGGCCGCTGCGTTCGGCCACGACGGCGAGGGTGAGGTCCAGTGCCCGGCGGCGCCGCCGCACGGCCGCGCCCACGCGCAGGGGCTGGTCCTTGTGGTCGCCCATCGCTCCGGCTCCCTCCTTCGCTGGTCCCCGCCCGGCGGCCGGCCGTCCCGCACGCCGCCCACTGTGAATTCTCCCGCTGTCTTCTCCTGACGTGTCTGCACCCTACGCAGGTTCGGCAAACTGTTTCATGCGCCCGTCACATCGCCGACACACCGGCCCCGGCGCGACCCCACAGATCACGCCAGCGGTCAGCCGCCTTCCGGACCCGGCGGGCGGGGTTCCGCCCACGGTCCGGGTGCCCCGTCCCGCCCCTGACCGAACTCCGGGCCGCTCCCGTCCGGTTCGCAGGCCCTGACGTGGCTCTGCGTGGTTGTCCGGATCCATGTGGTGGCCGTACGGGCGGAGCCGCGCGTGCTCCTCGGCGCCGGCCCCACGACGGTGTGCCGCGGGACCGCACGACGGCACAGCACGGACCGCACGACGCCACGCCGTTCGCCCACGACGCACCCCGGGGCCCGCCCGGGGCCCGTGTCCGCTCCGCACGGCGTCGCCACCCGGCCGCGCCCCGGCAGCGCACCCGCGCGTGGGCCGCGCCGGGCACCCACCGCGGGGTCGCCGCCGACGGGGTACGGCATGATGCGGGGCGTGACCGGACGACTGATGCTCCTCGACACCGCCTCGCTCTACTTCCGCGCCTACTTCGGCGTACCGGAGTCCGTGAAGGCCCCGGACGGCACCCCGGTGAACGCCGTGCGCGGACTGCTGGAGTTCATCGACCGCCTCGTGAAGGACCACCGCCCCGACGAACTGGTCGCCTGCATGGACGCCGACTGGCGGCCGCAGTGGCGGGTCGACCTGATCCCCTCGTACAAGGCGCACCGGGTCGCCGAGGAGCACGAGGCGGGACCCGACGAGGAGGAGGTGCCGGACACCCTCTCGCCGCAGGTGCCCGTCATCGAGGAGGTGCTGGACGCGATCGGCATCGCCCGGGTCGGCGTCGCGGGCTACGAGGCCGACGACGTCATCGGCACCTTCACCGCGCGCGCCACCGGCCCCGTCGACATCGTCACCGGCGACCGCGACCTGTACCAGCTGGTGGACGACGCCCGCGGGGTGCGCGTGCTGTACCCGCTCAAGGGCGTGGGCACCCTCCAGCTCACCGACGAGGCGGTGCTGCGGGAGAAGTACGGTGTGGACGGGCCCGGCTACGCCGACCTGGCGCTGCTGCGCGGCGACCCCAGCGACGGCCTGCCCGGCGTGCCCGGCATCGGCGAGAAGACGGCGGCGAAGCTGCTCGCCGAGTTCGGCGACCTGGCCGGGATCATGGCCGCGGTGGACGACCCAGGGGCCCGGCTCACGCCGTCCCAGCGCACCCGCCTCACCCAGGCGCGGCCGTACCTCTCGGTCGCCCCCACGGTGGTGCGGGTCGCCGCCGACGTGCCGCTGCCCGACGTCGACCCCCGTCTGCCGCGCGCTCCGCGCGACCCCGCGGCGGTGGCCCGGCTGGGCGCACACTGGGGACTGGGCAACTCGTTGCACCGGCTGCTGCTGACACTGGGCGCGTGAGCCGGGCCGGTGCCCGGCCGGCGCCGGGTCAGACACACGTCAGAGAGGCAGTGCTAACTTAGGTATACCTAAGCAAGGGAAACAGGGAGACCGCCATGGCATCAGGTCCGGCCCGCGGGGCACGGAGGCACTATTCCGCGCAGGTCGTCCGCACCGAGCGGCTGACCCCGCACCTGCACCGCGTGGTGCTCGGCGGCGACGGACTCGCCGACTTCTCGGCGGGCACCCACACCGACCACTACGTGAAGCTGCTCTTCCCGTCGGGGGGCGCGACCTACCCCGAGCCCTTCGACCTGCAGCGGATCCGCGAGGAGTTCCCGCGCGAGAAGTGGCCGGTGACCCGCACCTACACCGTGCGGACCTGGGACCCCGAGGCACGCGAACTGGCCCTGGACTTCGTCGTGCACGGCGACGAGGGCCTGGCCGGCCCCTGGGCGACCCGGGTCCGGCCCGGGGAGACCGTCCGCTTCCTGGGCCCCGGCGGCGCCTACACGCCCGATCCCGTCGCCGACTGGCATCTGCTCGTCGGTGACGAGAGCGCCCTGCCCGCGATCGCCGCGGCCCTGGAGGCGCTGCCGGACGACGCCGTGGTCCACGCCTTCGTGGAGGTCGCCGGGCCCGGGGAGGAGCTGAAGATCGACACCGCGGCGGAGGTCGTCTGGCTGCACCGCGGCGGCCGGCGGGTGGGCACCCTCCTCGCCGAGGCGGTGCGGGCACTGGAGTGGCCCGAGGGCCGGGTGCACGCCTTCGTGCACGGCGAGGCGAGCTGGGTGAAGGAGCTGCGCCATCTGCTGCGGGTGGAACGGCGGGTCCCGCGCGAGGACCTGTCGATCTCCGGCTACTGGCGGCTCGGCCACAACGAGGACGGCTGGCAGGCCTCCAAGCGCGAGTGGAACGCCCGCATCGAGCACGAGCAGGAAGGCACGGCCCCGGCCGCGTAGCCGCAGCCGCCCGGCATGCCGGCGTCCCCGCCCGGTGCGGTGTGCGGCGGTGCCCACCTGCGGCCGGCACCGCCGCGGGCGCCGCACCGCCGCACCGCCCGCGGCGGTGCGGCGCCCGCGCGGGGCGGGGCGGCCGTGCCCGGCGGCGTAGGCTTGCCGGACCATGCGCCGACGTACTCCGCCCCCGCCCTCCCCGCTGCCGCAGCGCGACGGGGTGGACCCGGTGCGGGTGCGGCTGCCGGGCGAGGGGGCCTGGGCCACGGTCGGTGACCACCTGGCGGACCGCCTGTCCGGCGCAGGGCCCGGGGCCGTACGGCGGATGCTGGACGAGGGCCGGGTCGTGACCGCCGACGGACGGCCCGTCGCCGCCGACAGCGCCTACGTGCCCGGTCTGTACGTGTGGTTCCACCGCGATCTCGCCCCGGAGGCGCCGGTGCCGTACCCGGTGCCGGTCGTGTACCGCGACGAGCACATCGTCGTCGCCGACAAGCCGCACTTCCTGGCCACCACGCCGCGCGGCTCGCACGTCACCCAGACCGCGCTCGCCCGGCTGCGGCACGAGCTGGGCATCCCCGCGCTGGGCGCCGCACACCGGCTGGACCGGCTGACCGCCGGCCTGGTGCTGTTCACGGTCCGGCCCGAGGAGCGCGGCGCGTACCAGACCCTGTTCGGCGACCGTCTGGTCCGCAAGGAGTACGAGGCCGTCGCCCCCTACGATCCCCGCCTCGGCCTGCCGCGCACGGTGCGGAGCCGGATCGTGAAGGAGCGGGGCGTGCTGACCGCGCGGGAGGTCGAGGGCGAGCCGAACGCCGTCAGCCGCATCGAGCTCGCCGAGCAGCGCGGCGGCAGCCGGGCCCGCTACCGGCTCGTCCCCGCCACCGGACAGACCCACCAGCTGCGCGTCCACATGAGCAGGCTCGGCGTGCCCGTCCTCGGCGACCCCCTCTACCCGGAGCCCGCCCCGCCCGCAGCGGCCGGCGACTTCCGGCGGCCGCTGCAGTTGCTGGCGCGGGCGCTGGAGTTCACCGACCCGGTCACCGGCGTACGGCACCGCTTCGTCAGCGAGCGGCAGCTCGCCGCGTGGACGTCGTACGCCGACTGGGCCGCCGGCCGGCCGGAAGAGCCGGCCGCCCGGCACCCCGGGCCGGGCGGATAGCCGCACCGCCCGACCGCCCCGCACCCCGGCCGGCCGGTCAGGCGCCGCGCCACCACCGCCGGATCCGCTGCCACACCGTGAGGCGGCGCGCCGGTGCGGGTGCCGGGACCGGAGCGGGCGCCGCGGGCTGTGCGGCGGGCGGCCCGGCGGACGGTGGTACGGCGCCGGGGACGGGGGCCGGCTGAGCGGCGGGGGTGCCGATCTGCCAGGCCGGGCGCTGCTGGGGCAGCGGCCGGATCGACGGTTTCTCCATGACGTCCTGCTGCGCCTTCGGCGCGAACCGCACCGGAAGCGACACCAGGTGCCGGGAGGCGATGGACTCCGTCCACTCCAACTCCTCCTCCGCGCATTCGAGTTCGACGTCCGGCAGGCGCATCAGCAGCGCGTCGACCCCGACGTCGGCGATGGCCCGGCCGATGTCCTGGCCGGGGCATTCGTGCGGACCGCCGCCGAACGACAGGTGGGAGCGGTTGCCCTGCATGTTGACCGCCAGGTCCGGGCGGACCCGCGGGTCCACGTTGCCGGGGGCGGGTGCGAACAGCAGCCCGTCCCCGCGGCGGATGCGCTGTCCGCCCAGTTCGGTGTCCTGCTTGGCGAAGTAGGCGAACACGGTGCTGAACGGCGGCTCGTCCCACAGCGACTGCTCGACGGCCTCGGGCACGGTCATCTGCCCGCCGTTGAGCCGGGCACGGAAGCGGGGGTCGGTGAGCACCATGCGGATCGCGTTGGACAGCAGGTTCACGGTCGCCTCGTAGGCGGCGTAGAGCACCACCCGCAGGTGTTCGCGGACCTCGTCGTCGGTCAGGGCCGCCGGGTGGGTGATCAGGAAGCTGGTGAAGTCCTCGCGGGGTTCCGCCCGGCGGCGGGCGGTGAGCCGGCCGAGGGCGTCCATCACGTAGGCGTTGCTGGCGATGGCGGTCTCGGTGCCCTTGAGCGCGTCGCGGGCGGACTGGACGAGGCGGTCGTTGTACTCCTCGGGCATGCCGAGGACCTCGCACATGACGGCCATCGGCAGGTGCTCGGCGAACTGGCCGACGAGGTCGGCCCGCCCCTCCTCGCAGAACTGGTTGACCAGCCGCTGCGTGTAGCGGTTGATGTGCCGGCGCAGCCCCCGGTGGTCGATGGTCGACATGGCACCGGTGACCGCGCCCCGCAGCCGCAGGTGCTCGTCGCCCTCGGCGTGGGAGCAGATCGGCTGCCAGGCGATGTGCGGCATCAGCGGATGGTCGGGCTTGACCATGCCTTCCAGCAGCGGGGTCCAGATCCGGCTGTCCCGCGTGTACTGGGAGGGGGTGCGCACCATGTGCAGGTTCTCGGCGTGGCCGAGCACCACCCAGATCGGCACGTCGTCGTGGAGCAGCGCGGGGGCGACGGGCCCGTGGTCGTCCCGCAGTTTCTCGTACAGGTCGCCCAGGTCGGCCGCGGCGGCGCCGTACAGCCGGTGCAGGCCGCCCGGGCCGGTGGCGTGTGCGGGGCAGCCGGGGGGCGGGGCGAGGAGGGCCGGCTCGTCCGTTCCGGCCGGGGTGCGGGGTTCAGGCGTCACGGTGGATGCTCCGAGGCTGAGGGGTCCGGTGTCGGGGGGTGCGGGCACGGGGACCGGCGGGCGCGGGGGCCGGTCACCCCCGGGAGGAGGGCGGCCGGCGGGACCGGCAGGGGGCGCGGGCCCGGCCCGGTGGAGCCCCGGAGGGGTCCGGCCCCGGTGCGCGGGGTGGGCGGGCCGTGCCGGTCGCGGCGCGGGTCCGTGCCGGGGTTCAGGTGAGGGCGCCGGTCAGGGCGAGTTCGTGCAGGAAGCGTGTCAGGGTCATCAGGGCGTCCCGGCTGGAGGCACGGCGGCGCGCGTCGATCTCCATGATCGGGATCTCGTCGGGCAGGTCGAGGGCGCCGCGCAGCTCGTCCAGGGGGTAGCGGGGCGCGTCGGGGAAGGAGTTGACGGCGACCACGAACGGCACGCCGCGCTCCTCCAGGCGCCCTATGACGTCGAAGCTGACCTCCAGCCGCCGGGTGTCGACCAGCACGACCGCGCCGAGCGCCCCCTCGAACAGCCCGTTCCACAGGAACCAGAAGCGTTCCTGGCCGGGTGTTCCGAAGAGGTACAGCACCAGCTGCTCGGTGATGCTGATGCGGCCGAAGTCCATCGCCACGGTGGTGGCGGTCTTGGTCTCGGAGCCGTAGTCGTCGTCGACCCCGACGCCGGCCTGCGTCATGGTCTCCTCGGTGGTCAGCGGTCGGATCTCACTGACCGAACCGACCATGGTGGTCTTGCCGACCCCGAATCCGCCCACGATCACGATCTTCGCCGCGGCCTGGGCCGTGTGCGGCAGGTGGTCCTCGGCGCGGGGACCGGGGAGGGCGTCAGAGCTTTTGAAGTCCATGCATCACCGCTTCGAGGAGGGAACGGTCCGGAAGCGCCTGCCGGACGACCGGCGAACGCGCCTGGACCACTTCGGCCGTCAGCATGTCGGTGAGCAGGACGGTCACCGCGCTGAACGGCAGACTGAGATAGGCCGACAGTTCGGCCACGGACAGCGGGGCGGAGCACAGGCGGAGCACCGCCGCCTGTTCCGGGGTGGTCGACGGGGTGGGTTCGGAGCGCGCCACGATCAGCGTGACCAGGTCGAGGTCCGCGCGCCCGCCGTCGGCGTCACCGATGACGAAGAGCCGTTCGGGGTTGGGACGTTCGCCCTCCTGGGAGGCCGGCGGAGGCTGGGCGGGGGGTGGCAGGACGGTGCGCCGCCGGCGTTGCGGACGAGTCATACGGTCTGCCCGTTGCGCCGGGGAGGACTCGTCAGGTGGGCCCCGATACGGACGACGAGGTCCCGCATCCGGGCACTCATCATGCTGGGGTCGCAGATCATGTCCGCCAGCACGGCGAGGTAGGCGTTGGCGCCGGCGGCCATCATGTAGAAGTAGCCGCGGTCGACCTCGATGAGGACCATGTTCATCTCCCCCTCGCTGGTGGGGATCTCCTGGGCGACCGCGTTGGCCAGACTCTGCAGGCCCGCGCAGGCGGCGGCGACCCGGTCGGCGGTGTCGGGGTCGCCGCCGTGCCGGGCGATGCGCAGTCCGTCGGCGGAGAGCACCACGATCATGGCGATGCCCGGTACGCCGTCGGCGAGCTCCTTGAGCATCCAGTCGAAGTTCGCTCGCTGCTGGATCACGTGGGGTCCCCCTCGTCGTCGGCCTCGCTGCGGGCCGAGTCCTCGATCAGATGGGTGTATGCGGTGGGGTTGCGGGTGAACGCCGTGGGGTGCTCACCGGGTTGGGCGACCTTCTTCAGCCCCTCCCAGAAGGCCTCGAAGGCCACCCCGGGGGCGGGCTGGTCGTCCTCCGGGCGGGCGGGGGCCGCCTCGGGCTCCTGCCAGAGCGGTCCGGGGTCGCGGCCCTCGCGGACGGCGCGCTCGGCGGCGGCCTGCTCGGCGAGCCGCTGGCTGAGCGGGACCTTGACGCGGCTGCGGCGCTGCGGCAGGCCGCCCGCGGTCCATTCGGTGACCTCGGGGACGTCGTCCTCCAGGGAGACGGCGGCCGGGACGCGCGGGCTGGTGGGGCGGCGCTTCTTGGGCGGCCGCTTGGGTCCTTCGAGTGCGTCGAGCGCCTGGGGCAGGGCGGTCGCGCCGATGCCGTGGGCGAGGCCGACGCCGGGCTCGGTGGTCATCATGTCGCTGGGCACGATGAGCACCGCGCGGACTCCGCCGTAGGCGGAACTGCGCAGCGAGACCTGCATGTTGTACGTCGAGCAGAGCCGGCCGACGACGGCGAGGCCGAGGCGGGGGCTGTCGCCGAGCTCCTGGAGGTCGACACCGGCCTTGGCGCGTTCCAGCATGCCCTCGGCGCGGGCGCGGGCCTCCTCGCTGAGGCTGACGCCGCCGTCCTCGATCTCGATGGCGACGCCGGTCTGCACCTCGAACGCCGTGACGTGGACCTTGGTCTGCGGCGGCGAGTAGCGGGTGGCGTTGTCGAGCAGCTCGGCGCAGGCGTGGATGACCGGTTCGACGGCGGTGCCCTTGATGTTGACCTTGGCGATGTTGTCGAGGGAGATGCGCCGGAACTCCAGGATCCGGGACATGGCTCCGCGCAGCACGCTGTAGAGGGCGACGGGCTTGGGCCACTGCCGGCTCGGGCGGCCGCCGCCCAGGACGCCGACGGAGTCGGCGAGCCGGCCGATCAGGGCGTTGCCGTGGTCGATGCGCAGCAGGTCGTCGAAGACCTCGGGGTTGCGGCCGTGGTCCTCCTCCATCTCCCTGAGCTCCGCGGCCTGCTGATGGATGATCGCCTGCACCCGGCGGGCGACGTTGACGAAGGAGCGCTGGGCGGAGTCGCGCAGGGCCTCCTCGTGGTCCACGATCCGCACCATGTCGAGGACGAGACCGCGCTCCGGATCGGTGAGGTCCCGGTAGGAGGGGTCGATGTCCTCCAGGTCGCGGAGCACCTCTCCGGGCGAATTGCCCACGCGCAGGCGGTGGATGGCCGCGGGCACGATCTCGCGGCCGAGCCGGACCATGCGTGCGTCGTGGGCGGCGAGCCGCTGTTCCAGGTGCGCGGTGTGACGGGCGTGCTCGGCGCGCAGGCCGCTCAGCTCGCGGCCCCTGCGCACGGCCTCGGCCCCGGTGAGGATCACCAGCAGGGTGGCGACACCGCCGCACACGGCCACCGCGTGCTGCGCGGGCTGTGCGACGAGCGCCACGGCGGCGCCGGTGGCCGCGGCCATGATTATCGCGGGGAGCAACAGCACCCGGGCGAAGGGGAGTTCGCGGGGTTCGGGCGGAGACTGGACACTCACCATGTGGGCCCTCTGAAACGGATCGACGGGGACGCGGGGGTGCATGTTGCGGGGTACGTCACGGAATGGCCTGGACCTGTGGAACATGTGGGAACAAGCGCACGAATACACCTCAACTCGGCGCGCTGCGGGCGAGCTTAGTCCGACCGGATCATCGCTGTGTCATATTCGGCAAGCGCCTGAAACGGCGCCGCAGCAGGAGTACCCTCATCCCCATTTACACGCTACGACCACACTCGCACACGCAGAGTAGTCACGTACAGGCGTGCGACGACACCTCATCACAAAGAGTGAAGGGGCCTTCCAGGTGCCGGTGCGGCCGTGACCCCCGCACCCTGCCGCACGCCCACCGGGCAGGGCGCCGGTGCCCTGCCGCAGCACCGCCGCCCCCGCACGGAGCCGCGTCGGGGCGCACCTCTGTCCGGCCCCAACCTGCGGCGGGGGGCCCGCGCCCCGGCACGCACGCGGACGGCCCTCCCCGGTGCGGTGGCCCCCACTGCCTCAAGGGCGCGGGAGGTACCCCCGGCACCGGACGCCGCGGGCCCCGCCCTCCGGGCGGACGGCGCCCCTTCCGGAACACGCCCTCCCCGGACGGAACACCTAGCCCACGGACGAGTAGGCGACGACTCCGCGCAGCAGCCCGTCGACGGCCCTGCGGGACGCCCTGACCACGCTCGACCCCTGGGGCGCGGCCGCCGCGATCTGCCCGAGCACGTCGATGACCTGCTTGCACCAGCGCACGAAGTCACCGGCGGGCATCTCCGCCTCGCGCAGCACCTCGTCGAGGCCCTTGCCGGACGCCCACATGTAGGCGGCCCAGGCGAACCCGAGGTCCGGCTCCCGCTGCCCGACGCCCTCGGTCTGCGTGATACGGAAGTCCTCCTCCAGCGCGTCCAGGCGCCCCCAGATCCGCACCATCTCCCCCAGCGCGGCCTTCGCCCCGCCGGAGGGCAGCTTGGGTGCGAGCGCGTCGTCCCCGGCCCGCGACTCGTAGACCAGGGCCGACACGCACGCGGCCAGCTCGGCCGGGCTGAGGCCCTCCCAGACGCCGGCCCGCAGGCACTCGCTGGCCAGCAGGTCCAGTTCGCCGTACAGCCGGGCCAGCCGCCGCCCGTGCTCGGTGACCTCGTCGTCGCGCAGGTAGTCCAGTTCCGTCAGCAGCGCCACGATCCGGTCGAAGGTCCGGGCGATGGTGTTGGTGCGGCCCTCGATGCGCCGCTCCAGCTGCGAGGTGTCGCGCAGCAGCCGGTGGTGGCGCTCGGCCCACCTGGCGTGGTCCTCGCGGTCGTTGCACCCGTGGCAGGGGTGGGCGCGCAGCGCGGCGCGCAGCTGGGCGATCTCGCGGTCGTCGGCGGCCTGCGAGCGCTTCCTGCGGTGCCGGTCGGGCACGATGTGCCCGGCCTTGGTGCGCAGGGCGGTGGCCAGGTCGCGGCGGGACTGCGGGGAGCGCGCGTTGAAGGACTTCGGGATGCGCATCCGCTCCAGGGGCTCCACGGGGACCGGGAAGTCGATCGAGGCGAGCCGCTTGACCTGCCGCTCGGCGGTCAGCACCAGAGGGCGGGGGCCGTCGTGGTGGTCGTACCCGCGGTGGCCGTTGGACCGCCCGGCGGGCAGACCGGGGTCCAGGACGAGGGCCAGCCCCGCGTACTTCCCGGTCGGCACGTGGATGACGTCCCCCGGCTTGAGGCGTTCCAGTGCGACGGCGGCCTCCGCCCGGCGCTCCGCCGCACCCTGCCGGGCCAGTTCGGTCTCGCGGTCCTTCAGTTCCCGGCGCAGCGCCATGTACTGCTCGAAGTCGCCGAGGTGGCAGGTCATGGACGCCTTGTAGCCCTCCAGCCCCTCCTCGTTGCGCTGCACCTGCCGGGAGATCCCGACGACCGACTTGTCGGCCTGGAACTGGGCGAAGGACGTCTCCAGCAGCTCGCGCGAGCGGTGCCGGCCGAACTGCTCCACGAGGTTGACCGCCATGTTGTACGACGGTCTGAAGCTGGAGCGCAGCGGATACGTGCGGGTGCCGGCGAGGCCCGCCAGCTGTTCGGGGTTCATCCCCCGCTGCCACAGCACGACCGCGTGGCCCTCCACGTCGATGCCGCGGCGCCCGGCCCGGCCGGTGAGCTGCGTGTACTCGCCGGGGGTGATGTCGGCGTGCTGCTCGCCGTTCCACTTGACGAGCTTCTCCAGCACCACCGACCGGGCGGGCATGTTGATGCCGAGGGCGAGGGTCTCGGTGGCGAAGACGGCCTTGACCAGGCCGCGCACGAACAGCTCCTCGACGACCTCCTTGAAGGTCGGCAGCATGCCGGCGTGGTGTGCGGCGATCCCGCGTTCCAGGCCTTCCAGCCACTCGTAGTAGCCGAGGACGTGCAGGTCCTCGGCCGGGATGGCGGCGGTGCGCTCCTCGACCAGGGCGCGGACCCGTCCGCGTGCCGCGTCGTCGTTCAGTCTCAGGCCCGCGTACAGGCACTGCTGGACGGCCGCCTCGCAGGCGGCGCGGCTGAAGATGAAGGTGATGGCGGGCAGCAGGCCCTCGGCGTCGAGGCGCTCGATGACCTCGGGGCGGCCGGGCGTCCACACCCGGGAGCGCTGGCGCCGCTCCCGCTCGCGGTCGGCCTCCCGCATGCCGCGGCCGCGCCGCCGGTCCTGGTAGGAGGGCCGGCTGGCCTCCATGCGGGCCATGCGGGTCAGGTCGGGGTTGACGGCCTTGCGCTGTCCCTCGCCCTCCTCGAACAGGTCGTACATCCGCCGTCCGGCCAGCACGTGCTGGAACAGCGGGACGGGCCGGTGCTCGGAGACGATCACCTCGGTGTCGCCCCGGACGGTGTCGAGCCAGTCGCCGAACTCCTCGGCGTTGGACACGGTCGCCGACAGGGACACCAGCGTCACCGACTCGGGCAGGTGGATGATCACCTCTTCCCAGACGGCTCCGCGGAACCGGTCGGAGAGGTAGTGGACCTCGTCCATGACCACGTGTCCGAGGCCGAGCAGGGTCTGCGAGCCGGCGTACAGCATGTTCCGCAGGACCTCGGTGGTCATGACGACCACCGGGGCGTCGGAGTTGACGCTGTTGTCGCCGGTGAGCAGGCCGACCCGGTCCGCGCCGTAGCGGCGGCACAGGTCGGAGTACTTCTGGTTCGACAGCGCCTTGATGGGCGTCGTGTAGAAGCACTTCCTGCCCTGCTGCAGGGCCAGGTGCACGGCGAACTCGCCCACGATGGTCTTGCCGGAGCCCGTGGGCGCGGCGACCAGGACGCCCTTGCCCGCTTCGAGTGCCTGGCAGGCCTCGATCTGGAAGGGGTCGAGGCCGAAGTCGTACATCTCGCGGAAGGAGGCGAGCGCGGTGGCCTGCTCGGCGGCACGCTCGCGGGCTGCCGCGTACCGCTGGGCCGGTGAGAGGTCCTCTGTCATCGTGCTTTCGAGCGTACCGGTCCGCACTGACAACAGGACGATCATTAACCGGATCCGCCCTCCGGCTCGCGGCGGTCCCCGCAGATCAGGACGTGTGCACGGGAGAACACCGCGGTGGGGTGGTGTGGAAGCCCGGAGGGGGCCCGCCGGCCGGGGGATGCGCCCCGGCGAGGTGTCCGGCGGGTCTCAGGTCACGTCGTCGTAGCCGTTCGCGCGGTCCGTGCCCTTCTGCTCGGGCAGGGAGCGGCCGGAGCCGACGGCTTCCACCTCGCCGATGTCCTCGGGGGTGAGGTCGAGGTCGGAGGCCTCGTCGTCGGCCGGGCCCATGGCCTCGCGCAGCCGCCTGCGCCGGTCGTTGACGAGCGCGATGACCGTGGCGCCGAAGTACAGCACCCAGATCGGTCCGGCGAGCGCCAGCATGGACAGCGGGTCGGTGCTCGGCGTGGCGAACGCCGCGAAGATCGTGATGCCCAGGATCATGCCGCGCCACCAGCCGAGCATGCGCCTGCCGGTGATGGCCCCGGTGAGGTTCAGCATCACCAGCAGCAGCGGCAGCTCGAAGGAGAGACCGAAGACGATGACCATGCGGGTGACGAGGTCGAGCAGGTCGTCCAGGGGCAGCAGGTTGTCCACGCCGAACGGGGTGAACTCGATCAGCACGTTCGCGGTCGTCGGCAGCACCGAGTAGGCGAAGTAGGCACCCGCGAAGAACAGCGGGACGCCGGTGGCGACGAAGGCGTACGCGTACTTCTTCTCGTGCCGGTGCAGACCCGGCGCGACGAACGCCCACAGCTGGTACAGCCACACCGGCGAGGCGAGCACGACACCGGCCATGAGGGACACCTTCAGCGCCAGGGTGAAGGGCGCGAGCAGACCGTTGATCGTGATCTGCGCGCAGGGGCTGTCCCCGCTCCTCTTCGCCAGTTCGGTGAAGGAGTCGGGGCAGCCCACCGAGTCCAGCACCGGCTTGGTGAAGAAGTTGATGATGTCGTTGTAGAAGAAGGCGGCCACGATCGTCACGACGATGATGGCCAGAACCGCTTTCGCGAGCCGGTTGCGAAGCTCGCGCAAGTGCTCCGCGAGGGGCATCCGCCCCTCGGGGTCCTTCTCCGTTCTGCGGGCAGACTTCAGCAACCCACGATCCCATCTCCTACGGCGGGCCGGAGGTCACCGGCCCCGCGTCAGCGCTTGGTGGTGTCCGTCGGCTCGTTGACCGGGCGGGAGCTGGTCACGTCGCCCGGAGCGGCCTGGATGACACGCTGACCGGAGGCCTGGTCCTCGGGCTGGGGCGGGTCGGCCGGGGCGGCGGCCTTGCCGTCCTCCTTCATCGCCTTGGCCTCGCTCTTGAGGATGCGGGCGGACTTGCCGAGGGAGCGGGCCATGTCCGGAAGCTTCTTCGCGCCGAACAGCAGCAGGATGATGACGAGAATCAGAGTGATCTCAAGGGGGCCGATCTTGCCGCCGAACATATCTTTACCTTCTCACCGAGGCGAATGGGTAGGCGCCGTACGACCGGTGGGACGCAGGTCCGAACGGTCGTGCTGTCAGCGATCGTAACGCTCGGGGATGAACCTGAGGCAATCCCCGCACGTACTCCCGGATGCGCGGTCCGGGCCTCGTTCGTCGGGCCGCGACCAGCAGCGTACCTGCCGGGGCTCAAGCCTTGACAGGGCGATACCCCCCAAAACCCGTCAGGCGCCTCTGCGCACGGTACCCGCGGGGCCACTCACAGTGAGTCCACGGTGCGCGCCGTGTGCACCGCAGCCCGCTCCAGGTCCTCGGCCGCCCGGCCGATCCGCCGTGCGGACTCCTCGACCTGCCTGCCGAGGCGCCGCGCCTCCAGGAAGACCCGCACGGCGAGCACACCGAGGACGGCGAGACCCACAGAACCCAACGCAACCGCGAACATCGGCCAGAACATGACGTCGAGGTTAGAGGGTCCGGCGGCCACCCCGGCAGTCCCACCCCGGTCCGCGCCACCCGGTCCCCGCCGCGCGGTCCGCGCCGCGCGGTCCGCGTCCCGCACCGCACCGCACTCCGAGCCTCGGCCGGCGCCCCTCCCGGCCCCACGGATCCCGCACGTCGCACGGCGGGCACCGGGCGCGCAGCGCGTCCCGGCCGGCAAAGCCGTGCGCCGGACGGGACCTCCCGCAGCGCCCCTACGTGGAGTGCAGGCGCAGGGTGCGGACTCCGCCGCCGGTGAGCAGCTCGACGATCCGCTCGCCCGCGGGCTTGCGCACCGACGCCCCGCACTCCGGGCAGACGAAGGAGTAGAACGTCGTCCGGCTGGTGGCTCCGATGGCCAGCCGCAGAGCGCCCGCGGCGAGCTCGAAGCGGTTCCGGCAGTCCGGGCAGCCGGCCCGGAACACCACCGGGGCGGCGCTTCTCATCCCGGCGAACGCCGACGCCACCGACATGCCGCGTACCCCGGACGGCACCGAGTCGCTCACCGCTGCTGCTCCTGTCTGTCGTGGGGCCTGCCGGACATGTCGTCGTGCTGCTGCGGCCCGTCGTAGGCCGCGAGGGCCTCGCGGGCGGCGCTGCGGGCGCTGGCGGCCAGCTCCCGGGGGGCGAGGATGCGGCCGTCGGCGCCCAGGCGCAGCGCCAGCCGTCTGAGGGAGGCCGGATCGGGGGTGCGCAGGGTGATGCGCAGGCCGCCGTCCGGCAGTTCCTCCGCGCTGTCGTGCGGGTAGTACTCGGCGACCCAGCGCCCGCCCGGCCCCACCTCGACGACCACCTCGGGGTCCTCGGCGGCGGGCTGCACCAGCGCCTCGGACAGGTCGCGCAACTCGATCTCCGGCGGCGCGGCCGGCTCGTCGAGGATGCGGATCTCGGCGACGCGGTCGAGGCGGAAGGTGCGGCGCGCCTCCGAGCGGCGGCACCAGGCCTCCACATAGGTGTGGCCGACGCTGACCAGCCGGATCGGGTCGATCTCGCGCGCGGTGACCTCGTCGCGGGCCGGGGAGTAGTAGCGGATCCACAGCCGGCGCCGCTCGGAGATGGCCCGGTCGACGTCGGCGAAGACACCGCCCTCGGACTCGAAGGTCACCGACAGCCGGGAGCTGGCGCCGGCCGTCTCACCGGCCGCGGCCTCCACCTTGGCGGTGGCCCGCAGCAGGGCCTGCCGGTCGCTCTCGCGCAGCCCCGGCAGGGTGGCCACCGCCCGCGCGGCCACCAGCAGCGCCGTCGCCTCGTCGGCGGCGAGCCGCAGCGGCTCGGCGGCCTCCGCGCCCAGCGCGGCCGGGTTGTGCCACCAGATGCGCTCACCGTCGGTGTCGATGTCGAGCAGGTCGCCGCCGCGGAAGCTGGTGCCGCACATCGGCAGCAGATCGAGGTCGGAGACCAGCTCGTCCTCGCTGATGCCGAAGGCGCGGGCGACGTCCTCCACGCGCGCGCCGGGGCGCTCGCGCAGATAGGTCACCAGCGACAGCATCCGCCGGGTCTGGTCGATCGCGTTCGTGGGCCTGACCGGTTTGCCTGCCACGTCCTTGCCCGTTCCCCTCAGCCCTTGGCCACGGCACGCAGCCGGTCCACCACGTCGGCCCGCAGCTCGGCGGGCTCCAGCACCACCACGTCCGGGCCGAACTCCACCAGCCAGGCGTCCAGCCCGTGCCCGTACGGAATCTCCAACTCGTCCCAGCCCTCGCCGAGTTCCCGGACGGCGGTGGCCTTCGCCCGAAGGGGGTATCCGGCGCCCTGGCGCAGCCGGATCCGTGCGCTGCGGTCGGCGGTCTCCCCCGCCCAGCTCGCGACGGTCTCCCGGACGGTGACGACGTCGGGTACGGGCGCGGTGAAGCGGGCGCCGCGGGTCCGGACCCGGCCGGTGATCCGCGACAGCCGGAACACCCGCTCGGCGCCTCGGTCACGGTCCCAGCCTGCCAGGTACCAGTGGCCGCGCCAGCACTCCAGCGCCCAGGGCTCCACCTGCCGGGTCTCGGGGCGCGCGGCGGTGGCCTTGCGGTAGTCGAAGACGACGGGGCGGCGGTCGCGGCAGGCCAGCATCAGCGGCTCGAAAGCGGCCTCGTGCACCGGGATGCGGGGCTCCAGCGCACCGTGCGCCTCATAGGGGTCGACGTCCTCCGGCAGGCCCGCGGCCCGCAGCTTCTGCAGGGCCCCGCTGGCCGCACCGGCGAGCCGGGCCTGCTGCCACACCTTGGCGGCCAGCCCCAGCGCGGCCGCCTCCTCGGCGTCCAGGGTGATGGGCGGCAGCCGGTTGGAGTCACGGCGGGCCAGGTAGCCGATCTCGCCCTCGACGTTCTCCACGGTCTCGATGACCAGGCCCAGCTCACGCAGGTCGTCCTTGTCCCGCTCGAACATGCGGTTGAAGGAGTCGTCGCTGCCGGCCTCCAGATAGGCCTCGATGGAGTCCCTCAGCTCCCGCTTGCTGAGCGGCCGCCGCGTCCCGAGCAGACACAGTGCCAGGTTCATCAGCCGCTCGGCCTTGGCAATGGCCATCGACGCCCTTCGCTTCCTGATGGTGCTTCCGACCGATGACCGTACCGCCCCGCGGTCCCGTCACAAAAGCCGAGGGCCCATGCCCGGACAGGCATGGGCCCCAGCTGGTCGACTCCGGTCGGACCGGGCGCAGATGCCGTACGACGATCGCACCCGGACCGGACCCGTCAGAACTCCGGTACGACGATCAGACCGCGACCAGGTCGCAGACGAAGATCAGCGTCTCACCCGGCGCGATCTTGCCGCCGGCACCGCGGTCACCGTACGCCAGGTGCGGCGGAATGATCAGCTGACGGCGGCCGCCGACCTTCATGCCCTGGACACCCTGGTCCCAGCCCGGGATGACCTGACCGACACCCAGCTGGAAACGCAGCGGCGTACCGCGGTTCCAGGACGCGTCGAACTCCTCACCGCTGGAGAAGGACACACCCACGTAGTGCACGGCGACGGAGTCACCCGCCTTCGCGACCGGACCGTCGCCCTCCCAGATGTCCTTGATCTCGAGGTCCGCCGGGGGCTCGCCGCCCGGGAAGTCGACCTCGGGCTTGTCGATGCTCACGTCAAAAGCTCCTGCTTGTCTACGAACACAGCAACCGCCCCAGTCTTTCATCCCCCGACCCCCGCCGCCCGCGACGGGGGCGGCCGCGTCACATCTTGGCGAGGATGTCCACCGAGAACACCAGCGTCGCGCCCTTCTCGATGTCACTGCCCTGCGGCGGGTTGTCGCCGTACCCCAGCTCCGGCGGGATCACGATCAGCACCCGGCTGCCGACCTTCTTGCCCGTCAGCCCCTGCGACCAGCCCTTCACCACCTGCTGCAGCGAGAACGACGTCAGCGCCCCGCGGCTGTACGTCGAGTCGAACTCCTTGCCGTCCGACCACTGCACACCCTTGTACTGCACCAGAACACTGTCCTCGGCGCCCACCTCCGCGCCGTCGGCCTCGATGACGTAGTCCGCCACCAGCCCGGCCGGCGGATCCGTCTTCGGCACCTCGATCGACGGCGCCTTCCCGTCCGTGTTCGTGCCCACCTTCGGCAGATCCACGTCGTCCTGCGCCACATCCGTGCCCTTGGCCGAACTCTTCGCGTTGAACGTGGCCTGGACGTCCACCACGAACACCAGCGTGTCCGTGCCCTTGATGCCCGCCTGCTCGTTGCCCTGCGAGCCGTAACCCCACTCCGGCGGCACCGCCATCAGCACCCGGCTGCCGGCCTTCTTGCCCGGCAGCGCATACCGCCAGCCGTCGATGATGCTGCCCTGCGACAGCTGGATCACCAGCGGCGTCCCGCGGTCGTAGGAATTGTCGAACACCTTGGCCGTGGCCCAGACCTGACCGAGATAGTTCGCCTGGATGTAGTCGTTCTCCGCGACGGTCTGCCCACCACCCGCGATCACCGTCTTCACCGCCAGCTGGTCCGACGGCTCCCCGGACCCCTTCGCGACCGTCGGCTTCTCGTCGAACTTCACCCCCGCCGTGATCGCCGGCAGCGGACCGTCCACGATCTCCGGCGCCGACGCTCCCGACGCGTCGGGAGCCGACGGGGACGCCCCGCCGGAGTCACCGCCCGCGCCGGACGAGTCGTCCCCGCACCCGGCGAGCGTGACCAGTCCAGCAGGAACGGCGGCAAGAAGAAGCGAGCGTCGGCGCACGGTGGGGGCCTCGTAATCGATCGGTGTGGCGGATGGACGTGCGCGCGCAACTCTACGGCGTGCCAAGGGCGCCGCACGAGAAACGTACGGCGCCCGTGTGGCGTTCCGGCACACACCGGAACCCCTCGCTCACATTCCGGCGATCAGCTTCTCCACCCGGTCGTCCACCGACCGGAACGGGTCCTTGCACAGCACCGTCCGCTGCGCCTGGTCGTTCAGCTTCAGGTGCACCCAGTCGACCGTGAAGTCCCGGCGCTGCTCCTGCGCCCTGCGGATGAAGTCGCCCCGCAGCCGCGCCCGAGTCGTCTGCGGCGGCACCGACTTGCCCTCGAAGATCTTCAGGTCGTTGCAGACCCGCGCCGCCTGCCCCTTCTTCTCCAGCAGGTAGTACAGACCACGACGCCGGTGGATGTCGTGGTAGGCGAGGTCTATCTGCGCCACCCGCGGATGCGACATCGTCATGTTGTGCTTCGCCCGGTACCGCTCGATCAGCTGGTACTTCATCACCCAGTCGATCTCGGTGCCGATCCGGTCCAGGTCCTCGGCCTCGATCGCCTCCAGCGCACGGCCCCACAGCTCCAGCACCCGCTCCACCGTGCCGGTGCGGATGCCGCGCCGCTCGCAGAAGTCCACCGCCTTCTCGAAGTACTCGCGCTGCACCTCCAGCGCCGACGCCTCCCGGCCGCTGGCCAGCCGCACCTTGCGCCGGCCGGTGATGTCATGACTGACCTCACGGATCGCCCGGATCGGGTTCTCCAGCGTCAGATCCCGCATCACCGTGCCCGCCTCGATCATCCGCAGCACCAGATCGGTGGCCCCGACCTTCAGCAGCATCGTCGTCTCGGACATGTTCGAGTCGCCCACGATGACGTGCAGCCGCCGGTACCGCTCCGCGTCCGCATGCGGCTCGTCACGCGTGTTGATGATCGGCCGCGAGCGCGTCGTCGCCGACGACACACCCTCCCAGATGTGCTCCGCCCGCTGACTCACGCAGTACACCGCACCGCGCGGCGTCTGCAGCACCTTCCCCGCACCGCACAGCAGCTGCCGTGTCACCAGGAACGGGATGAGAATGTCCGCCAGCCGCGAGAACTCCCCGTGCCGGGCCACCAGATAGTTCTCGTGACACCCGTAGGAGTTGCCCGCCGAGTCCGTGTTGTTCTTGAACAGATAGACGTCGCCCGCGATTCCCTCCTCGTGCAGGCGCCGCTCCGCGTCGACCAGCAGCCCCTCCAGAATGCGCTCTCCGGCCTTGTCGTGGGTGACCAGCTCGATCACGTTGTCACACTCGGGTGTCGCGTATTCCGGATGTGACCCCACGTCCAGATACAGACGGGCGCCATTGCGCAGAAACACATTGCTGCTGCGCCCCCATGACACGACACGGCGGAAGAGGTACCGCGCCACCTCGTCAGGCGACAGACGGCGCTGTCCCCTGAACGTGCACGTGACGCCGTACTCGTTCTCCAGCCCGAAAATGCGGCGGTCCATGACTGAACATTACGCCCGATCCCCTGAACTGAAACGGGGTTCGGCGGCACGATCTGGATCATTTTCCGATGAAGCCGCAACCACCCCGCCGCGCGGCCGAACCGCCGGCACCCGCGCGGACGCCACGAGCACCAGCAGCGACACCGCACCCGCCGCCCCGGGAACCGCGAACCCCCACACCGTCCCGCCCCACTCCACGACCGGACCCGCCACCCCCGTCCCCACCGACGCGCCCACCGTGAACGTCGTCACCAGCCACGAGAACGCCTCCGTGACCGTCCCCCGCGGAGCATGCCGGTCCACGATCACGAACGCACAGGCGATCGCCGGCGCCAGAAACACCCCGGCCAGACCCGCCAGAGCCGTCATCGCCACCGTGCCCGGCACCAGCATCAGCGGCAGGTAACACACCGCCAGCAACCCCACCAGCACCTGCAGTCGCCGCTCCGGGGCACCCGACCACCGCCGCGCGCCGTACACCGCACCGCCCAGCAGCGCACCCAGCCCCAGCGCCGCCATCAGCCAGCCGTACACCGCGTCCCCGCCGTGCCCGTCCGCGTACGACACCGCCGCCACCGTGATGGAACCCAGCGCCACCCCCACGAACAGAAACGCCCCGAGCAGCGCCACCAGCCCCGGCGAACGCAGCGCGCCCAGCCAGTGCGCCTCCCGCGGAGCCGAACGCCACGCCCGCGCGGGCGCCGACAGCACCACCGACAGCGCCCCGAGCACCCCCAGCGCGCTCAGCACCACCAGCGCGGCCTGCGCCGACCACACCGACACGCACAGCGTCACCAGCAACGGGCCGACGGTGAACATCACCTCCTGCGCCACCGCGTCCATCGCGTACGCCGTGTGCACCTGCCCCTCACCGCGCAGCACCGACGGCCACAGCGCCCGCAGACCGCCCTCCAGCGGCGGCGTGCACAGACCGGACAGCGCCACCGCGGCGTACGACACCCCCAGCGGACCGGTCCCGGCCACCGCGAACGCCGTCATCGCCAGCGCCGAGGCCAGCGCCGCGGGCAACTGCACCCGGGGCTGCCCGTACAGATCCACCATCCGGCCGAGCACCGGCTGACCCACCGCGTTCGCCACGCCGTACGCCGCCGCCAGCCCGCCGGCCAGACTGTACGAACCCCCCTCCGCCCGCACGAACAGCACGATCGCGATCGCCGCCGTCGCGTTCGGCAGCCGGCCCAGCAAGGTGCCCGCCAACAGCCGGGCGGCATGCCGCGCCCTGAGGATCTCCAGGTATCCCGCCGCCATGATCCGCCCCTCCCGGGCTCAAGTTTTACGTATAACCCCCTCGGTCATACGTACCATGTGCGCTGTTCACGCGTCCAGACGCACCGACCCCGACCCACACCGGCCGCAGCACGCGCACGGTGGCGACCGACAGGAGCACCCGCACGGTGGCACACGGCACCCCACGCCCCACCAGCCGGGACGTCGCCCACGCTGCAGGCGTCTCCCAGGCCGCGGTCTCCCTCGTGCTCGGCGACAAATGGCGCGGCCGCGTCTCCCCCGCCACCGCCGAACGCGTCCGCCGCGCCGCCCACGAGCTCGGCTACCGGCCCAACCTGGCCGCCCGCAACCTGCGCCTCGGCCACACCCGCACCGTCCTGCTCGTGGTCCCCGCCCTCACCACCGAGTTCTTCGCGGGCGTCTACACCGGAGCCGCCCGCGTCGCCGCGCGGCACGGCTTCGGGGTCGTCCTCTACCCCTCCCCCGAAGGCATCGGGCCCGCCCGCGACCCCTTCGCCTCCGCGCAGGCCGCCCTCGACGGCATCATCGCCTCCTCCATGGCCGCGGACGCCCTCACCGCCCTGCGCGGCGACCAGCTCCCCCTCGTCATGCTGGACAGCGACCCCGACGCCGGCCCGGGCACCGGCACCGGCACCGGCACCACCACTGTCAACCTGGACATCTCCGACGGCATCGACCAGCTCACCGACCACCTCCTCGGCCTCGGCCACCGCCACCTGCTGCACCTCGCCGCCGACGTCCCCTCCTGGACCTTCACCGCCCGGGCCCACCGCCTCGCCACCCGGGTCGCCGACGCACCCGGCACCACCCTGCGCACCGTCCGCGCCCCGCTCCGCATCGACGCCGCCCGCACCGCCATGGAGCGCGCCCTGGCCGCCCCGGGCCCCCGCCCCACCGCCGTCGTCTGCGACGACGACCTCCTCGCCGCGGGCACCTACAAGGCCGCCCGCCGGCTCGGCCTGCACCTCCCCGACGACCTCTCCGTCACCGGCTTCGACGACCTGGGCATCGCCACCGCCATCGACCCCGAACTCACCACCGTGCGGCTCGACGCCGAGCTCTTCGGCGAACGCGGCATGCACGCCCTCCTGGCGCTCCTGGACGGCCGCACACCGCCCGCCGAGGACATCCCGGTCGAACTGGTCGTCCGCGCCTCCACAGCGCCCCCACCGGCCCCCTGAGACGCCGGACGCCCCGCGCCGGGTCCGGCACGGGGCGTCCGCCACACCACTCGACGGCCGAGGTCAGTCCTCCTCGGACGACTCCTCGTCGGCGGCACCCGCCGCCGCGTCGCCCTGCTGCAGCAGCCGCTCCAGCCGGCCGCCCTGGATCCGCTTGAACTTCCGCTTCTGCGGCCGCGTACGGTCCAGCACCGCCACCTCCAGCCGCTCCGCCGGAATCTCCCGCTGCGACCCGTTCGACTCCCGCGACAGCGCCTGTACGGCCAGCTTCAGGGCCGCACCGAGGCTCATCCCGTCCTCGTGCCGCTGGTCGAGGTAGGTGCCGATCAGCTCCGCGTTGCCGCCGACCGCGACCGAACCGTGCTCGTCGACGATCGACCCGTCGTGCGGCAGCCGGTAGATCTGGTCCGACTCCGGCGTCTCGCCGACCTCGGCCACCACCAGCTCCACCTCGTACGGCTTCTCCCCCACACTGGAGAAGATCGTGCCCAGCGTCTGCGCGTACACGTTCGCCAGGCCCCGCGCCGTCACGTCGTCGCGGTCGTAGGTGTAGCCCCGCAGATCCGCGTACCGCACGCCGCCGATCCGCAGGTTCTCGTACTCGTTGTACTTGCCGGCGGCCGCGAAGCCGATCCGGTCGTAGATCTCGCTGAACTTGTGCAGCGCACGGGACGGGTTCTCCCCGACGAACACGATGCCGTCGGCGTACTGCAGCACGACCAGGCTGCGGCCCCGCGCGATGCCCTTGCGGGCGTACTCCGCCCGGTCGGCCATGGCCTGCTGAGGTGAGACATAGAACGGCGTCGACACCGGTTATCCGTCCCTTTCTGTCGACATCACTGGACCACCTTGCACCACCGGCTGCCCGCTACAGCAGGGCCGCCCGCGGACCGTCCGGCTGCTGCAGCCGGCGCTCCAGCACCGAGCGCGCGATCTGCGAGGCCTCCTCCTCGGAGAGCCGGCGGAAACCGTCCTCGGTGATCACCGTGATGATCGGGTAGATCCGGCGCGCGACGTCGGGTCCGCCCGTCGCCGAGTCGTCGTCCGCCGCGTCGTACAGCGCCTGTACGACCAGTGTGGTCGCCTGCTCCTCGCTCAGGTCGTCCCGGAACAGCTTCTTCATCGCGCCCCGGGCGAAGACCGAACCCGAGCCGGTGGCGGCGTACCCCTGTTCCTCGGAGCGTCCGCCGGTCACGTCGTAGGAGAAGATCCGCCCCTTGTCGCGGTCCACGTCGTACCCGGCGAACAGCGGCACCACGGCCAGGCCCTGCATGGCCATGCCCAGGTTGGAGCGGATCATCGTCGACAGCCGGTTGGCCTTGCCCTCCAGCGACAGCTGGGCGCCCTCGACCTTCTCGAAGTGCTCCAGCTCCAGCTGGAACAGCTTCACCATCTCCACGGCCAGCCCGGCGGTGCCGGCGATGCCGACGGCCGAGTACTCGTCGGCCGGGAACACCTTCTCGATGTCCCGCTGGGCGATCACGTTCCCCATCGTGGCGCGCCGGTCACCGGCCAGCACCACGCCGCCGGGGAAGGTCACGCTCACGATCGTCGTGCCGTGCGGCGCCTCGATGACACCCTGCGTCGGCGGCAGCCGCCGCTTCCCCGGCAGCAGCTCCGGCTGGTGCTCGGAGAGGAAGTCCATGAACGAGGAGGACCCGGGCGTCAGGAAGGCAGCCGGTAGACGCCCGGTGCTACGAGTGTTGGCTTCCACGCGATTCCTTCCAGGTAGGCGGCGGCCCTGCGTACGGCGTCGGGATCGTCTCCCAACTTGCCGATGGCCGAATTGCAGTTGAAGCACAGTACGCCACGGACCCTACCCGTCTTGTGGCAGTGATCCACATGAACGGCCGGAGCCTTCAGACAGATCACGCAGAGACCCATCTGAGAGGCCACCATCGCGTCACGCTCGGCCTCGGTGAGGCCGTACTCGCGCTTCAGACGGTGACTGCGCCCCTTGGCCGCCTTGCACGACTTGCAGAGCGTCGCCAGTCCGTCGGACGCCCGGCGGTTCCGGTTCCATTCGCTGTGCGGCTTGGTCTCCCCGCAGGTGCGGCAGTGCTTGTGGCCGGGCGGTGCGACGACCCTCGGCCGCACGTTCCGTCCCTTGGCCAGCTGGCGGGCCTGGTGGTAGGCCGCCGCGCACTCCCGGCAGTAGGCCTGCAGCCCGTCCCGCATGGCCCGGTTCCGGGCGAACGCGGCCCGCGGCCTGACCTCCTTGCACCGCGAGCAACGCCGCACACCACCTTCGGACCCCACCTCACCCACCCCCAGGACTGACCTTCATTTCGAAGGAGAAACTACTCTCCGCCCTTCTGAACGAAGGAGCGCACGAAGTCCTCGGCGTTCTCCTCGAGTACGTCATCGATCTCGTCGAGGACGGAGTCGACGTCGTCGCTCAGCTTCTCGTGGCGCTCCTTGAGGTCTTCGGAAGCCTGGGCCTCGGCCCCCTGCTCCTCGACTTCCTCGGTGGAGCGCGTGGCCTTCTGCTGGCCGCCGCCGGTGTCCTTGGTCGCCATATCCCTCACCCCGCTCAGTTGCCCGACATGGTCGGCAGGTCGGCTTTCCTGCCGATCGGTGATGATCAGACCCTACAAGCCGGGTCCGACATCGGCCCTGTAGTTGCGACAACGTACGAGGGCCATCTCGATGATTCCCTGGCGCCGGGGTTTCCACCCTGCGGGCCGGTTGTCGTCGATCGGTGCCCGAGCGGTGCCCGAGCGCTTGTTCAGCCGCCCGAGAGCACTTTGACCAGGTCTTCCGCGGTGCGGCAGCGGTCGAGGAGCTCTTTGACGTGATTTCGCGTTCCGCGTAGCGGTTCCAGGGTTGGCACCCGCTGGAGGGAGTCGCGGCCCGGAAGGTCGAAGATGACCGAGTCCCAGGAGGCCGCGGCGACGTCGTCGGCGTACTGGTCGAGGCAGCGGCCCCGGAAGTAGGCGCGGGTGTCCTCCGGCGGCTGGGACTTGGCGCGCTCGACGTCGGCCTCGTCCAGGAGGCGCTTCATCCGGCCGCGGGCGGCGAGACGGTTGTAGAGGCCCTTCTCGGCGCGTACGTCGGCGTACTGGAGGTCGACGAGGTGGAGACGGGCGGCGTCCCAGTCGAGCTCGTCCCGGCGGCGGTAGCCCTCCATGAGCTCGCGTTTGGCGACCCAGTCGAGTTCGCCGGCGAGGCCCATGGGGTCGTTCTCCAGCCGGGTGAGGGTGTCCTCCCAGCGGGCGAGGACGTCCTTGGTCTGGTCGTCCGCGTCGGCTCCGTAGCGCTCCTCGATGTACTTCCGGGAGAGCTCGTAGTACTCCATCTGGAGTTGCACGGCGGTGAGGGTGCGGCCGCTGCGGAGGGTGACGAGGCGCTGCAGGGTGGGGTCGTGGCTGACCTGGTGGAGGGTGCGGACGGGCTGGTCCACGGCCAGGTCGACGGCGATGAAGCCGTCCTCGATCATGGAGAGCACCAGGGCGGTGGTGCCGAGCTTGAGGTAGGTCGAGATCTCCGAGAGGTTCGCGTCGCCGATGATGACGTGCAGGCGGCGGTACTTCTCCGCGTCGGCGTGGGGTTCGTCGCGGGTGTTGATGATGGGGCGTTTGAGGGTGGTCTCCAGACCGACCTCGACCTCGAAGTAGTCGGCGCGCTGGCTGAGCTGGAAGCCGTGTTCGTGGCCGTCCTGGCCGATGCCGACGCGCCCGGCGCCGGCGAAGACCTGGCGGCTGACGAAGAAGGGGGTGAGGTGGCGCACGATGTCGGAGAAGGGGGTTTCCCGCTTCATCAGGTAGTTCTCGTGCGTGCCGTAGGAGGCGCCCTTGTTGTCGGTGTTGTTCTTGTAGAGGTGGATGGGCTGGGCGCCGGGGAGCGCGGCGGCGCGTTCGGCGGCCTCGGCCATGATGCGCTCGCCGGCCTTGTCCCAGAGGACGGCGTCGCGGGGGTTGGTGACCTCGGGGGCGCTGTATTCGGGGTGGGCGTGGTCGACGTAGAGCCGTGCGCCGTTGGTGAGGATGACGTTGGCCAGGCCGATGTCCTCGTCGGTGAGCTGGCTGGCGTCGGCCGCCTCGCGGGCGAGGTCGAAGCCTCGTGCGTCGCGGAGCGGGTTCTCCTCCTCGAAGTCCCAGCGGGCCCGGCGGGCCCGGTGCATCGCCGCGGCGTAGGCGTTGACGATCTGGGATGAGGTGAGCATGGCATTGGCGTTGGGGTGGCCGGGAACGGAGATGCCGTACTCCGTCTCGATGCCCATTACTCGCCGTACGGTCATGCGGCCCTCCTTGCCCGGCGGCGTCCTCGGTCGTGGGCGCCGCTCAAGTACCGCCGGCGCTGTTTGCGTGTGCGGTGCCCGTCCCCGCACCGCGCGACTCGGCGGTAATGAAGAGCCTAGAACGGCTCCGCGCCGGTGTGGAGATCATTTGCGTCTTTGGCTGGTCCGTCCGTGCCCGGAAAACAGTCGGCTGCGGGTACCCGGTGGAGGGCACCCGCAGCCGCCCTGCCTTTTACAGGTACTGCCCGGTGTTCGCCACCGTGTCGATGGAGCGTCCGGTGTCGGCGCCCTGCTTTCCGGTGATGAGGGTGCGGATGTAGACGATCCGTTCGCCCTTCTTGCCGGAGATGCGGGCCCAGTCGTCGGGGTTGGTGGTGTTGGGGAGGTCCTCGTTCTCCTTGAACTCGTCCACGCATGCCTGGAGGAGGTGGGCGACGCGGAGACCCTTCTGGTCGTGTTCGAGGAATTCCTTGATCGCCATCTTCTTGGCGCGGCCCACGATGTTCTCGATCATGGCGCCGGAGTTGAAGTCCTTGAAGTAGAGGACTTCCTTGTCGCCGTTGGCGTAGGTCACCTCGAGGAAGCGGTTCTCCTCGGATTCGGCGTACATGTGTTCCACGGCCGTCTGGATCATCCCCTGGACGGTGGCGTTCTTGTCGCCGCCGTGTTCGGTGAGGTCCTCGGTGTGGAGCGGGAGGCGCTCGGTGAGGTACTTGCCGAAGATGTCCTTGGCGGCTTCGGCGTCCGGACGCTCGATCTTGATCTTCACGTCGAGGCGGCCGGGGCGCAGGATGGCCGGGTCGATCATGTCCTCGCGGTTGGAGGCGCCGATCACGACCACGTTCTCCAGCCCCTCGACCCCGTCGATCTCGGCGAGCAGCTGGGGGACGATGGTGTTCTCCACGTCCGAGCTGACGCCGGAGCCCCGGGTGCGGAAGAGGGACTCCATCTCGTCGAAGAAGACGATGACGGGGGTGCCCTCGCTGGCCTTCTCGCGGGCTCGCTGGAAGACGAGGCGGATCTGCCGCTCGGTCTCGCCGACGTACTTGTTGAGGAGTTCGGGGCCCTTGATGTTCAGGAAGAAGCTCTTGCCGGCGGCCTGGCCGGTGACCTCGGCGACCTTCTTGGCCAGCGAGTTGGCGACGGCCTTGGCGATGAGTGTCTTTCCGCATCCGGGGGGCCCGTACAGCAGGACGCCCTTGGGCGGCCGCAGTTCGTGCTCCTTGAAGAGGTCGGGGTAGAGGTAGGGCAGTTCGACCGCGTCGCGGATGGCTTCGATCTGGTTGCCGAGTCCGCCGATGGCCTCGTAGCCGATGTCGGGGACTTCCTCGAGGACGAGTTCCTCGACCTCGCTCTTGGGGACGATCTCGTAGACGTAGCCGGAGCGGGGTTCGAGCAGCAGGGCGTCGCCGGGGCGGATGGTGACGTCCAGCAGCGGCTCGGCGAGCCGTACCACCCGTTCCTCGTCGGTGTGCCCGAGCACCAGGGCGCGCTCGCCGTCCTCAAGGATCTCCTTGAGGGTGACGATGTCCCCGGCGCGCTCGAACTCCATGGCTTCGACCACGTTGAGCGCTTCGTTGAGCATGACTTCCTGGCCGCGCCTGAGGTCGTCGAGTTCGACGCTCGGGCTGACGTTGACCCGGAGCTTACGGCCGCCGGTGAAGATGTCGGCGGTGCCGTCCTCGTTGGCCTGCAGGAAGACGCCGAAGCCGGCGGGCGGCTGGGCGAGCCGGTCGACCTCTTCCTTGAGGGCCACGATCTGGTCGCGGGCCTCGCGCAGGGTGTTGGCGAGTCGCTCGTTCTGGGCGGACACGCCGGCCAGGTTGGTCTGCAGCTCGACGATCCGCTCTTCGAGAATCCTCGTGTGTCGCGGAGAGTCGGCGAGCTTGCGTCGCAGGACGGCGATCTCCTGCTCAAGGTAGGCGATCTGCCCGGCCGGGTCGTCGGACCCTCGTCCCGGGCGGATGCCGCGGTTCATGTCGTCGTCGTGGGCTGCCACGGTCCTCACCTCCTCCAAGGGGAGCTGGACGCTTCCAGACCCTACCTGGGTGGGTGTCGATTGAAACCCCTAGATCACAAAGACGGTCGGGGTGTGTCCGATCTTCACCCTTGCGCTCTCCCTCACGCCAGGGGGATACCCACCGAACACGGTGGGGAAGCGGACGGAGGTAGGGTCGAGGTGTTCAACACCCGTCAGGGCCTGGAAGGTTCCCGAAAGGTCCGGCGAAGGATTCGGGCAGGAGAGATGACCGTGCAGCAGGACGCCGCCGTGGCCGCGGGCGAGGCGCTGGAGGTCTGGATCGATCAGGACCTGTGTACGGGGGACGGGATCTGCGTGCAGTACGCGCCTGAGGTGTTCGAGCTGGACATCGACGGCCTGGCGTATGTGCGGGGCTCCGGCGAGGAGCTGCTGCAGACGCCGGGGGCGACGACTCCGGTGCCGTTGCCGCTGCTCACGGACGTGGTGGACTCGGCGAGGGAGTGTCCCGGCGAGTGCATTCACGTACGGCGCGTCTCGGACGGTGCCGAGGTCTACGGGCCGGACGCGGAGTGACGGCGCCTCGCAGGGTGTGACGGCGCCTCGCCGGACGTGAGGGCCGCACCGGACTCCCGCACGGTGTGCCGCCGGACGGTCACACGCTGCGCGCGCCGGACGGCGTGGAGCGGGCGAACGCACCGTTCGTCCACCGCCACTTCACGGTGTCGGTGACGTCGGGGCAGCAGGTGGGCACGTCGGGCGACGAGTAGCCGAGCAGGTCGGCGCGGACGGCGCCGCCGCGGACGGCGATCTCGGTGACCTTGCGGCGTTCCCGGGCGTCGACGAGGGTGGCGACCACCCGCGGCTGCGCGGTGTCCGCGTCCCGGGTGAGGACGTACACCGCGTCGGGCGGCGTGCTCATGCCGGCGTCGCAGTGCACGACGGCGACGGTCTCCGGGCGGCCGTCGCCGTCGAGGTCGCCGGTGGCTCTCCGGGCGATCACGAGGTCCACCGGGCCGCAGTCCAGCGGGAAGTCGACCCCGTCGGTGGCGGGGGGTGCGGCGGCGGGGGCGGCGGATGTGCCGCCGGGGCGGAGCCCGGCCGGCTGGGCCGCGGTGGCCGCGTCGGGCTGGACGACGGCGGACAGGGCGACGACGCCGGCGACGGCGGTCGCGGTGGCGAGCCAGTGGACGGGGCGGGCGTGGGTGTGTGCCAGTTCCGGGACGGCGGGGTGCTGCACGAGGAGTGTCTCCTGTGAGGGCTGTGCCGGTGGGGTGGCCAGCATGGTGCCACACGTCACAGCCGGGGGGAACGGCGGGGGTGCGAGTTGTCCGGGCCCGATGTCCGGGCCGTCGTCCGGGCCGTCGTCCGGGCGGGTTCCGCGTGGGGTTGGCGTGGGGTTGCGCGGGTGCCTTGCGGGGTCGTCCGCAGCTGTGCCGGGGCAACGCCGCCGCGCCGTGGCGGAGTTCCCGGTCGGTCGGGGGAACTCCGCCACGGCGCGGCGGCGTTGTACGGGTGTGCGGCGGGCCGGCCGGGTCAGCGGGCCTGGCCTCCGTCGGCGTTCGGGCCGGTGTAGTCCTCGCCGTAGGCGCCCTTGGCGGGGCGTCGGCGTCGCATGGGCGGCTCGACGCCGTCGGCCAGGCGGCGGGCGGTGAGGAGGAAGCCGGTGTGTCCGATCATGCGGTGGTCGGGGCGGACGGCGAGGCCCTCGATGTGCCAGTTGCGGATCATCGTCTCCCAGGCGGTCGGCTCGTTGAAGCAGCCGATCTCGCGGATGGACTCGACGGTCCGGGCGAGCTGGGTGGTGGTGGCGACGTAGCAGCACAGGATGCCGCCGGGGACGAGGGCCTTGGAGACGGCGTCCAGGCATTCCCAGGGAGCGAGCATGTCGAGGATGACACGGTCGACGTCGGTGTCGCTGAGGTTGTCCTGGAGGTCGCCGACGGTGAGCTGCCAGGCGGGGTGCGGTCCGCCGAAGTAGCGCTCGACGTTCTGCCGGGCGATGTCGGCGAAGTCCTCGCGGCGCTCGTAGGAGTGCAGCATGCCCTGGTCGCCGATGGCGCGGAGCAGGAAGCTGCTGAGCGAGCCGGAGCCGACGCCGGCCTCGACGACGCGGGCGCCGGTGAAGATGTCGGCGAAGGCGAGGATCTGGCCCGCGTCCTTCGGGTAGACGACGGCGGCCCCGCGGGGCATGGACAGGACGTAGTCGGGGAGCAGGGGGCGCAGCGCGAGGTAGGCGACGTTTCCGGTGGTGCGGACAACGCTGCCCTCGGGAGCACCGATCAGTTCGTCGTGCGGGAAGCTTCCCTTGTGGGTGTGGAAGTTCTTCCCGGCTTCGAGCGTGAACGTGTAGTGGCGGCCCTTGGGGTCGGTCAGCTGTACCTGGTCCCCGACCTTGAAGGGCCCGCGCCTGCGGGCGGCACCGGTCGGTTCGGACATGTGACCAGGGTACCGGGGTTTGCGGGGGCCGCCGACCAGGGCGGGCGGCCGGCGGCGGGGGTCAGGAGGGGCGGGCCATGGCCTTGACGAAGGCCCGCTCGACGTCGGCGGCGGACAGGACGCCGTAGATCTCGCCGGTGTCCTCGACGACGAGGTACTCGGTGGCGGGGGTGGCGCGGAGGACGTCGAGGAGGTCCTCTCCGGCGAGTTCGGCGGAGACGCGCATGCCGTCGGTGAGGTCCTGGGCGAGGCCGCTGACGGCGACCCAGGGGCGGCGGTGCTCGGGTACGCCGACGATGGCGGCTTCGCGGACGAGGGAGCGGGGGGTTCCGTCGGGGTCGACGACGACGAGCGCGCGGGCTCCGGCGGCGTTGGCGCGGCGCAGCGCTTCGGACAGGGGGGTGTGGCTCTCGACGGGGACGGCGCGGCGGGTGAGGGCGCGGGCGCGGAGCTCGGGGAGGTGTTCGCGCAGGCGGGCGACGCGGAGGCTGTTGCCGGCACCGGTCCAGATGATCGCGGCGAGGATGGCGGCGAGCAGCGCGTCCATCACGGTGTCCATGCCGACGTTGTCGACGGCGTTGCTGCCGAGGGCGCCGGACTGGGTGAGCAGGGGCAGGCCGATCAGGACGGAGACGGCGAGGGCGCGGCCGACCCAGGCGGCGGCGACGGTGCCGCTCATGGGCCTGCCGGTGATCTTCCAGACGACGGCGCGGAGCATGCGGCCGCCGTCGAGGGGCAGTCCGGGCAGGAGGTTGAAGGCGGCGACGATGAGGTTGGAGATCATCAGGCCGGCGAGGAGGACACCGGGGACGGTGCCGGGTTCGACGGTCTGGAGGGCGCCGTAGAAGACGCCGGCGAGGACGAGGGAGAGCAGGGGGCCGACGAAGGCGAGGACGAATTCGCGGCCGGGGGTCTCGGCTTCCTTCTCGATCTCGGAGACGCCGCCGAAGAACTGGAGCTGGATGCGGCGTACGGGGAGCCGGAAGCGGAGGGCGGCGACGGTGTGGGCGAGTTCGTGGACGAGGACGGAGGCGTAGAAGGCGACGGCGAAGAAGAGGGAGACGAGGTAGCGGGCACCGCCGAGTTCGGGCAGGACGCGGTCGAGCTGACCGCCGAAGACCCAGGTGATGAGGGCGGCGACGAGGAACCAGCTGGGGGCGACGTAGACGGGGACGCCGAAGGGGCGTCCCATGAGGATGCCGCCGCCGGGCTCGCGCTGCCGCGTGGGCCGGCCCTTGCCGCGGCCGGGGCGGCCCTTGCCGTGGCCCGGCGGGGTGCGGGGGTGGTCGCCGGGTGCCGGGCCGGTTCCGCGTTCGGTGTGGGCGAGGGTGCGGTGGCCGGGGGCGGTGCGGTCGGGCGCGGGGGGAGCGGGCGCGGGAGGGGCGGGCTCGGCGGGCGTGGGCTTCGCCGCTTCCGGGGTGGTCGCGGCCGGTCCGGGCACCGGGTCCGGTCCGGGCCCCGGTTCCGGCGCGGGAGCGGGTTCCGGCGCGGGAGCCGGCTCCTCCCCCGGTTCCGGTCCGGCCTCCGCACGGACTGCCGGGCGGGGCGGGGGCCGGTGTCCGGCGGCGTGCCGCGGGCCGTCGGGCCGCTCGGGGACGGGCTCCCGCACGGTGGGGCCGGTGGGCAGCGGGGCAGGGCTCGGTGCGGGCTCCGGCGCGGTGTGGCCGGCGGAGTCCGCGGGGCCGGGGTGCGGGGCCGGGTCGGCCGGCCGCCGCTCGGCCGGTTCGGTGTCGTCCGGCCGCGGCCGGCCGCTCCCGCCGCTCTCGTCCACGGTGTCCCCTCGTTCGATGCGTCTTCCGCGCCTGCCGGGCGGAAGGGTCTGGGGTCGATGGTATGCGGCTTGCCCGGCACGTTCCGCTCCGGCACCCCCGGTCGCACCCGTCTCGGCGGGTGCCCGGGGGCCGCTCCGCACCGCCGCCCGGCCGGGGCGGGAGCGTGCGGCCGTCCGCGCACCGGTCGTGACGGGCGCTTCGGCGCCGGTCGCACCGGGCCCCGCCGCCGCTGCGGCGTGGGTGCCGGGCAGCGCCGGTCGTTCTACGGGTCACCAGCCCCGGCCGGTGTACACGGTCCGCGTCCGCGCCGTGCGGCATCCGGCGGTTCCGGGCCTGTGGCCCGGCGTCCGCGGGCGGTCGCGGCGCCGCCGCGGGACCGGCCGCGGCGGCCGGTGGACGCCGCGGAGGCGAGCCGGGGGCCTTCCGGTCCCGTGAGCGCCGGGTGGCGCCACAGGTCCGGCGGGAGTTCCCCGGATCGCGTGAAGGCCGGGGAAGGCCGGGGAGCGGCGACGGGGGCCGGAGGGGATCCCGGTACGTGCGGGAGTGCGGTGCGTGACGGTGAGTGCCGCAGGGATGCCGGTGAGTGCCGACGCGTAGGTGACTGTCGGTGGCGGGCCGTAAGGTCTACGGCATGGAGAGCAGCAGCGAGAGGGCGGCGGGTGCCGCGGGGCCGGCGGACGGCGAGGGGTGCGCGGAGGGCTCCGGGCCGGTGGCGGGGGCCGCTGCGCCCGCGTCGTTGTCGCCGTCTCGGGCGAGTGACTTCATGCAGTGTCCGCTGCTGTACCGGTTCCGGGTGATCGACCGCCTGCCGGAGAAGCCGAGTGAGGCGGCGACCAGGGGGACGCTGGTCCATGCGGTGCTGGAGCGGCTCTTCGACGCCCCGGCCGCCGAGCGGACCGCGCCGCGCGCACGGTCGCTGGTCCCGGGGCAGTGGGACCGGCTGCGGGAGTCGCGGCCGGAGGTGGTGGAGCTGTTCGCGGACGATCCGCAGGGCGAGCGGCTGGCGCGCTGGCTGGGTGAGGCGGAGCGACTGGTCGAGCGGTGGTTCTCGCTGGAGGACCCGACGCGGCTGGAGCCGGCCGAGCGGGAGCTGTTCGTGGAGGCGGAGCTGGAGTCGGGGCTGCGGCTGCGCGGGATCATCGACCGGGTGGACGTGGCGGCGACGGGTGAGGTGCGGATCGTCGACTACAAGACGGGCAAGGCGCCGCGGCCGGAGTACGCCGAGGGTGCGCTGTTCCAGATGAAGTTCTACGCGCTGGTGGTGTGGCGGCTGAAGAGGGTGCTGCCGCGCCGTCTGCAGCTGGTCTACCTGGGCAGCGGGGACGTGCTGACGTACGACCCGGTGCCTGACGATCTGGAGCGGGTGGAGCGCAAGCTGCTGGCGCTGTGGGAGGCGATCCGGCTGGCGACGGAGACGGGGGACTGGCGGCCGCGGCGGACGAAGTTGTGCGGCTGGTGCGACCACCAGGCGCTCTGTCCGGAGTTCGGGGGTGCTCCCCCGCCGTATCCGCTGCCGGTGAGGGCGGCCGGTGCGGCCGTGGTCCAGCAGGGCAGAATGGGGCCGGACTAGCGAAGGAGACTTACGTGGCCATCCGTGTCCTACTGGTCGACGACCAGCCCCTGCTGCGCACGGGCTTCCGGATGATTCTGGAGGCGGAGCAGGACATCGCGGTCGTCGGCGAGGCCGGGGACGGCCTCCAGGCCCTCGATCAGGTGCGGGCGCTGCAGCCCGACGTGGTGCTGATGGACATCCGTATGCCGCGGATGGACGGGGTGGAGGCGACCCGGCAGATCACCGGGCCCGGGCGGGACGGCCCGGCGAAGGTGCTGGTGCTGACGACGTTCGATCTCGACGAGTACGTGGTGGAGGCGCTGCGCGCGGGGGCCAGCGGGTTCCTGCTGAAGGACGCCCCGGCGAACGAGCTGGTGCAGGCGATCCGGGTGGTGGCGGCGGGTGAGGCGATGCTGGCGCCCAGCATCACGCGCCGGCTGCTGGACAAGTACGCCACGCATCTGCCGTCGGGGGACGAGCCCGTGCCGGACACGCTGCACACGCTGACCGAGCGTGAGGTGGAGGTGCTGAAGCTGGTGGCGCGCGGGCTGTCGAACGCGGAGATCGCCGCGGACCTGTTCGTGAGCGAGACGACGGTGAAGACGCATGTGGGGCATGTGCTGACGAAGCTGGGGCTGCGCGACCGGGTGCAGGCCGCGGTGTACGCGTACGAGAGCGGTCTGGTGCGCCCCGGCGCGCAGCAGTGATCCGGGCGGCGGTGCGGAGGGGGCGCTGACGCCGGGTCACTGCTGCACGCGGGCAGGCGGGTGCAGCGATGCGCCGGGGCCCGGTGGGGCGGGGCCCGGTGGGGCGGGGCCCGGTGGGGCGGCCGGGGTGCGGGGCCGCCGCGCGGCCGGCGCCGCGGGTGCGGCCGGGTCGGCCCGGTGCGATGCGGCGAAGGGCGCCCTCCCTGGCGGAGGGCGCCCTTCGGGCTGCCGGGGTCCCGGCGCGCGGCCGGCCGCCGGACGTGGGGCGGGCCGGCCGGCGGCGGTCAGTCCTTGCTCTTGTCGAGCTCCCAGAAGCGGAACACGGTGGAGGCGTCGAGGCAGTACTCCAGGCCGTAGACGCCGTCGGCGACGACCGCGTACTGCTTGGCCTGCCAGATGGGCAGCAGGGGGATCTCGTCGGCGACGATCTGCTGGAGCTGGCCGAAGTCGTTGTCGGTGGCGGCGCGGTTGCTCTCGCCCGCGGTGCGCGGGATGAGCGTGCTGGTGATGGTCCTGTTGGCGTAGTTGTTGCCGAGGACGTTGTCCTTGCCGAAGAAGGGCGAGGTGAAGTTGTCGGCGTCGGGGTAGTCGGGGACCCAGCCCTTGACGTAGACGCCGTACTTGCCGGCCGCGATGTCCTTCTCGTACTGGTCGAAGGGGACGGACTTGACGTCGGCGGCGAACAGGCCGCTGTCGTTGAGCTGTTCGGCGATGGCCTTGAGCTCCTGGTCCGTGGCGGGGCCGTAGCGCGACGGGGTGGACCAGAGGGTCAGCTCGACCTTGTCGGTGATGCCGGCGTCCTGCAGGGCGGACCGGGCCTGGGCGCGGGAGGGGCGGGCACCGTAGGTGTCGAAGAAGGCGGTGTTGTGGCCGTCGATGCCGGCCGGGATGATCGAGTAGAGCGGGGTGGCGGTGCCCTCGTAGACGTCCTTGATGAGGGCGTCGCGGTCGAGGAGGAGGGCGACGGCCTTGCGGACGGCGAGCTGTCCGGCCACGGGGTCGTCCACGTTGAACACCAGGTGCTGGACCTCGGCGCTGCTGCCCTCGACGACCTCGATGCCGGTGCCGTCGGAGGAGGCCTCGATGTCGGCGATGTCGCCGGCGCTCAGGCCTCGGTAGGCGATGTCCACGTCGCCCTGCTGCAGGGCGTTCTTCAGGGCCTTCTGGTCGCCGTGGAAGAACTTGAGGGTGACGCCGGAGTTCTGGACGTCGGCGGTGCCCCGGTAGTTGCCGTTGACGGAGAAGACGGCTTCGTCGTCGTCGAAGGAGTCCAGCTTGTAGGGGCCGGAGCCGCTGGCCTTGCCGTCCTTGCGGAGCTCGCCGGCCTGGTAGTCGCGGTGGTTGACGATGGAGCCGGCACCGGAGGCGATCTTGCTGGGGAAGGTGGCGTCGGGGACTCCGAGGTGGAAGACGACGGTCTTGTCGTCGGGGGTCTCGATCTTCTCCAGTCCCGGGAACATGATCGCGGGACCGGCGTCGTCGTTGATCTTCAGCATGCGGTCGAAGGAGAACTTGACGTCCTCGGAGGTGAGGGCGTCGCCGTTGCTGAATTTCAGGCCGTCCTTGAGGGTGCACTCGTAGACGGTGGTCCGCGCGTCGGTGAAGTCGCAGCTCTTGGCGAGCTCCGGCTCGGGCACCGTGCCGCCCTTGGGGAAGCTCAGCAGGGACTGGAAGACGTTGTTGAACAGCAGCCACGAGCCGGGGTCGTAGCCGGATGCCGGGTCGGTGGCGAGGACGTCGTCGGACATCCCCATGACCACGGTGGGGCCCGACCCGCCGGAGCCGCCGGAGTCGGAGCCGCACCCGGTCAGCAGGCCGGACGCCAGCCCGGCCACGAGCGGCAGGACCGGCCACTGGTTGCGCATGTTCACGTGCTTGTGCCTTGTCGTCGTTCTCGGAAGTTCCGGACCCGGATGGTGGCCCGGACTCTCCGGGCCGCCGTCACGGCCTCGGAGAACGCGGGTGCGTCAGCCGCTCACACCGCGGCTGAGCTCCCACAGCTGGAGGGTGGAGGAGGAGTTGAGGACGTATGCGGTGCCGGTGACCTGGTCGCGGGTGGCGATGTACTGCTTGCCCTGCCACAGCGGCAGCACGGGGACGTCCTCGGCGACGATGTCCTGGATCCGGGTCAGGCTGGTCGCGGCGGAGCCCCGGTCGGCCTCCCGGCGGGAAGCGGGGATGAGGGTGTTGCGGATCGTGCTGTTGGAGTAGGGGGAGTTGAGGAAGTTGTCCGCGTCGAGGAACGGCGCGAGGTAGTTGTCGGCGTCGGGGAAGTCGGGGAACCAGCCCATGCCGTAGACGTCGTAGGAGCCCTTGCGCTGGGCGGGCACGAACGCGTCCCAGGGGGCGCCCTCGATGGTGACGTCGAACAGGCCGCTGTCGTTGAGCTGCTTGCGCAGCACCTCGAACTCCTTCTTGGTGGCGGCCCCGTAGTGGTCGGTGGTGTAGTGCAGGGTCAGCTTCACGGGGGTGCTGACGTCCGCTTCGGCGAGCAGCGCCTCGGCCTTGCTGACGCTGGGGTCGCCGTAGCGGTTGAAGAACGCGTTGGAGTGGCCGGTGATGGTGGCCGGCACGAGCGAGTAGAGGGGCTCGGCCTGGGAGCCGTACACCTGGGAGACGAGTTCGCTGCGGTTGACGACCTGGGCCACGGCCTGCCGGACGGCCTTGGTCTCGACGCCGGGGGCGTCGGTGTTGAAGGCGAGGTAGCGGATCTCCAGGCCGGGCAGGTCGCGCAGTTCGACGTTCTCGGCCGGGTCGACGGTGAGTTTCTGGATCTGCTCCGGCGACATGGTGCGGGTCATGACGTCGATGTCACCCTTCTCCAGGGCGCTGTCCATGTCGGAGGCGTCCTCGAAGGAACGGAACTCGACCTTGTCGTTGTTGACCGTCAGGGTGCCCTTGTAGTGGGTGTTCCTGGTGAACACGGCCGAGACCATCTCGCCGTCGCGCACTTCGGGCTTGAGGGTGTAGGGGCCGGAGCCGCTCACCTCGAAGCCGCCGCGGAGCTTGCCCTTGTCGTAGTCGGCGGGGTTGACGATCCCCGCGACCGGGGTGGACAGCTTGTACGGGAAGGTGGCGTCGGCGGTCCGGAGGTGGAAGATCACATCGCGGTCGCCCCGGGCCTCGACGGTGTCGATCTCCGACAGCAGGGCGAAGACGCCGGAGTCGGCCTTGAGGGCGAGCGCGCGGTCGATGGAGTACTTGACGGCCTTCGCGGTCACCGGGGAGCCGTCGGCGAACTTCAGGCCCTCGCGCAGCCGGCAGAGGTAGCGCTCGTTGCCGGTGTCGGTGAAGGTGCAGCTCTCCGCCGCCTCGGGGACGGGCTCGCCGTCGCCGCGGGGCTGGATCATCAGCGTCTGCACGGTCTGGCGCAGCACGTTCCAGCTGCCGACGTCGTAGGCGTACGCCGGGTCGAGGGGGGCGGGGGCGTCGTCGGTGGCGATGAACCGGTCGGTGGTGCCGACGGCGATGCCGCCGCCGTCGCCCTCGCCGTCGGACCCTCCGCAGGCGGCGAGGACCGGCGCGAGCAGGCCGATCACGGCCGGCAGCACCAAAATCTTGCGGTTCATGCTGGTGTTACTCCACTGCGGTAGGTCCGTGGGTCGCCTCGGCAGGGGTGGCGCCGCGGGCTCACGGTGAGGGGGGTGTTGTTCTCGCGACGAGGTTAATGTGCGCCCGCTCCAGGCTTCGCGCTCACCGGAGTTGGGCGCTCATCACGCTGCGAAACCGGGCGTGGACGCACCGATGTTGCGACAGTGGAAGGTTTCGTACAGCGTCCCCCCAATCCGGACACAAGGGTGGGGGTGCGGTACGGAAAAGGGGGCGGAAGGCACGGGGGGACCCCCCTGTCGAGGGGTTGCGAGGTGGTGAACCTCACATCGGGGCGGCGTTCGCACCGAACGGAATCCGGCCATCCGGCCGGAGGGACCGGTCGGTGTACGCGCCTCCGGCCCGGCGCGCCGAGGGGGCGCCCGCGCCGCGAGGGGGTGCGAGAGGGGCGCCGGGCGCGTCGGACGGCCTGGCGCCCCGGGCTTTGGTGCACGGCTCGCGGGGCGGAGCGGGCGGGCCCGCCGGGGCGCGGGCCCGCCGGGGCGCGGGGCACACGGGGCTGGGCAGCGGGGAGAGCGGAGGCCGGGTGAGGTGCCGGTGGGCGGGTCCGCGGGGTGCTGCCGGTGCGTGCGCGGTCCGCCCCGCCGTGCGGCGTCAGGCCGCGGTGACCAGGCCGCGCAGGAAGGCGAGGTCGACCTCTTCCAGGGAGCCGACGACGGTGCGCCGCAGGGCGGGCACGATGGGCGCCACGGACGGCACGGCCACGACGTGACAGCCGGCCGCCTCGGCGGCGGCGACGCCGGTCGCGGTGTCCTCGACGACGGCGCATCTGGCCGGGTCCACGCCGAGTCCGGCGGCCGCGGCGAGGTAGGGGTCGGGGTGCGGCTTGGTGTTGCGGACCTCGTCGCCCGCCACGCTCAGCCGGAAGTGCTGGTGGCCGAGTGAGGTGAGCACGCGGTCGATGATGCGCCGGTGCGAGGCGGAGACCAGGGCGGTGGGGATCTCGTGCGCGGCGAGCTCGGCCAGCAGCCGGGCGGCGCCGGGCATCAGGGGCAGCGCGCCGGAGATGCGGCTCTCGAAGCCCTCGTTGAGCAGGACGCTCAGCTCGGCGAGGGCGATGTCCGCACCGGTCGCCTCGATCAGGAACCCCGCGCTGCGGGTCATCGGCCCGCCGACCACGACGTGGCGCCAGGAGTCGTCCAGGGTGTGGCCGAGCGCGGCGAACACCTCGACCTCGACGTCCCACCAGAACCCCTCGGTGTCCACCAGGGTGCCGTCCATGTCGAGGAGCACGGCCTGCAGAGTCGGGCCTTCGGCCGTGCGGGTGCCCGGTGCGGGGACCGTGGTGGTCATCCGGCGTACCTCCTTCGGGGACACGCAGGCCGGTCCCCGTGCGGGAACCGGCCTGCATTGGACCGACCAGTGTACGTCGGGCGTCGCGCAGACGCCTCGTTTGAACGGCGTGCACGGGGGGACACGGGGGGACACGGGGTCTGCGCGCGGGGACGCTGCGGCACGGCTCGACCGGTGGTCCCGCGGGAGCGGGACGGCATCCGGTCGGGACCGGCGCCCGGTCCCGCCGTTCCCGGACCTGCCGTTCCCGGGCCCGCCGGGGCGGGTCCGGCAGAGGAACGCGGGGCGGGCCGGGGCGGGCGGGTCCGGTCAGCGGGCGTTGAAGTACTTCGCCTCGGGATGGTGGATGACGATGGCGTCGGTGGACTGCTCGGGGTGCAGCTGGAACTCCTCGGACAGCGTGACGCCGATCCGCTCGGGCCGCAGCAGGTCGGCGATCTTGGCGCGGTCCTCCAGGTCCGGGCAGGCGCCGTAGCCGAGCGAGAAGCGGGCGCCGCGGTACTTCAGGGCGAACATGTCTTCGATCTCGGCGGGGTCCTCTCCCCCGAAGCCGAGTTCGGCGCGCACCCGGGCGTGCCAGTACTCGGCGAGGGCCTCGGCCAGCTGGACGGACAGGCCGTGCAGTTCGAGGTAGTCGCGGTAGGCGTCGGAGGCGAAGAGGCGGGCGGTCTCGGCGCCGATGCGGGAGCCGACCGTGACCACCTGCAGGCCCACCACGTCCGTCTCCCCGGACTCCTCCGGGCGGAAGAAGTCGGCGAGGCACAGGCGGCGGCCACGGCGCTGGCGGGGGAAGGTGAAGCGGGTGCGCTCGTTGCCCTGCTCGTCCAGGATGATCAGGTCGTCGTCCTTGGACACGCACGGGAAGTAGCCGTGCACGACGGCCGCCTCCAGCAGGCCGTCGGTCTGCAGCCGGTCCAGCAGGCCGCGCAGCCGGGGCCGGCCCTCGGTCTCGACGAGTTCCTCGTACGTCGGGCCGTCGCCGGTGCGGGCCTGCTTCAGCCCCCACTGCCCCTTGAACAGGGCGCCCTCGTCGAGCCAGCCGGCGTACTCCTTGAGCTGGATGCCCCTGACGACGCGGGTGCCGAAGAACGGCGGGGTGGGGACGGGGTTGTCGGTGGCGACGTCGGAGCGTACGTGCCCCTCCTCGGGGTGTTCGGGGATCTCGACGGCGGCCGCGCGCACCCGGCGCTGCCGGAGCTCGGGGAGTGCGGCGCCGGGCACGCCGCGCTTGACGCCGATGAGGGCGTCCATCAGGCGCAGGCCCTCGAAGGCGTCGCGGGCGTAGCGGACCTCGCCCTCGTAGATCTCGTGCAGGTCCTGTTCGACGTAGGCGCGGGTGAGGGCGGCGCCGCCGAGGATGACGGGGTAGTCGGCGGCGAGGCCGCGGGAGTTGAGCTCCTCCAGGTTCTCCTTCATGATCACGGTGGACTTGACCAGGAGGCCGCTCATGCCGATCACGTCGGCGCGGTGTTCCTCGGCGGCGTCCAGGATCGCGGAGACGGGCTGTTTGATCCCGAGGTTGACGACGTTGTAGCCGTTGTTGGACAGGATGATGTCGACGAGGTTCTTGCCGATGTCGTGGACGTCGCCGCGGACGGTGGCGAGGACGATGGTGCCCTTGCCGGCCTCGTCGGTCTTCTCCATGTGGGGTTCGAGGTGGGCGACGGCGGTCTTCATGACCTCCGCGGACTGCAGCACGAAGGGGAGCTGCATCTGGCCGGAGCCGAACAGTTCGCCGACGACCTTCATGCCGTCCAGCAGGGTCTCGTTGACGATGTCGAGGGCGGGACGGTCCTGGAGGGCGGCGTCCAGGTCGGCTTCGAGGCCGTTCTTCTCGCCGTCGATGATGCGGCGCTTGAGGCGTTCGCCGAGCGGGAGGGCCGCGAGTTCCTCGGCCTTGCCGGCCTTCAGGGACTTCGCGGTGGCGCCCTCGAACAGGGCCATCAGCTTCTGCAGCGGGTCGTAGCCCTCGGCGCGCCGGTCGTGGATGAGGTCGAGGGCGGTGGTGACCTGCTCCTCGTCGAAGCGGGCGATCGGCAGGATCTTGCTGGCGTGGACGATCGCGGAGTCCAGGCCGGCCTTGACGCACTCGTCGAGGAAGACGGAGTTGAGCAGGATGCGGGCGGCCGGGTTGAGGCCGAAGGAGATGTTGGACAGGCCGAGGGTGGTCTGCACGGCGGGGTGGCGGCGCTTGAGCTCGCGGATCGCGTCGATGGTGGCGATGCCGTCGCGCCGGGACTCCTCCTGGCCGGTGCAGATGGTGAAGGTGAGGCAGTCGATGAGGATGTCCTCTTCGTGGATGCCCCAGGTGCCGGTGAGGTCGGCGATGAGCCGTTCGGCGATCTCGACCTTCTTCTCGGCGGTGCGGGCCTGGCCCTCCTCGTCGATGGTGAGGGCGATCAGCGCGGCGCCGTGTTCCCGCGCCAGGCGGGTGACCTGGGCGAACCGGGACCGGGGGCCGTCGCCGTCCTCGTAGTTCACCGAGTTGATCACGGCACGGCCGCCGAGCTTCTGCAGGCCGGCCCGGATGACGTCGACCTCGGTGGAGTCCAGCACGATGGGCAGGGTGGAGGCGGTGGCGAAGCGGCCGGCGAGTTCCTCCATGTCGGCGACGCCGTCGCGGCCGACGTAGTCCACGCACAGGTCGAGGAGGTGGGCGCCCTCGCGGATCTGCTCGCGGGCCATCTCCACGCAGTCGTCCCAGCGGCCCTCCAGCATGGCCTCGCGGAACTTCTTGGAGCCGTTGGCGTTGGTGCGCTCGCCGATCGCCAGGTACGAGGTGTCCTGGCGGAACGGGACGGTCTGGTACAGGGAGGCGGCGCCGGGCTCGGGGCGCGGGCTGCGTTCGACGGGGGCGAGGCCGCGGACGCGTTCGACGACCTGGCGCAGGTGCTCGGGGGTGGTGCCGCAGCAGCCGCCGACCAGGCTCAGGCCGTAGTCGCGGACGAAGTTCTGCTGGGCGTCCGCCAGCTCCGGCGCGGTCAGCGGGTAGTGGGCGCCGTCCGCGGTGAGCACCGGCAGGCCGGCGTTGGGCATGCAGGACAGCGCGATGCGGGAGTGCCGGGCGAGGTAGCGCAGGTGCTCGCTCATCTCGGCGGGGCCGGTGGCGCAGTTCAGGCCGATCATGTCGATGCCGAGCGGCTCCAGGGCCGTCAGGGCGGCGCCGATCTCGGAGCCCAGCAGCATGGTGCCGGTGGTCTCGACGGTGACGGAGACGATCAGCGGTACGTCGTAGCCGGCCGTGTCCATGGCGCGGCGGGCGGCGATGACGGAGGCCTTGGTCTGGAGGAGGTCCTGGGTGGTCTCCACGAGCAGGGCGTCGGCGCCGCCGGCGAGCAGGCCCTCCGCGTTCTGCTGGTAGGCGTCGCGGATGGCGGTGAACGTGGTGTGGCCGAGCGTGGGGAGCTTGGTGCCGGGGCCCATCGAGCCGAGCACCCAGCGCTGCTGCCCGGTGCGCCGGGTGAAGTCGTCGGCGGACTCGCGGGCGACGCGGGCACCGGCTTCGGACAGCTCCGTGATGCGGTCGGCGATGTCGTACTCGCCGAGGGCGCTGAGGTTGGCGCCGAAGGTGTTGGTCTCGACGCAGTCGACACCGGCCTCGAAGTACGCCGCGTGGACGGAGCGCACGATGTCGGGGCGGGTGGCGTTGAGGACCTCGTTGCAGCCTTCCAGCTGCTGGAAGTCCTCCAGGGTCGGGTCCTGGGCCTGGAGCATGGTGCCCATGGCTCCGTCGGCGACCACCACACGGGTGGCGAGGGCCTGTCGGAGCGCGGACGCACGGGCCCGGCTGTCGGCGGAAGGGGTCGGCGGCACAGAGGCCATGAAGGGCTCCCTCGAGTGCGACGGCTGTCGGCTTTGCGCCCCTTGCGGCGGGGGCTCATGGGGAGCCTGCCGAGGAGGGCGCACGTGGCCAGGGTAGCCGGGAGTCCCGTCCGCTGGTCAGGGGCGTCCACCACGCGGACGAGCGGCCGTGTCGCCCCGCGGGGTGACACGGCAGGTGACGGGCGGGGGGCGGATGCACCACCATGTGGCGACCGGGTGGTGGCCGAGGGCGCTCGGCCGGGCGGCCGGGCGGGGGATGAGCGCGGGTGTGCGGGGGTGGGAGGCCTTCGGGGGACGCTCCGGGAGCGGCCGGGTGACGTGCCGGGCGGCCGGCGGCCGGCGGACGGCGTCCGGCGTCCGGCGTCCGGGCGACGGCCCGGCGGGGACCGGACAGCGGCCCGGCGAGGCCCGGACTGGGGCCCGGACTGGGGCCCGGACTGGGGCCCGGGCGGTCCGGTCGGTGGCCCGGCGGCCCCGGTCGGCCTCCGGTCACCGGGCGGCCGGAGGAGGTCGTGCGGGGGTCCGTCCGTGCGGACCATTGGCGGTGGATGACCACGGACCGGTAGTGTTCGACATTGCCGAACGAGGGACACGGTCGAGCGGTGTCGCCGACGTCGGCCGAAGACACCGCCGGACACCGTCGGAGGGCCGCCGGACACCGTCGGCGGCCGTCGGAGGCCGCCGGAGGCCGGCACACGGACGGCGGAACGCCGGCGGAGGAACGACGGAGCCCCCGCGATCGGCAGCGCCGCCGGACGGCGGCGGCCAGGAAGCCGCCGGACGCACCCGGCGACGAGGACAAGGCCGGCCGCGGCAGGGCAGCAGCACGGCTCGGCGGCCGAAGGGGACGGAGGCAGGACGGCGATGGCACGGAACATCCAGTCGCTGGAGCGGGCGGCGGCGATGCTGCGGTTGCTCGCGGGCGGCGAGCGGCGGCTGGGCCTGTCGGACATCGCCTCCGCACTGGGCCTCGCCAAGGGCACCGCACACGGCATCCTGCGCACCCTCCAGCAGGAGGGCTTCGTGGAGCAGGACGACGCCTCGGGCCGCTACCAGCTGGGCGCGGAGCTGCTGCGTCTGGGCACGACCTATCTGGATGTGCACGAGCTGCGGGCGCGGGCGCTGGTGTGGACGGACGATCTGGCCCGGTCCAGCGGCGAGAGCGTGTATCTGGGGGTTCTGCACCAGCAGGGCGTGCTGATCGTGCACCACGTGTTCCGTCCGGACGACAGCCGGCAGGTGCTGGAGATCGGGGCGATGCAGCCGCTGCACTCCACGGCGCTCGGCAAGGTGCTGTCGGCGTACGACCCGGTGGCGCACAGCGAGGCGATCGAGGCCGACCGGAAGGCCTTCACCGATCGCACGGTGTGCGACCTGGGGGCCTTCGAGCAGATTCTCGACCTGACCCGCGCGCGGGGGTACGCCGCGGACGTGGAGGAGACGTGGGAGGGCGTGGCGTCCGTCGCGGCGCCGATCCACGACCGGCGGCGCATGCCGGTGGGCGCGGTGGGGGTCACGGGCGCCGTGGAGCGGCTGGCCCGCGACGGTGACCTGCGGCCCGAGCTGATCGCGGCGGTGCGGGACTGCGCCCGGGCGGTGTCCCGGGATCTGGGCGCGGGACGCTTCTGACCAGCGCCTTCGGGGGCGCGGCGGCGAGAGACGAGGCCGGGACGCAGTACGGCGTCCCGGCCTTCGGCCTACTCTGATATTCCACGCTATTCCACCTGAGAAGGACATAGCGGCCTGATCGGCGGGAAACCCGCCCCACCGCGGTCGGACGGGTCGACGGCCACCCCCGTCTCCGCGGCCCCGTCCGCGGACGTCCACGGACGGCCTCGGCCCCGGCCCCGGCCCCGTCGATGACGGCCTCCACGGCCACATGAACATCGATAGGCACGTTCGATCAATAACGATCAGGTTTTCGATAACAGAACCCTTGACTCACGCGTGACGCCGGAGCAAGACTCCCGTCCATCGGTCGGCATTGTCGAACACCTACCGGCAATACGCGCTAGAGTGTGACAACGCCAAGGGACCGGAACAGCGCTCACCCCCTGAGGGCGCAGCATCCCCCGAAGGGACTCGGGACGCTGCTTCCCCTGGACGAAGGACAAAGGAGTCGCGGGTGTCCAGCTCCGACATCTTCATCGGCGAGACCATCGGTACCGCCCTGCTCATCCTGCTCGGCGGCGGCGTCTGCGCCGCCGTGACACTGAAGGCCTCCAAGGCCCGCAACGCCGGCTGGCTCGCCATCACCTTCGGGTGGGGCTTCGCCGTCATGACGGCGGTGTACACCAGCGCGCCGCTGTCCGGCGCACACCTCAACCCGGCGGTCACGCTCGCCATCGCGATCAAGGACAACGCCTGGAGCAACGTCGCCACCTACTGGAGCGGCCAGCTGCTGGGCGCCATGATCGGCGCGACGCTGGTCTGGCTCGCCTACTACGGCCAGTTCCAGGCCCACCTGACCGACCGGGAGATCGTCGGCGGTCCGGGCGCGCAGGCCACGGCGACCAAGGCCGTGGAGGCACAGGAGAAGGGCGCCGGCCCGGTCCTGGGCATCTTCTCCACGGGTCCGGAGATCCGGAACGCGGTGCAGAACCTCGGCACCGAGATCATCGGCACCGTCGTGCTGGTGCTGGCGGTCCTGACCCAGGGGCTGAACGACAGCGGCAACGGCCTGGGCACCCTGGGCGCCCTGATCACCGCGTTCGTCGTGGTCGCCATCGGTCTGTCGCTCGGCGGCCCGACCGGGTACGCGATCAACCCGGCCCGCGACCTCGGTCCGCGGATCGTGCACTCCCTGCTGCCCCTGCCCAACAAGGGCGGCTCCGACTGGAGCTACGCCTGGGTCCCCGTCGCCGGTCCGCTGATCGGCGCGGCGATCGCCGCGGGCATCTACAAGGCCGCGTTCGCATAGCAGAGCCGCCGCACGAGCCAAGCTGTCACAGAGCACGTCGAGCTGACCGCACGCGCCGTACGCAGCACGCGCCGTACGCAGCACGCGCCGTACGAACCGCCCCGAATACCTAGGACCTTCAGGAGCACACAGTGACCGACGCCCACGCCGGTATCTCCTCCCACGGGCACGGCCCGTTCATCGCCGCCATCGACCAGGGCACGACCTCCAGCCGCTGCATCGTCTTCGACCGGGACGGCCGTATCGTCTCCGTCGACCAGAAGGAGCACGAGCAGATCTTCCCGAAGCCGGGCTGGGTCGAGCACAACGCCTCCGAGATCTGGACCAACGTCCAGGAGGTCGTCGCCGGAGCCGTCGCCAAGGCCGGCATCACCCGCGACGACATCAAGGCCATCGGTATCACCAACCAGCGCGAGACGACCGTGCTGTGGGACAAGAACACCGGTGAGCCCGTCCACAACGCCATCGTCTGGCAGGACACCCGCACCGACGCCCTGTGCCGGGAGCTCGGCCGCAACGTCGGCCAGGACCGCTTCCGCCGGGAGACCGGCCTGCCGCTGGCCTCCTACTTCGCCGGGCCGAAGGCCCGCTGGCTGCTGGACAACGTCGAGGGCCTGCGCGAGCGCGCCGAGGCCGGGGACATCCTCTTCGGCACCATGGACACCTGGGTCATCTGGAACCTGACCGGCGGTGTCGACGGCGGCCACCACGTCACCGACGTCACCAACGCGTCCCGCACCATGCTGATGAACCTGCACACGATGCAGTGGGACGACAAGATCGCCGAGTCGATCGGCGTGCCCCTGGCGATGCTCCCGGAGATCCGCTCCTCCGCCGAGGTGTACGGCGAGATCACCGGCGGCAGCCTCGGCGAACTGCTCGGCGGCATCCCGGTCGCCTCCGCGCTCGGTGACCAGCAGGCGGCGCTGTTCGGCCAGACCTGCTTCTCGGAGGGCGAGACCAAGTCGACCTACGGCACCGGCACCTTCATGGTGATGAACACCGGTGACAAGATCATCAACTCCTACAGCGGTCTGCTGACCACCGTCGGCTACAAGATCGGCGACCAGGACACCGTGTACGCCCTGGAGGGCTCGATCGCGGTCACCGGCTCGCTGGTGCAGTGGATGCGGGACCAGATGGGCCTGATCTCCACCGCGGCGGAGATCGAGACGCTCGCGCTGTCCGTCGAGGACAACGGCGGCGCCTACTTCGTGCCGGCGTTCTCGGGCCTGTTCGCCCCGTACTGGCGTTCCGACGCCCGCGGTGTGATCGCCGGTCTGACCCGGTACGTGACGAAGGCGCACCTGGCGCGTGCCGTGCTGGAGGCCACCGCCTGGCAGACGCGGGAGATCGCCGACGCCATGACGAAGGACTCCGGCGTCGAGCTGACCGCGCTCAAGGTCGACGGCGGCATGACCTCCAACAACCTGCTCATGCAGACGCTCTCGGACTTCCTGGACGCGCCCGTGGTGCGCCCGATGGTCGCCGAGACCACCTGCCTGGGCGCCGCCTACGCCGCCGGCCTCGCCGTCGGCTTCTGGAACAGCACCGACGACCTGCGTGCCAACTGGCGCCGGGCCGCCGAGTGGACCCCCCGCATGGACGCGGAGACCCGCGACCGTGAGTACAAGAGCTGGCTCAAGGCCGTCGAGCGGACCATGGGCTGGCTCGACGAGGACGAGAGCTGAGGGAACCACCCGTCCCTCCGCGACTCTGATGAGGAGTAGTAACCCCACATGACCAGTCAGTCCACCCTGCAGTCCGTGCCTGCCCTGGGGACGCGCCCGGCTTCCGGTTCGAACGCGAGCCGAGCCGAGACCCGGGAGCAGCTCTCCAAGGCGTCGTTCGACCTTCTCGTCATCGGCGGCGGCATCCTGGGCATCTCCACCGCCTGGCATGCCGCGCAGTCCGGGCTCAGGGTGGCCCTGGTCGACGCCGGCGACTTCGCCGGTGCCACCTCCTCCGCCTCCTCCAAGCTGCTCCACGGCGGTCTGCGCTACCTGCAGACCGGCGCGGTGAAGCTGGTGGCGGAGAACCACTTCGAGCGCCGTGCGGTCTCCCGCCAGGTGGCGCCCCACCTGGCGAACCCGCTCACGTTCTACCTCCCCGTGTACAAGGGCGGGCCGCACGGCGCGGCGAAACTCGGGGCCGGAGTGTTCGCGTACTCGATGCTGTCGGCGTTCGGTGACGGGGTGGGGCACCTGCTCTCCCCCGCCCGGGCGGCGGCGGACGTGCCGGAGCTGCGCACCGACAACCTGAAGGCCGTGGCCGTGTACGGCGACGACCAGATGAACGACGCGCGGATGGCGCTGATGACGGTCCGGGCGGCCGTCGAGGCGGGCGCGGCCGTGCTCAACCACGCCGAGGTGACCGGGCTGCGGTTCACCAAGGGCCGGGTGACGGGCGCGGAACTGAGGGACCGTCTGTCGGGCGAGGAGTTCGGGGTGAGCGCCCGGCTGGTGCTGAACGCCACCGGCCCGTGGGTGGACCACCTGCGCCGGATGGAGGACCCGAACGCGGCGCCGTCGATCCGGCTGTCGAAGGGCGCGCACCTGGTGCTCAAGCGCACCGCGCCGTGGAAGGCGGCGCTGGCCACGCCGATCGACAAGTACCGCATCACGTTCGCCCTGCCGTGGGAGGACATGCTGCTGCTGGGCACCACGGACGAGGAGTACGAGGGCGAGCCGGGCGAGGTCGCGGTCGAGGACAAGGACATAGCCCAGATCCTGGACGAGGCCGCGTTCTCCATCCGGGACCAGCAGCTGGACCGGGATCTGATCACGTACGCGTTCGCGGGTCTGCGGGTGCTGCCGGGCGGTCCGGGCGACACCGCGAAGGCCAAGCGCGAGACGGTGGTGACCGAGGGCCGGGGCGGCATGCTGTCCGTGGCGGGCGGCAAGTGGACGACGTTCCGCCACATCGGCCGCACGGTGATGCAGAAGCTGGAGTCGCTGCCGGGCCGTCCGCTGGGCGAGGACTTCGAGCCGATCGCGTCGCTGCCGAAGAAGCTGCCGCTGCCGGGGGTCGCGAACCCGCGTGCGGTGGCCCACCGGCTGCTGGTGGACGGGCCGGCGCCGGGTCCGCGGATGGCCGCGGACACCGCCCGCCACCTGGCCACGCACTACGGTTCGCTGGCGTTCGACATCGCCCGGCTGGCGAACGAGCACCCCGAGCTGGCCGAGCGGGTCCACCCCGACGCTCCGGAGATCTGGGCCCAGGTGGTGTGGGCCCGGGACCACGAGTGGGCCGAGACCGCGGACGACGTGCTGCGCCGCCGCACCACCCTGACCATCCGCGGCCTGGCCACGGACGAGGTGCGGGGCAGGGTCGAGGACGTACTCGGCGGGAAGCCGGGCGAGAAGTAGGGCCGCAGGACGAGGGTCTGACGGCCGGACGGCCCTGCCACCGCCCGAGGGGCGGCTCCCCGCACGGACACCGTTGGCCAACGGTGTCCCCGCACGGAGCCGCCCCTCGGGCCTGCCCGGTGGCCGACGGCGACGCCCGCACCGGTGATCGTCGCAGGGGTGTCCAAGGGTGGCGGACGGGGCAGTGATCCGTTCACTGCCCCTGTGCCGGGGGGCTGCGGGCGTACCCGCCGAACGCCGTAAGGTTGGGACGTCAAGCGAGGGCTCGTCGGAAGGAGGCGCTGGGTGATCGAGCTGGAGGGAGTTCCCGAGCTGATCGACCCAGTCATGGTGGCAGCGTTCGAGGGCTGGAACGATGCCGGCGACGCCGCCTCCACCGCGGTCGCACATCTGGAACGGGAGTGGAAGGGCGAGGTGTTCGCGGCGCTGGACGCCGAGGACTACTACGACTTCCAGGTGAACCGGCCCACGGTGTTCACGGACGCCGGTGTGCGCAAGATCACTTGGCCGACGACAAGGTTGTCGGTGGTGCGGGTCGGCGGCGAGAAGCCGCGGGACCTGGTCCTGGTGCGCGGCATCGAACCGTCCATGCGCTGGCGCTCGTTCTGCAACGAGCTGCTCGGTTTCGCCCATGAACTGGGCGTGGAGCTGGTGGTGGTGCTGGGCGCGCTGCTCGGCGACACCCCGCACACCCGGCCGGTGCCGATCAGCGGGACCACGTCCGATCCTGACGTGGCGCGGCGGATGGACCTGGAGGAGACCAAGTACGAGGGTCCGACGGGCATCGTCGGCGTGCTCCAGGAGGCGTGCACGCACGCCGGGGTGCCGGCGGTGTCGCTGTGGGCGGCCGTGCCGCACTACGTGTCGCAGCCGCCGAACCCGAAGGCGACGCTGGCGCTGCTGAACCGGCTGGAGGACCTGATCGACGTCCGTATCCCGCTGGGCGAGCTGCCCGAGGACGCGCGGGCCTGGCAGGTCGGCGTGGACCAGCTGGCCGCGGAGGACAGCGAGGTCGCGGAGTACGTCCAGACGCTGGAGGAGGCGCGGGACACCGCGGAGCTGCCGGAGGCGTCGGGGGAGGCGATCGCCCGCGAGTTCGAGCGGTACCTGCGCCGCCGGGACGGCGGAGGCGGCACGCCGGGCGGGCATGCCACGGAGGGCGACGGGCCCCCCTACCGGAAGGACGGCCCCGGTCCCGGGGAGCGGACCCGTCCGCCGAAGCCGCCGAAGCCGGGCCCGGACGACGGGGACGCGGCAGACGACTGACCCTCCGACGGGCGGCGGTCTCCCACGGACCGGCTCCGCGGGGGACCGCCGCCCGATCGGACGCGGTCCGTCCCGGCGGACGCCGCGCACGTGAACAGGGCGCCTGCGGGCCGGAGTTCCGGCCCGCAGGCGCCCTGTCCGGTGCTCGTGGGCAGACCGGGGCCTGTGCCGGCCGGGGCGTCGTCCGCCCCGACGGCGGTTCCGCGCCGTCCGGTCGGTGCACCGGACGGCGCAGGACCGGACCGTCCGCGTACCGGGCGTACATGGACGGTCCCGACAGCGCGGCGGGCGCCGTCCCCAGGAGCGTCGCCGGCCGGACGGGGCTCCCGGTACGCGCCCTACAGGGCCACGCCCAGCAGGGCGTCGACGGCGCGGGAGACGACGCCGGGGGCGCCGGTGTCGGTGCCGCCCCGCTGCTGCTGCGCGGCGGCCCAGCGGTCGACCGCGGCGAGCGCGGCCGGGGCGTCGAGGTCGTCGGCGAGGGCGTCGCGGATCTCCTCCACCAGGGCGTCGGCGGCGGGCCCGTCGGGCCGGGAGACGGCGGCGCGCCAGCGGCCGAGCCGCTCCACGGCGTCCCGCAGGACCTGGTCGGTCCACTCCCAGTCGGCGCGGTAGTGGTGGGCGAGCAGGCCGAGCCGGATCGCGGCCGGGTCGACGCCCTCCCGGCGCAGCGCGGACACGAAGACCAGGTTGCCCTTGGACTTCGACATCTTCTCGCCGTGCAGGGCGACCATGCCGGCGTGGACGTACGCCTTGGCCATGGGGAACTCGCCGGTCAGCACCTGGGCGTGGGAGGCGCCCATCTCGTGGTGCGGGAAGGCGAGGTCGGAGCCGCCGCCCTGGACGTCGAAGCCCATGCCGAGGTGGTCGAGGGCGATGGCGACGCACTCGATGTGCCAGCCGGGGCGTCCCGGTCCCAGGGAGCGGCCGTCCCAGCTGGGCTCCCCCTCACGGGCGGCCATCCACAGCATCGGGTCCAGCGGGTTCTTCTTGCCCGGGCGGTCCGGGTCGCCGCCGCGTTCGGCGGACAGCAGCCGCATGGCGGCCGCGTCGAGGCCGGAGACCTGCCCGAAGTGCGGGTCGGCCTCGACGGAGAAGTAGGTGTCGCCCTCCAGCTCGTAGGCGGCGCCCGCGTCCCGGAGGCGTTCGACGAGCGGAACGATGCCGGGTATGGCCTCGACGGCGCCGATGTAGTGCTGCGGGGGCAGCATCCGCAGGGCGGTCATGTCCTCGCGGAAGAGGGCCGTCTGCTGCTCGGCGAGCGCGACCCAGTCGACGTCGTCGCGCCGGGCCCGCTCCAGGAGCGGGTCGTCGACGTCGGTGACGTTCTGGACGTAGTGGACCTGCCGCTTGGTGTCCAGCCACACGCGCTGGACGAGGTCGAACGCGTTGTAGGTCGCCGCGTGCCCCAGGTGGGTGGCGTCGTACGGCGTGATGCCGCAGACGTAGATACGGGCGACGGGACCGGGCTCCAGGGTGACGGGCTCACCGGTCGCGGTGTCGTGGATCCTGAGGTCGCGGCCCTGACCGGGCAGGGCGGGGACCTCGGAAGCGGGCCAGGCATGCATGCCCCGAGCCTAACCGGACTGGAGTTCCGGATACGAACCGGATCGGGCCAGGTGGCGCCGGGATCGGGCCACCGCACGGCTCGGACGGCCCTCCTGCCCGGCGCGCCGGAGCCTGCTCAGACCGGCGGCCAGGGGATGGCCGGCCACGCGCCGGAGGGCTCGGGGTGGGTCCCGGACGTCAGCAGCGCGTCGACCCGGGCGCGGGTGGCGTCGATCTCGTCGGGGGTGAGCAGGGGGACGAGCCGCGCGGTGAGGGGCCCGTCGGCCGCGAGGGACTCCCTGAGCCCCTTCAGGACGGTCAGCGCCTCCTCGGTCAGCGGCTCCCCCGCCCAGCCCCACAGCAGGGTGCGCAGCTTGTTCTCGACGTGGAAGGAGACGCCGTGGTCGATGCCGTAGAGGCGTCCGTCGGCGGCGGGCAGCAGGTGACCGCCCTTGCGGTCGGCGTTGTTGATCACCGCGTCGAGGACGGCGAGGCGGCGCAGCCGTTCGTCGTCGCCGTGCACCAGCAGAGCCGTGCGGCCCTCCCCCACGTCGGCGAAGCCGACGGCCTTCCACCCGGGGGCGGGCGTGTCGCCGTCGACGAGGGCGAGCAGCCCGGTGTCCTCGGTCGCCTCGGGCGCCTCGACCCAGATCTGGACCATGCCCTCGCCGTAGGGTCCGTCGCGCAGCACGGTGGGGGGCACGAGGTGCCAGCCGGTGGCCTCGGAGACCTCGTGGGCGGCCACCTCACGCTGGGCGAGCGTGCCGTCGGGGAAGTCCCACAGCGGGCGCTCCCCGGCGACGGGCTTGTACACGCAGGGGACGCCAGGGGCGTCGGGGACGCCGGGGACGCCGGGGACGTCGGACGGGTACTGCGGACCCGGTCCGCCGGGTGCGCCGGGGACGCCGGGCCCGTGGGGCGCGCCGGGCGCGACCGGAACGCCGTGGCCGTCCGCTGCGCCCGGTCCGCCGGGTGTGCCGGGTGTGCCGGGTGTGCCGGGTGCGCCGGGTGTCTGCGGGGCGAGGGTGCAGTACAGCGCGGCGTTGGAGGCCTCGCGCAGGCGGCCGCGCACGGTGAGCTCGCCCCGGGCGAGCAGGTCCGCCGGGGTCATGCTCCGCGGCGGTATCCGTTCTGGCGCGGACATACGTGTCCTTCCGGGTCGAGCGGGAGGCTGCACAGCGGACAGGGCGGCCGGCCGGCGTTGACGACGTCGAGGGCCCGCTTGGCGAAGGCGCGGGCCTGCGTGCCGGTGAGCCGGACCCGCAGCATCGGGGGGCCGTTCTCCTCGTCCTGCAGGAGCCGTTCCTCCGCCTCGGCGAGGTCCTCCTCGGAGTCGGCCTCGAGTTCGACCAGGGCCTGCGCCTCGACGATCATGCGCTGCTCCTCGCCGTCCCAGGCGAGGGCCATGGTGCCGACCCGGAACTCCTCCTCGACGGGGGTGTCCAGGGGGCCGGTGTCGGAGATCTCCGAGGGCGCCATGGCGGGCACCGAGGCGCTGCCGCCGCTGCGCCGGACGACCTCGTCCAGCAGTTCGTCCATGCGTTCGGCGAGCGCGGCGACCTGGGTCTTCTCCAGGGCCACGCTGGTCACCCGGGAGCCGGCGGTGGCCTGGAGGAAGAACGTACGGCGCCCTGGCAGTCCGACCGTGCCGGCCACGAAGCGGTCCGGCGGGTCGTAGAGGAACACCTGACGGGACACGTCCAGCTCCAAGAATCGTGGTGGGCGATCGGGGTGCTACTGCGACCGCTTCACCCTACTGCGGCCGACGATCACGGTGCGCCCGCACCGCCCCCGACGGTCGCCTGGTCGGTCGGTGGCTCCGCGCGGGGCGCGAGGGAGGAGAGGTCGCCGGTGTCCCCCAGGCGCAGCAGGAAGGGCCGCAGCCGGGTGTAGCGGATCGCGGTGACGGAGCAGGGCTCGACGGAGATGCGCTGGAACTGGTCCAGGTGCAGCCCGAGGGCGTCGGCCACGAGGGACTTGATGATGTCGCCGTGCGAGCACATGAGGTAGACGGCGTCGGCGCCGTGGTCGCGTTCCACGCGCGCGTTCCACTCGCGGACGGCCTCGGCGGCGCGGGTCTGCATGGCACGCATCGACTCGCCGCCGGGGAAGGCGGCCGCGGAGGGGTGTGCCTGGACGACCTCCATGAGGGGTTCGTCCTTGAGTTCGGCGAGCTTGCGCCCGGACCAGTCGCCGTAGTGGCACTCGCCGATGCGTTCGTCGGTGTGCGGGGTGAGGCCGGGACGGGCGGCGAGGAGCGGCTGGAGCGTCTCCTGGCAGCGCTGCAGGGGGCTGGTGACGATCTCGTGCAGGGGCAGGGGGGCGAGGCGGCCGGGCAGGGCGGCGGCCTGGGCGCGTCCGCGCTCGTCGAGGGCGACGCCGGGTGTCCAGCCCGCGAGGAGTCCCGCGGTGTTGGCGGTGGAGCGTCCGTGCCGGACCAGAAGCAGCGTGGGCATGCCGCCCAGGGTAGGCCCCGGCGGGGGTGCGGCGGCGGGGGTGCGGCGGCGGGGGTGCGGCGGCGGGCGGCCGGGAGGAGAATGCCTCGCGTGATCGTGGACTGCGCGATGTACCGCGACGGGGTGCGGACGGCGGCGCCCGCGGACCTGTCGGAGGCGCTGGCCGGGGCGCGGACGGCGGGCGGGTTCGTCTGGATCGGGCTGTACGAGCCGACGGAGCGGGAGTTCGACCGGGTGACGGAGCAGTTCGCGTTGCACCCGCTCGCGGTGGAGGACGCGCTCTGCGCTCATCAGCGGCCCAAGCTGGAGGTGTACGACGACTCGCTGTTCCTGGTGCTGAAGCCGGTCGGGTACGAGCCGGACAGCGACACCGTCACCTCCGGCGAGGTGATGGTCTTCCTGGGCGACGGCTTCGTGGTGACCGTGCGGCACGGCGAGGGGTTTCCGCTGGCGGCCGTGCGGCGGCGGCTGGAGGAGGAGCCGGAGCTGCTGGCCAAGGGGCCCACCGCGGTGCTGTACGCGATCACCGACGCGGTGGTGGACCGCTATCTGGAGGTGGCGCAGGAGCTCCAGACGGACCTGTCGGAGCTGGAGGCGGAGGTGTTCTCGCCGGAGCGGGGCGGGACGCGCCACACGGCGTCGCGGATCTACACCTTCAAGCGGCAGGTGCTGGAGTTCCGCAGGGCGACCGGTCCGCTGGCGCTGCCGCTGGACAAGCTGTCCGGGTCGGGGCCGTTCGGGCTGACGGTGCCGTTCGTGAACGCGAAGGCACAGCCGTACTTCCGCGACGTGGGCGACCACCTCACCCGGGTGAACGAGTCGGTGGAGGGCCTGGACCGGCTGGTGTCGGACATCCTGTCGGCGCATCTGGCGCAGACGAGCGTCCGGCAGAACGACGACATGCGGAAGATCTCCGCGTGGGCGGCCATGGCCGCGGTCCCCACGATGATCGCGGGGATCTACGGCATGAACTTCGACCACATGCCCGAGGTGCACTGGGCGTGGTCCTATCCGGCGCTGATCGTGCTCCTGGCCGCCCTGGAACTGCTGCTGTACCGGCTGTTCAAGAGCCGCGGCTGGCTGTAGGGCCCGCGGGCGGGACCGGACGCGGCGGGGCGCGGCGGGCCGGGGGCACGCGGCGACCGTCGCCCGGGCGGGACCGGGGGCGCGGCGGGACCGCGGCCGACGGCGGGACCCGGTGCGCGGCGGGACCGGGGCACGGCCGGTCCGGGCGAGTCAGGCGAACTCGGGGGCGGGGGCGGCCGGGCGGGACCGCGGCCGACGGCGGGACCCGGTGCGCGGCGGGACCGGGGCACGGCCGGTCCGGGCGAGTCAGGCGAACTCGGGGGCGGGGGCGGCCGGGCCGCCGAGGGCGTTGCGGCGTTCGGGCATCCGCAGGGAGACCATGCGGTGCCAGCCGGCGAACCGCTCCCAGGCGTAGACGGCGTGGATGCCCGCCGCCAGGGCCGCCGACTTGGCGCGGGGCCAGCCGAGGACGCGCCCCATGTGGGCCATCACGGCGAGGCTGACGTCGCGGTAGATGCGGATCTCGGCGAGGGCGCATGCGCGCAGCGTGCGCTGGATGGCGGGGCCGTGTCCGGCGCGCGCGAGGCGCAGGAGCTCCTCGTGGCAGTAGGCGAGGTGGTTGTCCTCGTCGTGGGAGATCATCCGCACCGCGCGGCCGATGTCGGGGTGGTCGGCGAAGTGCCTGCGCAGCAGGTCCATCTGTTCGGACGCGCGCTGTTCGGTGACGCGGCTGTGCGCCAGGTAGGTGACGAGGTCGTCGACGGTGAGCGGCGCCTCGCCCGCGAGCCGGTGGTGGGCGAGGCCGATGCCGTTGGTCTCCAGCAGCATCGTGTAGTCGGTGTCGTCGGGTACGGGCACGGGTTCGAGGCCGCGCTTCTTCAGCAGGGCGTTGAAGATCCGGCCGTGCTTGTCCTCGTCGGCACCGTGCCGGGCGATCTTGGGGGCGAGCTCGCGTTCGCTCGCGGGGACGAGCTCGGCGATGCGGGCGTTCTCCCAGCCGCCCTGCGACTCGCCGCTGGCGGCGATGGAGCAGAACAGGCGGAAGGACTCGTCGTTGTCGAGGATCTCCTGGAAGAGACTCTTGGCCGAAAGCATCTGGGACACCTCTCTGCTCACCGCGGGACGCACGGGTTCTGCCGGGTTCCACCGGCTTGTGCAGGGTCCGCGAAGAACGAGTCAAATGCGCCGCGAGGAAAGCCGCAACACGGGTGTCGGACAACTCCGCCGAACGACGGACCACGCCGGCCGCGCGGGAGGCGTAACCGCGAGCGGTCCGGTGCGTTGTTCTGGATGACGGCCGTGGCGGGGAAGACCCCCGAGCCCCCACCACGGCCGCTGAAACCCCTCCCGCACGGCACGGCCGGCACAGTCCGCCCCGGCGTCGCGGCACCCGGCACCCCGGCACCGCAGCACTGCGACGTCGCGGCACCTCTCGCAGCCGCCCCGGCCCCGGCGGTGTCCGCGCGGGGCCGGAGGGGGAGCGGGCCGGGCCGTTCGGGCTCAGGCCAGTCCGGCGCGCTCCATGGCCTCGACGCCGGCCCGCAGTGCGGTGAGGCGGTCGTCCAGGGTGAAGCCCGCGGGGGTGACGGTGAGGGTGGTGACGCCGGCGGCGGCGTAGGCCTTCATCCGGTCGGCGATGCGGTCGACGGAGCCGAGCAGCGTGGTCCGGTCGATCAGGTCGTGCGGTACGGCGGCCGCGGCGCCCTGCTTGTCGCCGGCCAGGTACTTGTCCTGGACCTCGGCGGCGGCCTGCTCGTAGCCCATGCGCCGGGCGAGCTGGTTGTAGAAGTTCTGCTTGCGGCTGCCCATGCCGCCGACGTAGAGGGCGGTGTAGGGGCGGAAGAAGTCGGCGAGCTGCGGGACGTCCTTGTCCTCGCCGACCGCCAGGGGCAGCGTGGGGCAGACGTCGAAGCCCTGGAGGGTTCTGCCCGCCTTCTCGCGCCCCGCGCGCAGGTGGCGGATCGCGGTCTCCTCCAGATGGTCGGCGGAGGGGAAGATCAGCAGCGCGCCGTCGGCGATCTCGCCGGTCTGCTCCAGGTTCTTCGGGCCGATCGCCGCGATGTACAGCGGGATGTGCTCGCGCTCGGGGTGCACGGTCAGCTTGAGCGGCTTGCCGGGGCCGCCGGGCAGCGGCAGCGTCCAGTGCTCGCCCTCGTACGTCAGCCGCTCGCGGGTCATGGCCTTGCGGACGATCTCGACGTACTCGCGGGTGCGGGCCAGCGGCTTGTCGAACGTGACCCCGTACCAGCCCTCGGAGACCTGCGGGCCGGACACGCCGAGGCCGAGGCGGAACCGGCCGCCGGAGAGGGAGTCCAGGGTCGCGGCGGTCATCGCGGTCATCGCGGGCTGCCGGGCCGGGATCTGGAAGATGGCCGATCCGACGTCGATGCGTTCGGTCTGGGCGGCGACCCAGGTGAGTACGGTGGCGGCGTCGGAGCCGTAGGCCTCGGCGGCCCAGCAGACGGCGTAGCCCAGCCGGTCGGCCTCCTGGGCGACCGCCAGGTTGTCGGAGTCCATTCCGGCACCCCAGTAGCCGAGGTTGATCCCGAGCTGCATGCCAGATCCCCTTTTACTCATCAGTAACGTCCCTGTCGGGCCGACCCTAGCGGACCGGCGCGGATGCGGGCAGGGTGTCGTACGGCGCTGTCGGCGGACGGTGCGCGATCACCGGCAACGGTTGTCCACAGGCACCCGCACGACAGGTTCTGGCCAGTACTCTCGGCGTCCATGGAGCAGAGGCATCTCGGCCGCACCGGCCTGCGTGTGTCCCGTGTCGGTCTCGGCACCCTGACCTGGGGCAGGGACACCGACGAGCATGACGCGGCGGACCTCTTGAAGACGTTCTGGGAGGCCGGCGGAACCCTGGTCGACACCGCGGACGTCTATGGCGACGGCGGGGCGGAGTACCTGCTCGGGCGCCTGATGGAGGGCCTGGTGCCGCGCCGCGACCTGGTCGTCTCGACCAAGGCGGGCAGCGTGCCGGACCCCGACCGCCGGTTCGACGGCTCGCGGGGCCATCTGCTCGCCGCGCTGGACGCCTCCCTGGCCCGGCTCGGCACGGACCACGTCGACGTCTGGCACGTCCACGCCTTCGACCCGGCCACCCCGCTGGAGGAGACCCTGCACGCGCTCGACCTCGCGGTCGCCAGCGGCCGGGCGCGCTACGCGGGCGTGTCCAACTTCTGCGGCTGGCAGCTCGCCAAGGCCGCCACCTGGCAGCTCGCCGCGCCGGCCGGCCGGGTCCGGCTGGCCAGCACCCAGATGGAGTACTCCCTGCTCCAGCGCGGCGTGGAGCGCGAGGTGCTGCCGGCCGCGCTCGACCTGGGCATCGGACTGCTGCCCTCCTCACCGCTCGGACGGGGCGTGCTGACCGGGAAGTACCGCGGTGACGCGCTGCCGCCGGACTCGCGGGGCGCCTCGGAGCATCTGGCGCCGTTCGTCGAGCCCTACCTCGACGACACGGCGAGCCGGATCGTGGACGCGGTGACGACGGCGGCGGACGGGCTGGCGGTGACCCCGCTGCAGGTGGCCCTCGCCTGGGTGCGCGACCGGCCCGGGGTGACCGCCCCGATCATAGGCGCGCGCAACGCGCAGCAGCTCACGGCGGCATTGTCGGTGGAGACACTTAGTCTTCCTGACGAGATCTGCCGGGCGCTCGACGATGTGTCGGCGCCCGTGCACCGCTATCCCGATCACGACTGGAGCACGCTGTGAGCACGGAGCCGGAGACCACCGAGGACACCGCGGCCCGGGGCGCCGCCGGGACCGACGGGGCTGCGCAGGGCTCCACACCGGCCGGCGCAGAGCACCCGGGGGCCGCCCGGGCCGCCGGGGCGGCGGAGCCCGGCGACGGGACCCCGGCCGCCGGAGAGGCCCCGGCGGCGGGGCCCCTGCCCGAAGAGGCCTCCGGGGAGGCCGAGGGGGCTCCCGGGGAGGCCGAGGGGGCTCCGGGAGAGGCCGAGGGAGCCGCCGCGTCCGGAACCGAAGCGGCCGAAGCGGCCGAAGCGGCCGGACCGGGCAGCGGCTCGGGCCGCGGAGAGGCGGCCGGGACGGCGTCCGGCCCGGGCCGAGGGACGTCCGGCGGGGACGCCGACGGGGCGGGAACCGACGGGGACACCGACGGGACGGGAGCCGACGGTGACGCCCACGGGACGGGAACCGACGGGGACACCGACGGGACGGGAGCCGACGGGGACACCGACGGGACGGGAGCCGACGGGGACACCGACGGGACGGGAGCCGACAGTGACGCCCACGGGACGGGAACCGACGGGGACACCGACGGGACGGGAGCCGACGGGGACATCGGCGGGACGGGAGCCGACGGTGACGCCGGGGTGTCCGAGGCGCAGGCCGAGCTCGCGGCGCAGCGCGTGGAGCGGGAGCGGATCGCGCGGCGGAAGGCCGAGAGGCACGGGACCATCGACAGCGGCGCCAAGCTGAGCGGCAGGGCCGCCGATCTGCTCGCCGCCGTGCGCGCGGTGGAGGGCGGCGCCGCGCCCGCGGCCACGGTGTTCGCCGAACCCGGTCCGCCGCGCCGCCCCGCCGCCGGTGCGGAGCGCACGCCGCCGCCGCGGCCCGCACCGGTGCCGCCGCCCGCGTCGGCCGGGCCCGCGGCGGAGACCGTCGAGGCCGTGCGGGACGTGCTGGTGCGGGGCGGGGCGCCGCAGTCCCTCGCCCGGCCGGTCGCCGCCGCGCTCGGGGAGAGCGCGGCCGGACGGCTGCGCGAGGACCCGTGGCAGTTGCTGCGGGTGACCGGGGTGCGCCCGGAGCAGGCGGACGGGTTCGCCCGGGCGCTGCTCGGCGCCGAGTGCGGGCCCGGGGACGAGCGACGCGGCCGGTCGGTCACCGGCTGGCTGCTCGAACAGGCCGCCGCGGCCGGGCACACCGCGCTGGAGCTGCCCGCGCTCACCGCAGCCCTCGCGCGGTACGGCGTGCCGGACCCGGACGCGGCGGTGCAGGGCGCGCTCACGGAGGGCGAGGCCCTGGCGTTCCAGGACGCGCTGGACGAGCCGGAGGGCACGGAGGGTCCGGCGGCGGACCCGGAGGGGCCGGGCGCGGACGGCGGCGGCACCGGGGGCGAGGACGGCCGTCCGGTGCGCGTGCTGGTCGGCCTGGAGCGGTACGCGCTCGCCGAGGAGAGCCTCGCCGACGGCCTGGCCCGGCTGATCGACGCGAAGCCGGCACCGGGCGGGCCGGCCGGGCACGGTGAGGGCTGGGAGCGGGCCGCCGCGGCCGGGGGGGCCGCCGCCGAGCTGGTCCGCGCGGTCGCGGGAAACGGGCTGGTTCTGCACACCGGCGGTGAGGCCTCCCTCGCCGAGGTCGGGACGCTGCTCGACGCGGCCCGCGGGCTCGGCCTGCGCGCCTGGGCGGCCGCCCACGGCCCGCTGGGCCGCAGCCGGTTCGACGCGCTGACCGGGGCGTCCGGCGGCTCGGCCGGAGCCGTCACCCTGGCAGGCCTGCTGTCCGGTGCCGAGGGGCCGGGGCGGGACGCCGACGGCGCCCTGGACCTGGACCTCCTCGCCGTGATCGACGCCCCGCTGATGGACGTGGAGACCGCGGCCCTGGTCGCCGAGTCGCTGCCGGACGGGGCCCGGCTGGTGCTCGCCGGGGACCCGGGTGTGCTCTGGTCCAGCGGTCCGGGCCGGGTGTTCGCCGACCTGCTCGCCGCACGGGTGTGCCCGCGGGTCGCCTCGCGCCGCCCGGACCCGGGCCCGCTCGGCGAACTGGTCTCCGGTATCGGCGTCGGCGAGCTGAACCAGGTCGAGGCGCCCGGCCGGGAACTCGTCATCGTGCCGGTCCGGGACGCGGGCGAGGCCGTGCACCGGACCGTGCAGCTCGTCGCCGACTCGGTGCCCCGCGCGATCGGGGTGCCCGCCGAGCAGACGGTCGTGATCACCCCGGGCCACGGCGGTGCGGCGGGCACCCGCGCGCTGAACGCGGCCCTGAAGGAGCGGCTCAACCCCGGGCCCGGCCGGTTCGGCGGCTTCGACGCCGGCGACCGGGTCGTGCACTCCCCCGCACCGGGCCGGACCCTGCCCGGCCACGTGGTGACGGCCGACGCGGACGGGCTGCACCTGTCGTGCGCGGGCGGCCCCGTCGTCGTACCGAAGGAGCGGGTGGAGCAGACCGTGCGGCACGGGTGGGCGCTCACCGCGCAGCAGGCGGCCGGCGGCCGCTGGCCCGCGGTGGTCGTGGTCCTGCCGGGCGACGCCGTGCGGGCGCTGAGCAGACCGTGGGTGTACACGGCGTTCGGGCGCGCGGGCCGCCATCTGTCCGTGGTCCACGGGGTGGACCAGGCGCTGTCGAAGGCCGTCGCGGAGATCCCGGCCAAGCCGCGCACGACCCGCCTGACGGACCTGCTCACCACGCAGCCGGCCGCACACGACTGACCCGGAGGGACCGGGCTCGGCCGCCGCGGGCTCCCGCCGTCGGCGGCCGCCGGCGGCGCGCCCTGTCCTGCGGACCTGCCTTCCGGTGCGCCGCAGCCGCCGGGGCGGGGTCAGCGATCGGCCTCCAGGCGTTCGAGGTGCTCGTCGCCGCCGGCGTCGTAGTCGTAGTCGTCCGCCTCGCCGAGCGCGTCCGTCCCGCCGGCGGCGTCACCGGCGTCGGCGTCGGCGAAGTCGTCGCCCTCGTCGCCTTCGCCGTCGGCGTCGTCGTCACCGAGGTCGTCGAGGTCGGCCAGGTCGGCCAGGTCGTCCCCGGGCTCCTCGTCGAAGACCGCGCTGACGTCGAAGCGGCAGATCACGCGCTCGGGGTCGACGTGGTCGAACGGTGTCTCCAGCCACTCGCCCGGCTCGGCCGGCTCGTCGGCGGCGGCCACCCAGATCGTGGAGTCGCCCTCCTCCAGGCCGAACTCCCTGTGGCGGGTGGCGATCTCGTCCGGTTCGTACTCGCCGAAGAGGATGCTCAGCGCGCCCGGTACGGTGCCGGCCGCGTCCGCGTCGTCGTGGTCCGCGGCCTCGACCCGCTCCGCCTGGGCCAGCAGCCGCTGCGGCTCCGCCACGGCGTAGTCGCGGCGGATCAGCACGCTCAGCGCGTTCGGCTCCTCGGGGCCCGTGTAGGGCTGCGCGGAGTCGGCGCCGGGGATCTCGAAGGGGGTGACCTCGTCGTGGCGGTCGTACAGCAGCTCGTCGTAGGCCTCGGCGGCCGCCGCCAGCTCGTTGAACGCCTCGTAGACGGCCGGGTCTTCGTCCCCCGACCGGCGTTCGACCGCGGCCAGGTGGCGGTCGAGCGCGGCCTTGACCGCCTCGGCGGCGGCGCGTACCTCGGCAGCGGTGGGCTGCGCAGCATCAGACATAGTGCAGACGCTATCCGTACCGGGGGCCGGCCCGCACAATAGATGCGATGCCGGAATACGAATTTGTCGACGTGTACGTACCTCGCGGGGTGTCCCGGAAGGAGGCCACGCGTCTGCTGACGGACCAGGCCGAGTACGGGAACTGGGAGTTGTACCGCCTCAGCCTGATGCGCGACGGCAGCCGCAGGGTGCGGCTGCGGCGGCGGATCATCCGCCAGGCGCGCGCGACCTGGTGAGCAGAGCGCGGAAGCGGAAACGGAGCGGGCCCCGCCGGTGCGGGGCCCGCTCCCTCATCGGGGGTCTCACGCCAGGAGGCGCTTCCTGCGGTAGAGCACGGCACCGCCGAGGACGGCTCCGGCTCCGAGGCCGGCGGCCGCACCCAGGGGAAGGCCGGTGCCGGTGGCGGCGAGCTGGGTCGCGCCGGGCTGCCGGGCGGCCGTGTGGGCCGCGAGGCCGCTGTCGCCCGGGGTGCGGGCGCCGGGGACGGCCGGCCCGCCGCCCGGGGTGACGGACCCCTCGCCGGGAGTGTCCGGGTGGCCCCCGGCCGACGGCGGGGAGGGCGGGATGTTCCGGTCGCCCGGGGTTCCCGGCCGGTCGGGTCCGGACGGCGGGCTGCCGTAGCCGTCGTCCGGGGTGCCGTAGCCGTCGTCCGGGGCGGGACGGCCGCGGTGCGGCGGGGTGTGGTGCCCGTGGCCGGGTCCGCAGTCGTTGCCGAAGGCGGGGTTGCCGACGCCGATGGCGTCGACGCTGTTGCCGCAGACGTTGACCGGCGCGTCGACCGGGGCCTGGATCTGGTTGCCGGAGCCGACACCCGGCGAGCCGCCGGTGCTGCCGTGCGCGCCGGATCCGCCCCCGGCGTGCGGACCACGGCCGCCACCGTGCCCGGGGTGCCCGGACTGGCCGGGGTGCCCGGCGGGACTGCCGTGGCCTTGGTTCCCGGAGGGGTGGCCGTGGCGGGCGGGCGGGCCGCCGTCGTTGTTGCCGCACGCGTTGCCGGTGGCGGGGTTGAGGGCGCCGGCGACGTCGACGGTGTTGCCGCAGACGTTGACCGGCGCGTTCACCGGCGCCTGCACCGTGTTGCCGGAGAGCACGCCGGGCGAGTGGGACGACGAGCCGCCGGCGCCGGAGCCGGCGTGGGCGGCGGGTGCGCCGGCGGCGGCGATCACGCCGGTCGCCGCCGCCACGGTCATCAGGCCTTTACGGGTGACCTGTCGCATGTACTGATTCCCTGCCTTTCATGGAAAAGAGGCGGAAAATACCGGTCGGCCCCGGAGCGCGGGGCGCTCCGAGGCCGACGAGGTGGGACGCCCCTCAGCGGGTCGGCGTCACTGGTTGACGCAGGTGTTGCCGAAGGCGGGGTTCAGCAGCCCGATCACCGAGATCGTGTTGCCGCAGACGTTCACCGGGATGTGCACCGGGACCTGCACGACGTTGCCGGACGCGACACCCGGGGAGTGCACAGCGGCACCCTGGGCACCCGAGTCGGCGACGGCGAGGCCCGCACCCGCGAGAACCAGACCACCCGTGGCAGCCGCAGCAGCGACGACCTTCTTGATCATCATTCCTCCTTGTAGGCAAAGCGGTCCCAAGCCGCGGACCGCACCACCTGTAACGAGGGGGCGTGATTAGGGCTACGACCCTATGAGCGCATTCACTCTTCCCGGTCATGTCCGCACATGCGGCCGAATTACGGGTTGCCGCCGTGGGGCGGTGTCAGCAGTCGTCGAGGAACCGGTCGAGCACCCGTACCCCGAACTTCAGGCCGTCCACCGGCACGCGCTCGTCGACGCCGTGGAACATGCCCGCGAAATCCAGCTCGGGCGGCAGCCGGAGCGGCGCGAAGCCGAAGCAGCGGATGCCGAGATCGTCGAAGGACTTGGCGTCGGTGCCGCCGGAGAGCATGTACGGAACGGCGCGCGCGATGGGGTCCTCGGCGCCCAGGGCGGTCTGCATGGCGTCGACGAGCCGGCCGTCGAAGTCGGTCTCCAGCGCCTTGTCGCCGTGCACGTCCTCGCGCCGGACGCGGGGGCCGAGGATCCGGTCGAGGTCGGCGAGGAACTCCTCCTCGTGGCCGGGCAGGAAGCGGCCGTCGACGTGGGCGGTGGCCTGGCCGGGGATGACGTTGACCTTGTACCCGGCGCCGAGCATGGTGGGTGCGGCGGAGTTGCGCAGGGTGGCGCCGACCATCTTGGCGATCCCGCCGAGCCTGGCGAGGGTCTCGTCCATGTTCTCGGGGTCGAGTTCGGTGCCGAGAGCGTCGGAGAGCTCGTCGAGGAAGGAGCGCACGGTCTTGGTGACGCGCACCGGCCAGGTGTGGCGGCCGAGCCGTCCGACGGCCTCGCACAGTTCGGTGACGGCGTTGTCGTCGTTGGTCATCGAGCCGTGTCCGGCGGTGCCGTCGACGGTGAGCCGCATCCAGTGCATGCCCTTCTGGGCGGTCTCGACGAGGTACAGGCGCAGGTTCTCGTTGACGGTGAAGGAGAAGCCGCCGACCTCGCCGATCGCCTCGGTGACGCCCTCGAACAGGCCGGGGTGCCGGTCGACGAGATGGCGGGCGCCGTAGGTGCCGCCGGCCTCCTCGTCGGCGAGGAAGGCCAGGACGACGTCGCGCGGCGGCCGGCGGCCGCTGCGCAGCCGGTCGCGGACGACCGCCAGGGTCATCGCGTCCATGTCCTTCATGTCGACGGCGCCGCGCCCCCAGACGCAGCCGTCGGCGATCTCGCCGGAGAACGGATGGTGGGTCCAGTCGTCGGCGTCGGCCGGAACGACGTCGGTGTGGCCGTGGATGAGCAGCGCCGGCCGGGAGGGGTCCTCGCCCTCGATGCGGGCGACCGTGGAGGCCCGGCCCTGGTGGGACTCGATGATCTGCGGTTCGAGGCCGACCTCCGCGAGCTTCTCGGCGACGTACTCGGCCGCCTTGCGCTCGCCGGGGCCGGAGTGGTCGCCGTAGTTGCTGGTGTCGATCCGGATCAGCTCGCGGCAGAGGTCCACGACCTCGTCCTCGCCGGTGACGCCGCCGGCCGTGCCCGTCTGGCTCACGCTGAATCCTCCCGCTGTCGCTGCTGGTGGTCTCCCCCATCCTCCCTCCCGGGCGGCCGCGCCCCAAGACCGGTCCCGGCCCGTCGCGCGCTCGCCGCGCCGGCACCGTCGCGCGCGGGGGTCCGTGGCGCGTCGGGCGCCCTCGCCGGGCACCGCGGTCCGGCGACCCGCACCGGCCGCTTCCACCGGCCGCTTCCACCGGCCGCTTCCGCCGACCGCTGCCACCAGCCGCTTCCGCCGACCGCTGCCACCAGCCGGTCCCGCCGGCCGGTGCTCCCGGACGGACTCCGTGCGCGCACCGCAGCCGTGATCGGCGGGCTCCGAAAGCCTGGTAATGTTGACGTCGTCGCCGCGGGGGAAACCCGCACGGCACACACCCTGTCCGGGTGGCGGAATGGCAGACGCGCTAGCTTGAGGTGCTAGTGCCCTTTATCGGGCGTGGGGGTTCAAGTCCCCCCTCGGACACCAGCAGGGACCCCAGTTGATCTGGGGTCTTTCTGTTTCTCCGGCTGTGGCGTGACCAACCACGTGACCAACAGCCGAGCGAACTTCCTGGTCAGACCAGGGATGACAGGCCGAGACGGCTGGCGCTCGAAGCGGCCAGCCTCTTCGCTCCCTCAGCGCGACGCCTGCCGTACCGCACCGTCGTGCGGCCCGGCGAGTGGTGCCGGGCATTGGCCGAGACCTCTACCGGGTTCTGCGGCCCGCAAGGGCAACCACGGTGGACGCCCCTCCGTCGTGAAGGACGGCGAGCCAGCCATAGCCCGTGCCCGGCACGCCAAGGGGGGAGCGTCACGGGCATCGCCAGGGCTCTGGGGATCTCTCGGGCCACCTTGTGCCGGCGCATCGGTGAGAGCGCCTGAGACAGACGCACAGGGGCACGGTCAGACGCTCACCTCGGAGTGCACGGGGACGGGCGGGCGCACCCCGGTGAGCGCCTCCGCACGGGCCACGAGGTCGGGGGCAAGGTCGGTGTACCAGCCACGGGCTACGGCTTGCAGCATCTCGGCCAGGGCCGCGAGTTCCCCGATTCGGCCGGCGGGGGTGTCGAGGAACCGGCGCGAACTCCTTGCGAATGCGGGCGGCCACGTCGGGAACCAGCAGGAAGAAGCGGAACTCGGTGGAGGAGGATTCGAGCGCGGCAGGTTCGGTCTGCTTCCTTTCCAGTCCTCTGCGGCGTAGCGAGCGCAGGTCTTGCCACTCGGTATTGGCCAGCCTCGCGAGGGCGATGACCTCCTCGATGACCTCGGGCGGAGCAACGACAGCCCGAAGGACCCTCTCCGGGTCGAGCAGGCTCGGTCGGGCTTTCCCGTTCTCGATCCGACTGATCTTCGATTGGGCCATGTTGCAACGTCGAGCGAGCCGGTCCCCAGTGAGGCCGGCTCGCTTGCGTGGTTCTTTCAGCAGGGCGGCCAATTCTTGCTTCGGCTGCCCCAACTGTTCAGGGTCGGTTCGAGTCCCCCCCTCGGACACGTCGACGGCGAGGGCCGTGACCACGAGGTCACGGCCCTCGCCCTTTGTGCGGGGCCGTGTGGCCCATCTCTCGCGGCGGCACGGACCAGCAGGTCAGGGCCCTGACAACTCGGGGGTGCACTCGCCCGGCCGGCCGTGTCCCGCAGCCGTCACCGGGAGTTCAACTGGGCGTCGTACTAAAATTTCCGGCTTGTTACGTTGCCGGAGCCGGACAACCCCAGGCAGACCTGCGGGCCCGCCTGGCGCCCCGGAGGACTCCGGGAACGAGACGCGAGGATTGATGGCAGCCATCCACGAGAGCAGTTCCCTCGACCTGCTCGACGTAGAGATCCGCGCACGCTTCGGGGACCGGGCCCGCTTCTCCGGCGGTCCGGCGGCCTCCCCGCGCACCCTGGTCGACGTGTTCGACGCCTCGGTGCGGTCCCACCCCGACGAACTCGCCCTGGACGACGGGCACAGCCCGCTGACCTACCGGGCGCTGGCGGCGGAGGTCGAGCGGCTGCGGCGCAGACTCGGTGCGGCCGGTGTGGGGCTCGGGGACCGGGTGGGCGTGCGGGTGCCGTCCGGGACGAACGACCTGTACGTGGCGATCCTCGCGGTGCTGGCGGCCGGCGCGGCCTACGTGCCGGTGGACGCCGAGGACCCGGACGAGCGGGCCGAGCTGGTCTTCGCCGAGGCCGAGGTGCGGGCCGTGATCGGGGCCGGGCACGAGCTGACCGTGCCGGACGGGCCCGTGGTCCCCCCGGCGCGTCCCACGGTCGCGCACGACGCGTGGATCATCTTCACCTCCGGCTCGACCGGCAGGCCCAAGGGCGTCGCCGTCACGCACGAGAACGCGGCCGCCTTCGTGGACGCCGAGGCGGCGCTGTTCCTGACCGAGGAGCCGATCGGGCCCGGCGACCGGGTGCTGGCCGGGCTGTCGGTGGCGTTCGACGCCTCCTGCGAGGAGATGTGGCTGGCCTGGCGGTACGGGGCCTGTCTGGTGCCGGTGCCGCGCTCGCGGGTGCGCAGCGGCGCCGATCTGGGGCCCTGGCTGGTGGAGCAGGACATCACGGTCGTCTCCACGGTGCCGACGCTGGCCGCGCTGTGGGAGCCGGAGACCCTGGACGACGTACGGCTGCTGATCTTCGGCGGGGAGGCCTGTCCGCCGGAGCTGGCGCAGCGGCTGGTCACGGAGGGACGGGAGGTCTGGAACACCTACGGGCCGACCGAGGCGACGGTGGTGGCGTGCGCGTCGCTGATGAGCGGCGAGGGCCCGGTGCGGATCGGGCTGCCGCTGAACGGCTACGAGCTGGCGGTGGTGGACGAGGCCGGGCATCCGGTGGCGATGGGCTCCACCGGGCAGCTGGTGATCGGCGGGGTCGGGCTCGCCCGCTACCTGGACGCCGGGAAGGACGCGGAGAAGTACGCGCCGCTGGCCTCGCTGGGCTGGGAGCGGGCCTACCGCAGCGGTGACCTGGTGCGGGCGGAGCCACAGGGGCTGGTGTTCCTGGGGCGCGCCGACGAGCAGGTCAAACTGGGCGGCCGGCGGATCGAGCTGGGCGAGGTGGACGCCGCGCTGCAGGCACTGCCGGGGGTGGCGGGAGCCGCGGCGGCGGTGCGGACCGCGCGCGGCGGAAACCAGCTGCTGGTCGGGTATGTGGTGACGCAGGAGGGCTGGGACCACGCGGCGGCGCTCAAGCGGCTGCGGGCCGCGCTGCCGGCGGCGCTGGTGCCGCTGCTGGCGCCGGTCGCGGAGCTGCCGACCCGGACGTCGGGCAAGGTGGACCGGACGGCGCTGCCGTGGCCGCTGGAGGGGCTGGAGCCGGCCGGGCCGGCCGAGGAGCTGCACGGCACCGAGGCGTGGCTGGCCGAGCAGTGGGCCGAGGTGCTCGGTGTGCGGGTGGGCAGCGCCCGGGACGACTTCTTCGCGCTGGGCGGTTCCAGCCTGGGCGCGGCGCAACTGGTCACCCGGCTGCGCAGCCGCTTCCCCGGGGCGGCGGTGCTGGACGTGTACCAGCAGCCGACGCTGCGGAAGCTGGCGCGGCGGCTGAAGGAGTCCGCGCAGGACGACGCGGCGAGCCGCGAGGTGGTGCCGGTGGCGCGGCGCGCCCAGGCCGTGCAGCTGCTGGCGCTGGTGCCGCTGTACACGCTGCTGGGGCTGCGCTGGTGGGTGCCGCTGGCGGCGGCCGGGAACGTGCTGACCGGGTACGGATGGCTGCCGACGGCACCGTGGTGGCTGCTGGGGGTGCTGGGACTGGTGCTGTACACGCCGCCGGGCCGGCTGGCGCTCGCCGCGGGCGGGGCGCGGCTGCTGCTGCGCGGGGTGCGGGCGGGCCGCCATCCGCGGGGCGGTTCGGTGCATCTGCGGCTGTGGGCGGCGGAGCGGCTGGCCGAGTTCAGCGGGGCGACCTCGCTGACCGGGGCGTGGCTGCTGCGGTACGCGCGGGCGCTGGGGGCGCGGATCGGCCAGGACGTGGATCTGCACTCGCTGCCGCCGGTGACGGGACTGCTGAAGCTGGGCCGGGGTGCGGCGGTGGAGTCGGAGGTCGATCTGTCCGGTCACTGGCTGGACGGGGACCGGCTGGTGATCGGTGCCGTGAAGGTGGGCGCGCACGCCACCGTGGGCACCCGCAGTCTGCTGTTCCCGGGTGCCCGGGTCGGCAAGCGGGCCGAGGTGGCGCCGGGTTCCGCGGTGACCGGGCAGATCCCGACGGGGCAGCGCTGGGCGGGTGCGCCGGCGGTGAAGCTGGGCAAGGCGAAGCGGAACTGGCCTGAGGAGCGACCCGCGCGGGGCCGGGTGTGGCGGGCGGCGTACGGGCTGTCGGGGCTGGTCCTGGGGTTGCTGCCGGTGCTGTCGGGGGCGGCGGCGCTGGCGGTGGCGAGCCGGTTCGTGACGGCCGGCGCGCCGTTGCGGGGTGCGGCCGCGGCGCTGGTCCCGGCGACGCTGACGTACGGGGTGACGTACGCGCTGCTGATCCTGGTGGGGGTGCGGCTGCTGAGTGCGGGGCTCAGGGAGGGCGTGCATCCGACGCACAGCCGGGTGGGCTGGCAGGCGTGGACGGTGACGCAGCTGATGGACCGGGCCCGGGAGACGCTGTTCCCGCTGTACGCGGGGCTGGTCACGCCGTTGTGGCTGCGGCTGCTGGGGATGCGGATCGGGCGCGGCGCGGAGGTGTCGACCGTGCTGGCGCTGCCGAGTCTGACGACCGTGGGCGAGGGGGCGTTCCTGGCGGACGACACACTCACCGCGCCGTACGAGCTGGGGCGTGGCTGGCTGCGGATCGGGCGGGCGGAGATCGGCCGGCGGGCGTTCCTGGGGAACTCGGGCATGGCGGGGCCGGGCCGGAGTGTGCCGGACGGCGGTCTGGTGGGGGTGCTGTCCGCGGCTCCGAAGAAGGCCAAGCGGGGCACGTCGTATCTGGGGCTGCCGCCGGTGAAGCTGCCCCGCAGCGCCGGCCCGGGCGACGGGAGCAGGACGTACGCGCCGCCGGCGCGGCTGCGGTGGGCGCGAGGACTGGTGGAGCTGTGCCGGCTGGTGCCGGTGTTCTGTTCGGCGGGGCTGGCCGTGCTGGCGGTGGCGGCGCTGTGCGCGCTGGGGCCGTGGGCTCCGCTGCTGTCGGGTGCGGTGCTGCTGGCGGCCGGACTCGCGGCGGGACTGGTGTCGGTGGTGGCGAAGTGGCTGCTGGTGGGGCGGCACCGGCCGGGTGAGCATCCGCTGTGGTGCGCCTTCGTGTGGCGCAACGAGCTGGCGGACACGTTCGTGGAGGTGCTGGCCGTGCCGTGGCTGGCGGGGCTGGTGCCGGGAACGCCGGTGACGACGGCGTGGCTGCGGGGGCTCGGTGCGCGGATCGGGAGGGGCGTGTGGCTGGAGAGCTACTGGCTGCCCGAGACGGATCTGGTGACGCTGGAGGACGGGGTGTCGGTGAACCGGGGCTGCGTGCTGCAGACGCACCTCTTCCACGACCGGATCTTGCGGACGGATACTGTGGTTCTCCGTGCGGGCGCGACGCTGGGCCCCGGCGGGATCGTGCTGCCCGGTTCGACGGTCGGCGCGCGGGCCACGCTGGGTCCGGCGTCGCTGATGATGGCTGCCGAGTCGGTGCCCGACGGCACGCGCTGGCTGGGCAACCCGATCGAGTCGTGGCGTCGGTAGGCGGGTCCTGCGCGTCGCACGGGGAACGTGGACCTCGTACGAGCACGGCGCAGGGAGCGGACGCGGAAGTGGCAGTGCAGCAGGCGGCGGGGCGGGACCCGTACTTCCCGGACAACGGCGATCCCCGCTACCGGGTGCATCGCTACGAGCTCGCGCTGGACTACCGGCCCGGTCCCAACCGGCTGTCGGGGACCGCGCGGATCAACGCCATAGCGGGGCGGGCGCAGCTCACGGAGTTCCAGCTGAACCTGGCCGGCTTCAAGGTCGGCCGGGTGCGGGTGGACGGGCGGCAGCCGCAGTACACGCACCGGGGCGGGCGGCTGCGGGTGCGGCCGGCGAAGCCGGTGCGGGCGGGTGCCGCGTTCACGGTGGAGGTGCACTGGTCGGGCAATCCGCGGCCGGTGAACAGCCCGTGGGGCCAGATCGGCTGGGAGGAGCTCGCGGACGGGGCGCTGGTGGCGAGCCAGCCCGTCGGGGCGCCGTCGTGGTATCCGTGCAACGACCGGCCGGCGGACAAGGCGTCGTACCAGATCTCGGTCACGACGCCGTCGGCGTACGCGGTGGTGGCGGGCGGCCGGCTGCTGACGCGGACGGCGAAGGCGTCGACGACGACCTGGGTGTACGAGCAGGCCGCGCCGACGTCCAGCTACCTGGTCGGGCTCGCGGTCGGCAAGTACCAGACGGTGCTGCTGGGCGATCCGGGGCCGGGCGGGGTGCCGCAGCACGCGCACATCCCGGCGGAGCTGCTGCCGGAGTTCTCCCGGGACTTCGCCCGGCAGCCGCAGATGATGGACGTGTTCCAGGAGCTGTTCGGTCCGTATCCGTTCGACGAGTACGCGGTGGTGGTGACCGAGGAGGAGCTGGACGTGCCCGTGGAGGCGCAGGGGCTGTCGCTGTTCGGGGCCAACCACGTGGACGGGGCGCGGGGCAGTGAGCGGCTGGTCGCGCACGAGCTGGCGCACCAGTGGTTCGGCAACAGCGTGTCCATCGCCGACTGGCGGCACATCTGGTTGAACGAGGGGTTCGCGAAGTACGCCGAGTGGCTGTGGTCGGAGCGTTCGGGCGGGCGTCCGGCGCAGCAGCTGGCGGCGGCGGCGCACCGGATGCTGTCGGGGCAGCCGCAGGACCTCAGGCTGGCGGACCCGGGCCGCAAGCTGATGTTCGACGACCGGCTGTACGAGCGGGGCGGGCTGGTGCTGCACGCGCTGCGGTGCGCGCTGGGGGACGACGCGTTCTTCCGGATGCTGCGCGGCTGGGCGGGCGGGCACCGGGGCGGGGCGGTGACGACTCAGGCGCTGCGGGCGCATGCGGCCCGGTTCGCGATGGAGCCGCTGGACGATCTGTTCGCCTCCTGGGTGTACGGCACGGCGCTGCCGCCGCTGCCCGCCCCGGGTCCCGGGGTGCCGTCGATGCCGTCGTATCCGCCGAGTGCAGGAGCCTGAAGCATGAGCGAGTCCGCCCGCCGTACGGGGCGTCCGGCGCGGTCCTCCGGGTGCCCGTGCGGGCTGCCGGAGCCGTACGAGGCCTGCTGCGGCCGTTTCCACACCGGGTCGGCCGAGGCGCCGACCGCCGAGACGCTGATGCGGTCGCGGTACTGCGCGTTCGTGCGGGGCGAGGAGGGCTACCTGCTGCGGACCTGGCATCCGCGGACGCGGCCGGCGCGGGTCGGCCTCGACCCGGGGATGCGCTGGACGGGGCTGGAGATCCTGGCGTCCTCCGGCGGTACGGCCTTCCACGCGTCGGGGACGGTGACGTTCCGGGCGTCGTACCGGGGTGGGTCGCTGCACGAGCGCAGCCGGTTCGAACGGGTGGAGGGGGCCTGGGTGTACGTGGACGGGGACTTCCTGGAGTAGGCACGGAGTGCCCGGCGCCCCGCGCCGCGGGGGCGGGCGCTCCCCGGCAGCCCGGGGCAGGGCTGCTGCCGGGGACCTGCCGGGGGCTGCCGGGGACCTGCCGGGAGGCGGACAGCCGCTACGGGGCCAGGATGTCGAGCTCCTGGAGGGCGCCGACGGTGATCCGCCGGGTGAGGTCCTCGGCCCGGTCGGCGTCGCGGGCGTGGACGGCCTCGGCCAGGCGGACGTGGAGGGTGACGGCCTCCGGGTCGGGGTCGTCGAACATGACGTCGTGGTGGGTGCGTCCGGTCAGCACCTCGGCGACGACGTCGCCGAGCCGGGCGAACATCTCGTTGCCGGACGCGGTCAGCACGATCCGGTGGAAGGCGACGTCGTGCAGGAGGTAGTCCTCCAGCTGGTGGCCCCGTGAGGTGGCGACCATGCCGAGGGCGCACTCGGTGAGCCGGGCGCACTGCTCGGCGGTGGCGTGCAGCGCGGCCAGACGGGCGGCCACGGGTTCCACGGCGGAGCGCAGCACGGTGAGCGAGCGCAGCTGGCGGGGGCGGTCGGCGCCGGCCAGGCGCCAGCGGATGACCTGCGGGTCGTAGACGTTCCACTCCGTCTCGTGCCGCACGGTGACACCGACCCGGCGACGGGACTCCACCAGGTGCATGGACTCCAGGACGCGGACGGCCTCGCGCATGACCGAGCGGGAGACGTCGAAGCGCTGGGCGAGTTCGTCGGTGCGCAGGACGCTGCCCGGCGGGTAGACGCCGGCGGTGATCTCGGGGCCGAGGGTGTCCAGTACCCGGCCGTGCAGCCCGCGGCCCGCTGTGCTCATGCGCACAGGGTACGAGGCCCGCCGCGCGAACAAAAAGTCAGACTTTTATGGCGCAGCTTCTTGAATTCGTCATACCTAATGGGTTTCAGTGGGGCGTCGTCGGACGTCGGAAGTCGGCGTCTCGTGTCGAGGAAGACAGCGAGGCAGTCATGCACACCCCCCACGTGGTCGTGGTCATGGGCGTCGCCGGAACGGGCAAGACCACCATCGGTCCGCTGCTCGCCGCCCGGCTCGGCGTCCCCTACGCGGAGGGTGACGCGTTCCATCCGCCGGCCAACATCGCCAAGATGTCGGCCGGCGTCCCGCTGGACGACGCGGACCGGTGGCCGTGGCTGGACGCGATCGGCGCCTGGGCGCTCGGCAGGGCCGGACTCGGCGGCGTGGTCAGCGGTTCCGCGCTGAAGCGGGCCTACCGTGACCGGCTGCGGGCGGCCGCGCCCGGGATCGTGTTCGTGCACCTGACCGGGGACCGCGCCCTGATCGAGGACCGCATGGCGCGGCGCACCGGCCACTTCATGCCCGCTGAGCTGCTCGACTCCCAGTTCGCCGCGCTGCAGCCGCTGGAGGCGGACGAGGCGGGTGTCGCGGTGGACGTCTCCGGCAGCCCCGAGGACATCACCGAGCGCGCCCTGCGGGCTCTGGGCGCCCCGCCGGGACCCGCCGGACCTGCGGGCCCCGCCGGACCTGCGGGACCCGGCGGACCTGCGGGACCCGGCGGACCTGCGGGACCTGCCGATCCCCTCGGTCCCGCGGGTCCCGCGGTGTAGGCGAAGGCCACCCACGCGGCCCTGCTGGTGCTCGCCGTCGGCGCCGGATCCCTCTTCTTCAGCCACGTCAACGACGCCGGGTTCTGGCTGGTGAAGGAGTACTTCGGGCTGAGTGTCGGCCAGACCGTCAAGACCTGGTCCCTGATGGAGACGGTCATCTCGGTCGTGGCCGGCGGCATGGTGATGCTGCTGTCGCTGGTCCTGTAGGGCCAGGACGGCGTCGACGCAGGCCGGTGCCGAGGCCCGGACGGCCTGCCCTGCCCGGCCTCACGGACCGCACGCCCCACGCCGCCCGCCCCACGCCGCCGCGCCCCGCGCCCTCCGTGAGCGCACTGCCGGAGGCGTGGGGTCAGGGCCGCCACAAGGGGTGTTCACGCTCGGCCCAGTCCCGGCTCACCCGGCCCGTGCGCAGGCCGCGGCGGGCCTCGGGGTCGGCGAGGGCCATCCCGATGTGACCGGCCAGCACCACCCCGACGGTGAGGGCGAGCCAGTCGTGGACGAACGTCGCGCCGGTCCGCCAGCGCAGCGGGGTGAGGTGGGTGAACCACATCAGCAGCCCGGTGCCCAGCATGACGAGGACGGCACCCGCGATCCAGGCGGCGTAGATCTTCTGCCCGGCGTTGAACTTGCCCGCCGGACGGGCCGACGGCCGCCTGTCGCGGCGCAGCACCGCCCGCAGCCAGACCCGGTCGTGGGAGCCGAAACGGTTCAGCCTGCCGAGGTCGGCGCGCAGGGCTCGGGAGACGAGGCCCGCGAGCAGGGGCAGGGGCAGCGCCAGGCCCGTCCACTCGTGCACCTGGACCAGCAGCGCCCGGCGGCCCACCAACTGGGCGAGCTCGGGGACGTAGAGGCAGGCGGCCGTCAGCACGCACACGCCCATCAGTACGGCCGTCGTGCGGTGCACCCAGCGCTCGGCGGGGGTGAAGCGGGCGAGCCCGGTCCCCGGGGCGGGGGCGTCAGTCCGTGGGGGCATCGTCACGTCCGTTCGACCGGCCGACCCACGCGTCCACGTCGTAGCCGCGCTTCTCCCAGTAGCCGGGGCGCACGTCGTCGGTGACGGTGATGCCGGAGAGCCACTTGGCGGACTTGTAGAAGTACATGGGCGCCACGTAGAGGCGGACCGGGCCGCCGTGGGCGTGGCCCAGGTCCTCGTCCTGCATGCGCAGCGCGACCAGGACGTCGGAGCGGCGGGCCTGGTCGAGGGTCAGGCTCTCGGAGTAGGTGCCGTCGAAGCAGGTGAAGCGGACCGCGCGGGCGGTGGGCCGTACGCCGGCCGCGTCCAGCAGCCGGGAGAGGCGCACCCCTTCGAAGGGCGTGTCGGGGACCCGCCAACCGGTGACGCACTGCACGTCGCGGACCAGCCGGGTCTGCGGCATGGCGCGCAGCTCGGCGAGGGTGTGGGAGGCGGGGCGGTCGACGAGGCCGTCGACGCTGAGGCGGTAGTCGCGGGCACCGCGGTGCGGGACGGAGGTGGCGACCGAGTAGTAGCGGAAGCCGCCGCCGTTGGGCAGCAGCCCGGTCAGGCCGGTGGGGTCCCGGTCCGCGGCGCCGGCCAGCAGGGACTCCAGACCGCGTTGCAGCGGGGGCGCGGCGACGACGCCGAGGGCGCCCAGGCCGAGGGTGCCGAGGAGGACACGGCGGCCGATGGGCCGGCCGCGCGGCTCCTCGCGTTCGGGCGGTTCGGGCGGCTCGGGGGGTTCGGGCGGCTCGGGGTTCACCTTCCCATTCGAGCACCCGCGCCCCCGGTGGGGCCAGGGTGGGCGGGTGCCCGTCAGAGTTCCGTAAGGCGGCCGGGAGGACGGGGCGCGCCGTCCGCCCCGCTCCTCGGCCGGTGCGCGGCCGGTGCGCGGCCGGTGCGCGGCCGGCGCGCGGCCGGCGCGCGGCCGGCGCGCGGCCGGCGCGCGGCCGGCGCGCGGCCGCTACGGGCCCGTCAGTCGGCGGTCTCGGCCGCCTTGTCCAGCTGGAACGCCTCGTTGCCGAGCCCGATGCGGGCGTGCGCCTCGGGTGCGCGGGAACGCAGCAGCAGACCGTGGACGAGGCCGACGACGAGGGCGAGGCCGATCACGGCGGGCGGGATCCAGTTCAGGAGGGAGTCGGGTCCGGCGCCGATCAGGACGTCGAGGTCCTTGATCGTGTAGCCGGCGATGACGAGCAGGGCGAGGCCGGCCACCGCGGAGGCGGCCAGCCGCCAGGCCTGGGCGCCGGCCGCGCCGCGGCGCACGAAGAACACGACGACGGAGAAGGACGCGGTCGCCATCAGCAAGGTAACGCCGAGCGCGCCGGTGTTGCCGGCCCAGGTGAACAGGTGCAGGACGGGCGCGGTGGGGTCGCCGGCCGGCTGGTCGTCGGTGACGGCGAAGGCGACGACGACGAGCAGGGCGATCACGGTCTGCAGCAGGGAGCCGGTGCCGGGGGCGCCGCTGGCACCGGTGGTACGGCCGAAGACGGACGGGAGCAGGCCTTCGCGGCCCATGGCGAAGGCGTACCGGGCGACGACGTTGTGGAAGCTGAGCAGGGCGGCGAACATGCCGGTGACGAACAGGACGTGCATGACGTCGGTGAAGGTGCCGCCGAGCCGGTCCTCGGTGAGGACGAAGAGCAGCCCGGCGCTCTCCTTCCGGGCGGCCGGGACGATCCCGGCGGGGCCGGTGGCCACCGTCAGCGCCCAGGAGCTGAGGGCGAAGAAGACCGCGACGAAGCCGACGGCGAGGAACATCACGCGCGGTACGAGGACATGCGGGCGGCTGGTCTCCTCGGCGTAGACGGGGGCCTGCTCGAAGCCGGTGAAGGCGGCGATGCAGAAGCACAGGGCGGTGCCGAGACCGACGCCGGTGAGGGTGTCGGGGTTGAAGGCGTGCAGCGACAGGCCCTCGGGGCCCGGGTCGCCGACCGCGGCCACGTCGAAGATCACGACGAGGGCCAGCTCGATCAGCAGCAGCACACCGAGCAGCCGGGCGTTGACGTCGATCTTCAGCCAGCCGAGGGCGCCGACGGCGGCGACGGCCAGCAGCGCCGGTATCCACCAGGCCACTTCGGCGTCGGCGTAGGTGGCGAGCAGTCCGGAGACCTCGAAGCCGAAGATGCCGTAGATGCCGACCTGCAGGACGCTGTAGGCCACGAGGGCGACGCAGGAGGCGCCCGCCCCGGCGGTGGGGCCGAGGCCACGGGATATGTAGGCGTAGAAGGCGCCGGCGTTGTGTACGTGCCGGCTCATCTCGGCGTAGCCGACGCTGAACAGGATCAGAGTGACGCCCAGGGCCACGAAGATCAGGGGCTGGCCGACGACGCCCATCACCGCGAACGCCGTGGGCATGACACCCGCGACGACCATGAGGGGGGCGGTGGCCGCCAGGACGGACAGCAGCAGGCCGCCGGTGCCGAGGCGGTCGGCGCGCAGGGCGCGCTCCTGGCCCTTGAAGGTGCTGATACCCGCGGCGGTACCGGAGGAGGAGCTGCCGGGGGCGGTGGTTCTCGAACTGCCCGTTGTCATCGGGGGATGTCCTTTCGGGGGGCCGAGGGGGTCGGGGCCGGGCGGCCGGGGGCCGAGGGGTCGGGGCCGGGCGGGACTCGGTCGGGGACCTGTCCGGTGGACCCGGACGGGGCGCGTGCGGGCTCGGAGGGGCTGTACGGGCGGGGCGTGGGCCGTGCGGGCGGGGCGTGCGGGCGGGCCGTGCGGGCGGAGCGTGCGCTGTACGTGCGGGCGGGGAGGTGGCGGACGGGCAGGCGGTTCAGCCGGTGCCCAGCGCGGCGGCGCGCGCGACGAGGAAGGCGGTGCAGGGGTCGCGGTCCGGATAGGACCAGGGCTGGGCGGTGACGTACGCGCCGATGCGGTGGAACAGCGCCGCCGCCTCGGCTCCGCGCCCCTCGCAGGACTTGGCGTGGGCGAGGAAGTTGAGGTCGACCAGGCGGCGCGGGTGGCCCTCGTGCTCCCACTCCAGCCACCAGTCGAAGGCGGCCTTCATCACCTGCCGCGCCCTGCGGCCGACCCAGTGGCCGGACGCGGCCGGGTCGGGGCTGAGGTGACCGGCGGCGGCGAGCACGCGGTAGCGCTCGGTGTGTGCGACGACCGGCAGGATGGCCAGCGGTGAGTCGGCGGGCGCCTGCTCGGCGGCCCAGTTGGCGAAGTCGTACACCTCGTGCAGGGGGTCCGCGCCGTCCTGCACCCGGACCTCGGCGAGCCGGGCGACCATCAGGTGGTGGGCCTGGTGGTGCTCGGTGTGGCGGTGGCGGACCTCGTCGAAGGCGCGGGCCGCGTCCTGGTCGCCGCCACGCTCGCGCTCCAGCATGAGCAGCCCCAGCCACGGGGTGGGGTCGTCGGGCAGCAGCGCGGCGGCGGCCCGGCAGGCGTCGCGGGCCCGGTCCGGCTTCTCCCGGCCGGCCAGGGCGCGCTGCACCCGGGCGACGGCGAGGAGGACCGAGGCGTCGGCGGACTCGGGCTCGGCCAGCCGCCACTCGTGTGCCCAGGCGGCGCTGTGCCGCTCCGCGGCGAGGACGGCGACGCGGTGGCCGCGGCGGTCCCAGTCGTCGCCGGTCTCCGCCAGCAGGGTGCGGGCGACCTGCCAGCGGCCCTGGTTGAGCGCGGTGCGCGCGGCGGCGAGATCGGTGTCGTCGAGCGCCGCGTCGAGGGTCTGGGACGAGCGCTTGCGGCCGCGGCCCAGGGGTGGCGGGGGTGGTGACACCGAGGGACATCCTCAGACGATGAAGCGGAACCGGACATGCCGAAGGACCGGTGACGAGGAGGAGGGCCGCCCCCGTCATCAGCCGATCACGCGCAGTCAACCGGCAGCCGGTGTACGCCGTCAAGTGCGACCGGGGCGTGACACGGGTCAACTCTTGTGACTCCAGAGTCAGTTGTGACGCACGAGGTGACATGGAGGGCGACATTCCCCGCATGTCGGAGCGGATGGATGTGGCGTACGTCATAGCGCCGACCGGTTTCACCCCCGACCATGGCAGGGACGGCCGTGCCGCAGCCCGGATCCCACCGGACGCGCCGCGGCCCGCGTACGGCGCCCCGCCCGGGCACACCCCGGGCTCCGGCAGGCGCCCCGGGGAGCCCCTCGCACCCGCTCCCGGCCCAGCGGCCCGCGGCCCCACCCGCGGCCGGCTTCCAGAAGATCCCGAGGTATGCACAGCGTGTCCGTTCTGGTCCTGCTTCTCGCCGTCGGTGCCGCGTGCTGCCTGGGCTTCGGGTTCGTCCTGCAGCAGAACGCGGCCCAGCGGGCCCCGCGCGGCGACTTCCTCTCCCCCCGGCTGCTGCTCGACCTGATGCGGATGCCGCGCTGGCTCGGCGGCATCGCGCTGATGGTGGTGGGCATGGCGCTGGGCGCGGCCGCCCTCGGCCAGGGCGAGATCTCCTTCGTGGAGCCGCTGCTCGCCACCAACCTGCTCTTCGCCCTCGCCCTGTCCCGGCGCCAGACCCGGCAGCCGCTCGGCCGGCAGGGCTGGGCGGGTCTGGCGCTGCTCGCCGGCGGGGTGACCGCGTTCATCGTGGCGGGCGAGCCCCGTGGCGGTGCGGTCGTCACCGACCCGGTGCGGCCGTTTCTGATCATCGGGCCGATGGTGGGTCTGGCCCTGCTGCTCACCGCGGGCGCCAAGCGCTCCCGGACCGGTTCCGGCCCCGCCCTGCTCGCGCTCGCCGCCGGGCTCCTCTACGGCGTCCAGGACGCCCTCACCCGGGTCAGCGGGGAGCGCTTCTCCTCCGGCGGCTTCGCCGAGCTGCTGACCGGCTGGCAGCCGTACGCCGTGCTGCTGCTCGGTGTGACGGGCCTGCTGCTCGTGCAGAGTGCCTTCGAGACCGGTTCCCTGCGGGCCTCGCTGCCCGCGCTGACCGCCGCGCAGCCGCTCGCCGGCATCCTGTGCGGGGTCGTCTTCCTCGGCGACCGGCTGCACACCGACGCGGGCGCCCTGGCCTGGGAGGCGGCCGGCCTCACCGCCGTGGTCGCCGGCATCGTGCTGCTCGGCATGCACCCGGCCATGCCCCGGGGCTCGGCCGCCCCCGTCCCCGCGCGGCTGGCCCTGCAGACGCGCTGAGCGCCACCGGGCGGACCCGGCCGCGGCACGGGGCCGGGACCGGGGCGGGTACGGCTGCGGGCCGGCACGGGGCGGGGTGGGTACGGCTGCGGGTCGGCACGGGACGGGGCGGGTACGGCTGCGGGCCGGCACGGGACGGGGTGGGTACGGCTGCGGGCCGGCACGGGACGGGGCGGGTACGGCTGCGGGCCGGGACAGGGCGGGTACGGCTGCGGGCCGGGCGGGCTCTGGTTGGATGACCCCATGGACGCTGCTGAGGAGATCCTCGACGTCGTCGACGAGCACGACCGGGTCGTCGGCCGCCGCCCGCGCGGGGAGGTGTACGCCGGCGGACTGCGCCACCGGTGCGTGTTCATCGAGGCCCGGGACGCGGCGGGCCGGGTCTTCGTGCACCGGCGCACCCCCACCAAACTGGTCTTCCCCTCCCTGTACGACATGTTCGTGGGGGGCGTCGTCGGCGCGGGCGAGAGCTACGACGAGGCCGCGCTGCGCGAGGCCGAGGAGGAGCTCGGGGTGAGCGGGCTGCCCCGCCCCGACTTCCTGTTCAAGTTCCTCTACGAGGACGGCGCCGGGCACAGCTGGTGGTCGGCCGTGTACGAGGTCCGCTGCGAGCTGCCGGTGCACCCGCAGGCCGAGGAGGTCGCCTGGCACGGCTTCCTCACCGACGGGGAACTGCGGGCTCGGCTGCCGGAGCGGGAGTGGGTGCCGGACGGCCTGGCGGCGTACGAGCGGCTGCTGGAGCACCGCTCGCCGCGCTGAGCGGGCGGCGCCGGGCGGGTCGCGGCCCCCGGTACCGCCACCGGATAGGGTCCTGCGCGTGATCGAACTCGTGCGGAACGTCCGGATGTGGTTCGCGCCCGAGCGGATCCGCGCCGAAGGCGAGACCCCCGACTACCGGTTCTCCCTCGCCAACGAGCGGACCTTCCTGGCCTGGCTGCGCACCGCGCTGGCGCTGATCGGCGGCGGCTTCGCGGTGGACCAGTTCCTGCCGGACCTGCGCTGGGGGTGGCGCGTCGGCCTCGCGCTCGCCCTGCTCGGGGCGGGCGTGCTGTGCTCGCTGCGCGCGGTCAACCACTGGGTGCGGTGCGAGCGGGCCATGCGGCACGGCGAGGACCTGCCCGCCTCCCGGTTCCCGGCGGTGCTGAGCTTCGTCGTCGCGGTGGTGGCGCTGGCGATGGTGGTCGTGGTGCTCGTCGGGTGGGAGGGATGAGCGGCCCGGCCCCCGACCGCGACCCCGGGCTGCAGCCCGAGCGGACCCGGCTGGCGTGGCGCCGTACGACACTGGCCTGCACGGTGGCCTCCGTGCTCGGGGTGCGCACGACGCTGCGCGGGGGCGTCACGGCGGGCTCGGCCCTGGCGTGCGCGGCGTGCTGTCTGCTGTGGCTGGGTTTCCTGCTGGTCGCCCACCACCGCATCCGCGCGCTGTCGGCACCCGGGGTGCCCGCCGCCCTGAGCGCCCGCCGGGCCACGGCGGCGACCGCGTGCGCCGTCGCCCTGGCGGTCTGCGCGACGGCCCTGGTGTTCTGAGGCCGGGCCGGGTGTCCCGGGGACGGCCTCCGCGCCCGCCGGGCGCCTGGCGGCCCCGCGGACCGGCAGTCGACCGCGCCGGGCGGCGGACGCCGCGCACCGGCCGGTCCGCCGGTGTGACGCGAGCGCGTCACCGCGCGGTCGGCACGGCGTGGCGCCGATCACGTTCGCCGCTCCCCCTGGACGGCATACCGACCGGTCGGCATCATGAGTGCAGTTCATTTTCCATCCACTGTTCATTCGCACCGAGGAGCGACGATGGCAGCCGACCACCCGCCCGGACTCGACCTCGACCGGCTGCGCACCCTGCTGGAGCGGGAGCGCCCCGGGCTCGCACGGGGCGCGCTGACCGGCCGGCTGATCGAGGGCGGCCGCTCGAACCTGACGTACGAGGTCACCGACGGCTCCTCGAAGTGGGTCGTCCGGCGTCCCCCGCTCGGCCACGTCCTGGCCACCGCGCACGACATGAAGCGCGAGCACCGGGTGATCAGCGCCCTGCACCCGACCCGCGTACCGGTGCCCGCCCCGGTGCTGCTGTGCGAGGACGAGGAGGTGCTGGGCGCGCCGTTCTACGTCATGGAGTTCGTGACCGGGACGCCCTACCGCAGCGCCGAGCAGCTGGCCCCGCTGGGTGAGCGGCGCACCCGGGCGGCGGTGCTGTCCCTGGTGGACACCCTCGTCGAGCTGCACTCCGTGGACCCGGCCGAGGTGGGCCTGGCGGAGTTCGGGCGGCCCGAGGGGTTCCTGGACCGTCAGCTGCGCCGCTGGGGAAAGCAGCTGGACGCCTCCCGCAACCGCGAGCTGGCCGGCGTCGACGAACTGCACGCGGCGCTCGGCCGCGCGCTGCCGGCCTCGCCCGCGCCGGCCGTGGTGCACGGCGACTACCGGCTGGACAACGTCCTCGTCGACGACGAGGACCGGATCCGCGCCGTCCTCGACTGGGAGATGTCGACACTCGGCGATCCGCTGACCGACCTCGGCCTGCTGGTGATGTACAGCGAGCCGCTGGCGCTGCCGGACTCCCCCGTGAGCACGACCGCCGCGGCGCCCGGGCACCCCTCCCCGGCCGAGCTGGTCGAACGGTACGCGGCGCGCTCCGGCCGGGACGTCTCCGCGGTGTCCTGGTACACGGCGTTCGCCTGGTTCAAGCTCGCCGTGATCCTGGAGGGCATCCACTACCGCTACACGCTGGGCCAGACGGTCGGGAAGGGCTTCGACCGGATCGGCGACCTGGTGCCGGTGTTCATCGAGCACGGACTGACCACGCTTCAGGAAGGCTGACGGGACATGGACTTCGCGTACGACGCACGCACCGAGGACCTGCGCGGCAGACTGCTCGCCTTCATGGACGAGTACGTTCATCCGGCCGAGCCGGTGGCCGAGGAGCAGCGCGCCGCGCTCCGCTCACCGTGGGACACCCCGGCGGTGGTGGAGGAACTGAAGGCACAGGCACGCCGCCGGGGACTGTGGAACCTGTTCCTGCCGGACGCCGAGCACGGTGCCGGGCTCACCAACCTCCAGTACGCCCCGCTGGCGGAGATCACCGGCCGCTCCCCGCAGCTGGCGCCGACCGCGCTGAACTGCGCGGCCCCGGACACCGGGAACATGGAGGTGCTGGCGCAGTTCGGCGACGAGCGGCAGAGGAAGCAGTGGCTGGAGCCGCTGCTGGCCGGTGAGATCCGGTCGGCGTTCGCGATGACCGAGCCGGAGGTGGCCTCCTCGGACGCCACGAACATCACCACGCACATCGAACGCGACGGCGACGAGTACGTCATCACCGGGCGCAAGTGGTACATCTCCGGCGCGATGAGCCCGGACTGCCGGATCTTCATCGTGATGGGCAAGACGGACCCGGACGGGCCGGACCCGCGCCGGCAGCAGTCGATGGTGCTCGTGCCGCGGGACACACCGGGGGTCACGGTCAGCCGGGCCATGCGGGTGTTCGGCTACGAGGACCATTACCACGGCGGCCACGCCGAGGTGGTCTTCGACCACGCGCGCGTGCCGGTGTCGAACCTCATCGGCGAGGAGGGCGGCGGCTTCGCCATCGCGCAGGCCCGTCTCGGGCCGGGGCGCATCCACCACTGCATGCGGCTGATCGGCATGGCGGAGCGGGCCATCGAGCTGATGTGCCGCCGCGCGGTGTCGCGGACGGCGTTCGGCAAGGCGCTGGCGCAGCAGGGCGTGGTCCACAACTGGATCGCGGACGCGCGGGTCACCGTGGAGCAGCTGCGGCTGCTGGTGCTGAAGACGGCCTGGCTGATGGACACCGTGGGCAACAAGGGCGCGCACACGGAGATCCAGGCCATCAAGATCGCCACCCCGCGGGCGGTGGTGGACATCCTCGACCGTGCGATCCAGCTGCACGGCGCGGGCGGAGTGAGCCAGGACCTCCCCCTCGCCGAGCTCTACGCGGGCGCCCGCACCCTGATGATCGCCGACGGCCCGGACGAGGTGCACCAGCGCTCACTCGCCCGCCGGGAACTGAAGAAGTACCTCTGACCCCGCGGCGACGCGGTTCCCCGCGCCCGACGGGGCGCGGGCAACCGCGCGCCCGGCCACGACGCGACCCGCACCCCAGCGGCGACAAGGACCCGCCCCCAAGGGGCGCAGGGAACTGCGCGACCAACCACAACGCAACCCACACCCGTACGACGGCCGAAACCCCCCCGACGGGGCGCGGGCAACCGCGCGCCCGGCCACGACGCGACCCGCACCCCAGCGGCGACAAGGATCCACCGTCAACAGAGCCCCCCGCGGAGCCGGGCCCGCTCAGGGCCGCAGCGCACGCAGCAGAAGGTCCGCGAGGTGGTCGGCGAGCTGCTGCGGACTCATCGGCCCGTCGGGCCGGTACCACGTGGACAGGTGGTGGACGGACCCGAAGTGGTAGTCCACCACCAGGTCCGCGGGCGTGGCCGTGGAGAACACGCCGGCCTCCTGTCCCTCCTCGATCAGCGCCCGGAACCGCTCGTGGTACCGCCGCCGCTCGGCCCGTACCTGCTTGTTCTTCTCCGGACTGAGATGGTGCATGGACCGGAAGAAGATCGACGCGTCGTCGAGGTTCTCGATCGTGGTGACGACGACGTCCGCCGCGGCGCCCCGCAGCCGCACCTCGATCGGCTCGTCGGCGTTCGCGAACGCGTCGAGCCGCTCCTGCTGGACGCGCAGCACGCGCGCGTACACCTCGTGGAGCAGGTCGTCCTTCGAGCCGAAGTAGTGGTACAGGGCGCCCTTGGTGACACCGGCCGCCTCCACGATCTCCTGCACGGAGGTGCGGTCGTACCCCTGCTCGGCGAAGAGACGCGTGGCGGCGGCCAGGAGCCGCTGCGGCACCGGTGTGCCGTCCCCGTCCGTCGTTCTGGCCACTGCCGCCACCTGCCTTTCCGTTCACGTGGTGCGGGAAGTTCCCCGACGGGAGATCTTCGCACGGCCGGATCAGGTGCCCGTCTCCCAAGCGCGCTGGACCCGGTTCATGCCGCCCAGCCAGCGGTCGGGGTCGGTGGCGCGGGCCTGGTAGTACCTGGCGACCTCGGGGTGCGGCAGGATCAGGAAGCGGTCGTCCTCGATGCCCTTGAAGAGGGCGTCGGCGACGTCGTCCGGGTCGATCGCGGTGGGCACGAGCACCAGGTCGCCCGCGCTGCCGGTGGCCGTGAGCATGTCGGTGCGGACGCCCTGCGGGCAGATCGCGTGGACCTTCAGGCCGCGGTGGCGGTAGGTGAGCGACAGCCACTCCGCGAAGGCGTAGGCGCCGTGCTTGGTGACGCTGTACGGCGCGGCGCCGATCATGGTGAGAAGTCCGGCGGCGGAGACGGTGGAGACGAAGCGGCCCTCGCCGCGCTCCAGCCAGTCCGGGAGCAGGGCGCGGGCCGCGCGGACGTGGGCCATGACGTTGACGTCCCAGGCGAGGTCCCAGACGTCCTCGTCGGCGGCCTCGGAGCCGGCCGAGCCGACTCCGGCGTTGGCGCAGTAGACGTCGACGGTGCCGCCGAGCGCGTCGCGGGCCTCCTCGACGATCAGGGAGGCGTCTCCGGGGACGGCGACGCCGCCGATCTCCTCGGCGACGGCCGCGGCCTTCGCGGTTTCGAGGTCGTTGACGACGACCCGGGCCCCCGCGCCGGCGAAGCGGCGGGCGAGCGCGGCGCCGATACCCCCGCCCGCTCCGGTGACGACGACTCGGGCGTCCTGCACGGCTTCCACCATCGGTCTCCTTCGGCACACGGTGTCGGCGGCCGCGGCGGGCTTCCGGGGCGCGGCACAGCGCCAGACTAACCGGTCGGTATGTGCCAGGGAAGGGTCTGCCGCCGGGGGCCACCGGAGGGACCCCCACGGCAGGTCCCGTTCCGCGCGACGGGCCCGGCCGCTAGCGTGCGCGTGAGCATGCCACCTGCCGCAACGAGGGAGGCCGCATGAAGCTGTCCAGACGAGGTCTGCTCGCCTCCACGGCGGCGGCAGCCGCCGCGCCGACGCCCGCGGCCGGCGCGGCAGCGGCTCACGCCCGGCACCGACACCCGCTGCGCACCGGGTTCGAACGGCTCGCCGCGGACGGATACGCGCCCCTGGCGGGCCAGAAGGTCGGCGTCGTCACCAACCCCACCGGCGTCACCCGGGACGTGCGCCACATCGTGGACGTCATGCACGCCGACGACCGCGTGGACCTCAGGGCCGTCTTCGGCCCCGAGCACGGCTTCCGCGGCACGGCGCAGGCGGGCGGCTCCGAGGGCCGGCACGACGACCCCGCCACCGGACTGCCGGTCCACGACACCTACCGCAGGAGCGGCGCGGCGCTGGCGGAGGTGTTCACCGCCTCCGGCGTGGACACGGTCGTCTTCGACATCCAGGACGTCGGCGCGCGCTTCTACACCTACATCTGGACCCTGTACGACTGCATGGAGGCGGCCGGCCTGGCCGGGAAGCGGTTCGTCGTCCTGGACCGGCCCAACCCGGCCGGCGGGCGCTCCGCGGAAGGTCCGGTGCTGCACCGGGAGTTCGCCAGCTTCGTCGGACGCCGGCCCGTGGCACAGGCCCACGGCATGACCGTCGCGGAGCTCGCGCTGCTGTTCAACGGGGAGTTCCTGGCCGAGCCGGTGCCGCTGGAGACGGTACGGATGTCCGGCTGGCGGCGCTCGGACCCTCCCGGCCGCACCGGGCTGCCGTGGGTGCCGCCCAGCCCCAACATGCCCACCCCCGACACCGCGCTGGTGTACGCCGGGACCGGCCTGTTCGAGGGCACCAACCTCTCCGAGGGGCGCGGCACGACCCGGCCGTTCGAACTGCTGGGCGCGGACGGCCTGGACGGGCGCTGGGCCGCCGCCGTGAACGCCCTGGACCTGCCCGGTGTGCGGTTCCGGGAGGCGTACTTCACTCCGTCCTTCTCCAAGTTCCAGGGCACGACCGTCGGCGGGGTGCAGCTGCACGTCCTCGACCGGGCCGCCTACGACCCCGTACGTACCGGGATCGCGCTGCTGGTGACGGCCCGGCGGGTCTGGAGCGGGTTCACGTGGCGAGCCGACCGATGGATCGACAGGCTCACCGGCTCCGCCTGGGTACGGACCGCGATCGACGCGGGCGCCGGCACCGACGAGGTCGTCGCGGGCTGGCAGGACGACCTGGCCGCCTTCCGCCGGGTGCGGCGGGAGTACCTGCTGTACCGGTGAGCCTGCGGCGCCCGCACGCCGCCGCACCGTGACGTATGGCCAACCGGACGCTCCGGCAGGACGATGCGCCCGACCGCGTGCCGTCCGGGGGGGACGAGGAGGAGGCCCGTCATGGCACAGAACTCGGATCCGACGCAGACGCCGCAGGCCGCGCAGGCCACGCGGACACGGATGAGTGTGGCTCCATACTGGGAACTCACCTTCGACGCGGACGGCGACCCCGACGCGCACCGCCGGGAGCGGTTCCTCGCGGAGGTGGCGCGCCGCGGCACCAGGGACCTCGTGGTGTTCGCGCACGGCTGGAACAACGACCGCCCGACGGCCACCGCCCTCTACAGCCGCTTCCTGGAGCCGTTCCCGAGCCTCGCGCCGCGAGCGGCCCTCGGGTACGCGGGCGTGGTGTGGCCGTCCATGCGGTTCCCCGACGAGCCGATCCCGGACTTCCCCCGCGCCCTCGTACCGGGGCCGTCCGGTGTGTCGCTGGACGAGGCCACCCGGCGGGCCCTGCTCGGGACGTTCCCCGGCCACGCCGACGCCGTACGGCGGCTCGCGGAGCTGCTCGGCCGGCCGGCGCACGGCGGCACCGAGCTGACCGAGTTCGGCCGGCTGGCGCGACTGCTCGCGGCGGACGGGGAGCGGCCGGACGGCCCGCGGGAGCCGGCCGGCGCCGCCCGCTCGGACGCCGCGGCCGACACCTGGCCCGGTTCCGGCGCGGACGGTGCGCCGGGCCTGCTGACCCGGCCCGTCGCGGAGGTCTGCGAGGAGCTCGCGCGCGGGCTCGCCGCCTGCGCCGCACCCGGCGACGCGGCCTCCTTCTCGCTTCCGGACCCGTGGGACGGGGCGCGCGAGCTGCTGCGGCAGGCGAGCTACCACGCCATGAAGCGGCGGGCGGGGACGGTGGGCGAGCGCGGGCTGGGCCGGCTGCTCGGGCAGCTCGCGGCGACCGCGCCGCGGGTGCGGGTGCACCTGGTCGGGCACAGCTTCGGCGCCCGGCTGGTGGCGTTCGCGCTGCGCGGGCTGCCGCACGGGGTGCGCACCGTGAAGTCGGTGACGCTGCTCCAGGGCGCCTTCTCGCACTATGCGTTCGCCGCCCGGCTGCCGCACGACCCGGGCGGGCGCGGAGCGCTGCACCGGCAGCACCTGCGGGTGGACGGACCCGTGGTGTGCTGCCACTCCCGGCACGACTCGGCGCTGGGCACCATGTACCCGCTGGCCTCCCGCACGGCGGGCGACGACCGCGGCCTCACCGGGTTCGGCCTCGGCCGCGCCCTCGGCCCCCGCTGGGGTGCCGCCGGCTACGACGGACTCCGGGCCGTGCCGGGTGCGCACGGCTGCGCGCTGCCGGACGTCGCGGCGGGCCGGCTCCCCGTCTCGGGCTGCGTCAACGTCGACGCGTCGTCCGTGGTGCGGCGCGGCGGGCCGCCCTCCGGGGCGCACAGCGACATCGTGCACCGGGAACTCGCGCAGGTGGTGGTCGCGGCGGGCCGCATCGGGTGACGGCGGACCGGCGCGACGCCCTGTCCGGGAGGGCACGGGCCCGAAGGGGCGGGGACAGGCCCGAAGGAGCGGGGACAGGCCGTGGCCGCCCCCGCCGGCCCCCGCCGCCCCGGCCGGCCCGTGCCGGCCGGGGCGGCCCGTGCCGGCCGGGGCGGCCCGGCGGAGCTGCGGAAGGCGGTGCCGGGGCCGGCCGGCCCGGAAGGCCCGGAAGGCCGAGACAAGAGACCGGCGATGACGGCGCATACGGATGCCGCCTTCAGGAACTCGACGACCCCCCGAGGAGTTCTCAGTCTGACGAGCAGGTTGTGTGGGAGGTGCCGGGCACCTCCCACCGGCGGGAGTACCCGGAGTACGTCACCGGAACCCCCGCCCGGGAAGATGAACACGCGTCAGATTTCTGGCTGTACGGCGGGGGACGGGAATCGGGAGGGAGCCGAATCGTATGTCGATACGTCTATTCGGCGACGTCCGTACGAAGACGCCGAACTGACCGAAGTACAGGTGCAGATGTGACGGAGGTGCAGGGCGATGGCCGGATTCCGGAGTCTTGCGAGACAGGTGCGCGACCCGCGGTGCGATCTGGCGCTGCGGCGCTACTCCCTGCGCAAGTGCCTCGAACGATTCGCCCCCTACGGACACCGGGCGACCTGGGACCATCTGTGTTCACGGGCCGGCTTCGGCCCGGAGGACCGGTCCCCCGACCCGGCGCGGCTCGTGGCCGCGCTGGAGGAGCTGGAAGAGGCGCGAGCGGTGTGGCTGGGCTATGAGGCGGGGTTCGCCGAGCGCCGGAGGAGGGAGAAGCAGGACGGGCTGCGCCGGCCGGGCAGCGTGGACGACTGGCACCGGCTGACCTGGGGCGGCTTCGGTGTCGCCTGGTGCGAGGACCCCGGGGTGCACCCCGCCGAGCCGCTGGCCGAGGTGCTGCGCCGGATCATCACCGCGCTGGAACGCGAGCCGGGGACGACCTGCCCGGTGTGCGACGGCGAGCGGCTGGTCTGGATGTACGAGCTGGCCCACGAGCCGTCGTCCGGGCCGGTCTGCGTGGACTGCGGCATCCTCGTGCCGCGCCCGCTGCTGACGGCGGCCGCGCTGGCGGGCACCCGACGGGGGCGGCGGCTGGTCCCCGCCCAGGACCGCAGCCCGCTGCCCGTCTCCGCCTGACGGCAGCAGGCCCCGCCCGCGGCTGCGGCACTGCGGCACTGCGGCGTCCGGAGGATCAGGGCCGCGGGGCGGGGCTCAGGAGGCGGGTCGGTGGCCTGGATGCTCCGGACATGCCGCGGCGCTCGGCCGCCGGGGCGTGGGTCGCGCGGGCGGCCGGGGGGAGAGCCGCCCGCGGGCCCGGCCGGGGCCGGGATCCGCCGGGATGCCGGGGGCGGTCCGTTGACAGCAGGCCCCGACCCGACCATGCTAAGCAGTTGCTTAGACAGGTGACCGTGCGAGGCGCAGGGAAGGCCGGGGACGACATGGCAGAGCCGAGGATCTTCACGTCCGTCGACGAGCTCAGGGCGGCCGTCGGTGAGCAACTGGGGTACACCGACTGGCTGGAGGTCGACCAGAAGCGGATCGACCTGTTCGCCGAGGCCACCGGGGACCACCAGTGGATCCACGTGGACCCGGAGCGGGCCGCCTCGGGCCCCTTCGGCACCACCATCGCGCACGGCTACCTCACGCTGTCCCTGCTGCCGCTGTTCGGCCCGCAGCTCATCGCCGTCGAGGGCGTGAAGATGGGCGTCAACTACGGCACGAACAAGGTCCGCTTCCCCGCTCCCGTCCCCGTCGGCTCCCGGCTCCGCGCCACCGCGGCCATCACCGCCGTGGAGGACGTCCAGGGCGGCGTCCAGGTCTCCGTGGCCTTCGTGGTGGAACGCGAGGACGGCGACAAGCCCGTGTGCGTCGCCGAGTCGGTGTCCCGCTACTACCTCTGAGGCACCCCTCAAGGGGGCGCGGGGAACCGCGCGACCGCCCACCACAGCGCCGCGGCCGGCCGGCACCGGCCGAGGCACGAGCGCGGGCTCAGGCTCCGGCTCCGGCTCCGGCTCCGGCTCCGGCAGGGCACGCAGCCCGGCTCAAGCCCGGCTCAGCGCCCCGCGCCCACCATCCGCAGCACGAGGTCGGCGTACAGCGCGCCGACCTCCTCCGGCGTACGGGCCCCGCCCACGTTGAACCAGCGCGCCACGTCGATGCACAGGGAGAGCACCGCGAGGGTCGTCCCCTGCACGTCGGGCACGTCGAACTCGCCCGACGCCACCCCGTCCTGGATGATCCCGCGCACCTCCGCGTCGACCTGCCGGCGCAGCCCGAGAATCTCGGCGCGCGCGTCGGGCCCGAGCGAGTCGAGCTCGTACTGCACGACCCGCGCGGTCGTGCGCCCGCCGGCGTGCCACCGCACGAAGGAGCTCACCGCGTCGGCGAGCCGCTCCGTCGCGGACCCCTCGCGCCGGGCCGCCGTACGGAGGATCTCCAGGGCCTTCTCGTGCCCGATGCGGCTGATGCGGTGGAGGAGCTCCTCCTTGGTCTTGTAGTGGATGTAGAGCGCGGCCGGGCTCATGCCCGCACGACCGGCGATGTCCCGGGTGGTCGTGGCGTGGTACCCGCGCTCGGCGAAGGCCTCCACCGCGGCCACGAGCAGCCGCCGGGCCGCGTCGGGCGTGACCTCGTCCCACCCCTGCGGCTCGCCGCCGGTGGTCTCCTCCGCCGTACTCATCGCTCGATCGCCCCTCTCGCTCACCGAGGCACCACCATACCCCCGCGGGTGAGCGGCCGCTTAGCGCGCTGGCCCCGCGCTCCGGGCCGGGAAGGGCGACCCGGCCGGTCAGGGCTTCTGGAACGGGTGCGGGACCGGCCGCTGCGCCTCCTGCCGGTCCCGGATCACCTTGGCGAGGGTGAAGGCCGACGTGACGAGGTAGAGGACGGCGACCCCGAGGAAGGCCCGGACCCACGGGCCGACCTCCAGCTGGTAGATCCCGACGGCGGTGGCCGCCATGGCGACGGAGAAGGAGGCGACGGCCTGCCCGTGGAAGGCGGCCGTGTTCTGCGGCTTGCCGGATGTGTCACTCATGGGCCCGATGGTCGCCGGGCCGCCCCCGCGCCACATCCGCTCGGATACTCAGCCGGGTACTCAGAACGCCGAGACCCCGGTCAGGGCGCGGCCGATGAGCAGCTTCTGGATCTGGCTGGTGCCCTCGTAGAGGGTCATCACCCGGGCGTCGCGCAGAAGTTTGCCGACCGGGTACTCGTCGATGTACCCGTAGCCGCCGAAGACCTGCAGTGCGTTGTTGGCGGCGCGCACGGCGGCCTCCGAGGCGAAGAGCTTGGCCTTGGAGGCCTCCACGGCGAAGGGCCGGCCGCGGTCGACGAGGTCGGCGACGCGCCAGGTCAGCAGCCGCGCCGCGTCCACGTCGAGGGCGATGTCGCTGATCAGCTCCTGGACGAGCTGGTGGTGGGCGATGGGCCGGCCGAACTGCTCCCGCTCCCCTGCGTGGCGGACGGCCGCGTCCAGGGCGGCCTGGGCGATGCCGACGCAGCCCGCGGCCACCGACATCCGGCCCTTGGACAGGGCGGACAGGGCGACGGAGAAGCCCTTCCCCTCCTCCCCCAGCATCGCGGAGGCGGGCACCCGGACGCCGTCGAGGACGAGCTCCGCGGTGGCCTGGCCGCGCAGGCCGAGCTTGCCGTGCACGGCGCGGCGGGTGAGGCCGGGGGTGTCCGCCGGGACCAGGAAGGCGCTGACGCCCCGGTGGCCCGGCGCCTCGGTGGAGCGGGCGAAGAGCAGGACGACGTCGGCCCAGGTGCCGTTGGTGATGAACATCTTGGTGCCGGTGATGACGTAGTCGTCGCCGTCACGGACGGCCCGGGTGGTGAGGCTGCCCGCGTCGGAGCCGGTGCCCGGTTCGGTGAGGGCGAAGCAGCCGACGGACGCACCCGAGGTCAGACCGGGCAGCCAGCGCCGCTTCTGCTCCTTCGACCCCCGGGCGGCGACCGTCTTGGCGACGAGGCCGAGAGAGACGGAGACGATGCCGCGCACCGAGGAGTCTCCGCGTCCCAGCTCCTCGGTGACCAGGCAGTAGGACAGGTGGTCACCGCCGGAGCCGCCGTACTCCTCGTCGACGGTCAGCCCGAGGAAGCCCACCTCGCCGAGCTTCTTCACGATGCCGCGGTCGACCTCCTCGGCACGGTCCCAGGCGGCGGCGTGCGGGGCGACCTCGCGCTCCACGAAGTCCCGGGCCAGCCGGCGAACGGCGGCTTGCTCCTCGCTGAGCTCCAGGTTCATGCCGAGTCACCCCACAGAGAACGGACCGTGCGCCACGCGCCGATAAATTAGCACTGCTAGTTTACTGATGCAGCCCTACTATGTGCGCCATGGCCCGACCGCGCAAGCCCCTTCTCAGCACCGACCGGATCGTCGCCGCGGCGCGGGAGCTCGTGGACGCGGAGGGGCTCGCCGCGGTCTCCACCCGCCGGCTCGCCGCCGAGCTCGGTGTGAGCGGGCCGTCGCTCTACAACCACTTCCGCACCAAGGACGAGATCCTGGAGGCCGTCGCCGACTCGGTCAGCGGCCAGGTCGACCTGTCGATGTTCGAGGACGGCCGGGACTGGCGGACCGCGCTGCACGACTGGGCCGTCTCCTACCGGGCCGCGCTGCGCGACCACCCGAACATCGTCCCCGTTCTCGCCCGCGGCCCCGGCCGCCGTCCCGCCGCGCTGCGGCTCGCCGACGCCGCCTACGGTGCGATGGTCGAGGCCGGCTGGCCGCCGCCGCAGGCCACCTCCATCGGCGCCCTGATGCGGTACTTCGTCATGGGCTCCGCCCTCGGCTCCTTCGCCGGCGGCTTCGTGGACGACGAGAGCGCCTACGACCCCGCCGACTACCCCCACCTCGGCCAGGCCCACCTGCTGTCCGAACTCCAGGAGAAGATCGACGAACGGGCCTTCGAGACGGGGCTGACCGCCCTGCTGGACGGGCTGGAGCAGCAGTACGCGCGGGTGGCGCGGGCCGCCCGGTGAGGCCCGCGCAGCGCCCGGGGGGCTGCCGGGCGCTGCGCGACCGCCCCCGCCCGCGCGGCGGGCGGGACGGCGGACGCCCCTCACGGCCGGCGGGCGGGACGGTGGACGCCCCTCACGGCCGGCGGGCGGGACGGTGGACGCTCAGAACACGACGAGGGCGCGCCCGCCCTTGCCGGCCAGCATGTTCTCGAACGCCGCCGGGATGCCGTCCAGGCCGATCCGTTCGGTCACCAGGGACGCCAGGTCCAGGCGGCCGGCGCGGGCGTGCCCGGCGAGGACGGGCAGGTCGCGGGCGGGGTCGGAGTTGCCGTAGACGCAGCCCGACAGCGTGCGGCCCCAGTGGAAGATCTCCAGCGCGTTGAAGGTGACCTGCTGCTCCTTGCCGCCGATGCCGACGACCGTGGTGCGGCCGCCGCGACGGGTGGACTCCCAGGCGGCGCGGATGGTGACCGCGCGCCCCACGCACTCGACGGCGACGTCGACGCCCTGCCGGCCGGTCAGGGCGCGGACCGCGCGCGGCGTGTCCTCGGAGGCGAGGACGAAGTCCGTGGCGCCCGCGGCGCGGGCCAGTTCCTCCTTCGCCGGGGAGACGTCCACGGCGACGATCCTGGACGCACCCGCGATCCGGGTGGCCTGGAGGGCGGCCAGCCCCACTCCGCCGGCGCCGAAGACGGCCACCGTCTCCCCCTCGCGGACCCGTGCCGAGTGGTGCACGGCACCGTAGCCGGTCAGGACGGCGCAGCCGAGGAGGGCCGCGTCGGTGAGGGGGATGCCGGGCGGGGCGGGCAGCGCGCAGGCCGCGGACACCACGGTCTCCTCGGCGAACGCGGCCACGTTCAGCCCGGGGTGCAGGTCGGTGCCGTCGGCGGTGCGGGCGTGCACGGCGGCGACGCCGTTCAGGGCGTTGGCGCACAGCCACACCTCGCCGCGTGCGCAGGCGGGGCAGGTCCCGCAGGACGGGGCCCAGTTGAGGACGACGCCGTCGCCGGGGCCGACATGGGTGACCCCCTCACCGACGGCGACGACGGTGCCGGCGCCCTCGTGGCCGAGGACGGCGGGTACGGGCACGCGCATGGTGCCGTCGGACAGCGACAGGTCGGAGTGGCAGACCCCGGCGGCGGCGAGCCGGACCCGGACCTGGCCGGGACCCGGTTCGGGCAGGTCGATGCCGGTGATCTCCAGCGGGGCGCCGATGGCGGGCAGGACGGCGGCGCGGACGGTCATGACGAGCGACTCCCTGGGAACCGTGGGGACGTGGCCGGCGAGGCCGGGGGCGGACTCGGCACAGCTCGGGCCCGCGCGGGGCCGGACCGGGCTGCACAGCGCAGCGGGGTGCTGCTCAGAACTGGAGGGACTTGGTCTGGAGGTACTCGGCCAGGCCGTGTGCGCCGAGTTCGCGGCCCACGCCGGACTGCTTGTAGCCGCCGAAGGGGGCGAGCGGGTTGAAGCGGCCGCCGTTGATGTCGACCTGGCCGGTGTCCATGCGGCGGGCGAAGGCGGCGGCCTCGGCCGCGTCGCCGGCCCAGACGGCGCCGGCCAGGCCGTAGACCGTGCCGTTGGCGATGCGGAGGGCGTCGTCCTCGTCGGTGTAGCGGAGGACGGACAGGACCGGCCCGAAGATCTCCTCCCGGGCGACGGCCATGTCGGGTGTGACGTCGGCGAAGACGGTGGGGCTGACGAAGTACCCCTTCTCACGCGGGGGTTCGGCGCCGCCGGCGACGAGGCGGGCGCCCTCGGCGACGCCGCGGCCGATGTGGCCGCGCACGCGTTCGCGCTGGGCCGCGCTGACCAGGGGGCCGATGCGGTCGGCGTACTTGGCCGCCGCGGTGACGGCCAGTGCGACGGCCTCGTCGTACTGCGCGGTGTGGACCAGCATGCGGGTCCAGGCGCTGCACGTCTGGCCGGAGTTGGACATCACGTTGGCGACGCCGACGTTGACGGCCCTGGCCAGGTCGGCACTCGGCAGGATCACGTTGGCGGACTTGCCGCCGAGTTCGAGCGCCACGCGCTTGACGGAGCCGCCCGCCAGGGCACCGATGCGCCGGCCGACCGCGGTGGAGCCGGTGAAGGACACCATGTCGACGTCACCGTGCTCGGCCAGGGCCTGCCCGGCGACCGGGCCGCGGCCGGTGACCAGGTTGAACACGCCTGCGGGCAGGCCCGCTTCGTGGACCGCGTCGGCGAAGAGCTGCGCCGTCAGCGGGGTGTCCTCGGCGGGTTTGAGCACGACGGTGCAGCCGGCCGCGAGGGCGGGGGCGGCCTTGGCGACGATCTGGTGCAGGGGGTAGTTCCACGGGGTGATCGCGGCGACCACACCGACCGGCTCCTCCAGGACGGTGGAGTTGCCGACCTCGTACTCGAAGGCGTGCTCGGCCGCGAGGTCGGCGTAGGACCCGGCGACGGCGATCGGCACCGCGGCGTGGACCTTCTGCGAGAGGGCCGGCGGCGCGCCGAGTTCGGCGGTGACCGTCTCGGCGATCTCGTCGCGGCGGGCGTGCAGGACGTCGCGCAGTGCGGCGAGGCGGGCGGCGCGGGCCGCCGGGGGTGTCGCGGCCCATCCGGGCAGGGCGGCGCGGGCGGCGCGCACGGCGGCGTCGACGTCCTCGGCGGTGCCTGCCGGGACGCGCGCGATGACCTGCTCGTCGGCCGGGTCCACCACGTCGATCACGTCCCGGCCCGCGGCAGGGCGCCAGGCACCGTCGATGTACATGCCGTCCTGGGCCTTCATGGCCTACCTCCCGAGATCGCGGCGACATCCACCACCTAAACTAGCGGCGGTAGTTTTTCCGCGCCAGAGGCGGCCTCGCGGTGAGGCTACGCCAGACGGCACCGGCACCGGAGGACACGCCGGGACGCAGGACACGCCCGGACGCAGAGCGCGCCGGAACGCAGAGCGCGCCGGGGCGGAGGACGCCGCCGGTGACCGCCCGTTCCCGGCGCCCGGCGCGTCGGTTCCCGGCCCGCAGTCCCCGGCTGACCCGGTCCGGCGGTCGCGTCCGCCGCTCCGGGGCCGGCCCCGGCCGGCGGCCGTGGCCGCACCGCCGCGTCCGGCGGGCCACGGTCTCCTCCGGCCCCCAAGGCACGGTTCGCCACCGGGTCCGCGCCCGGGTCCGCACCCGGCCGTCCGGCGGCCCCGCTCACTCGTCCAGGTCGGGCACCCGCGCCGGGGCCGGGCAGATGCGGTCGCCGTGCTGGTCGAAGACGAACAGGTGGGCGAGGTCGACGAGCAGCGGCACCTGCATGCCGTGCCGGAGGTCGGCGTCGGGTGTGGTGCGGACGATGAGGTCGCCGGGCAGGCGGCCCTCGGGCGGGGCGGGCTCGGGGCGGTGCGGGCCGCTGCCGGGACGGTCCAGCACGGCGGTCCGTCCGGCCCGCAGCGTGCTCGCCCGGTCGCGCAGCCGGTCCAGCACGGAGGCGCCCTCGCGGCGGCGGCGCCGGGGACCCCGGGCCGGGCGCGGCGCCTCCAGCTCCGGCACGACCGCGGGGCGGGAGCCGGTGTTGAGGTGCACGAGGACCTCGTGCCCCTGGAACTCCACGTGTTCCACCAGCCCGGAGATCGGCACCTCGCCCGGGCGGGCGGCGGAGGGCGGGGCCAGCCGCACGGCCTCCGAGCGCAGGCCGACGATGACCTCGCGGCCCTGCTGCAACCGGAGCAGCTGGTGGTCCCGGGAGAGCGGCTCGGGCAGCCGCAGGTGCTGCCGGCCGAGGCCGATGGTCATCGCGCCGCCGAGCGGGGCGCGGACCAGACCGCGCAGCAGGTTGATGCGCGGGGTGCCGATGAAGGCGGCCACGAAGACGTTGCGGGGCATCGCGTACACCTCGCGGGGGGTGCCGGTCTGCTGGAGCACGCCGCCGCGCAGCACGGCGACCCGGTCGCCGAGCGACATGGCCTCGGCCTGGTCGTGGGTGACGTAGACGGTGGTCGCGTCCAGCTGCCGGGTGAGCGCGGCGATCTCGGCGCGCAGGTGGTTGCGGAGCTTGGCGTCCAGGTTGGACAGCGGCTCGTCCATCAGGAACGCGGAGGGGTGGCGGGCCACCGCGCGGCCCATGGCGACGCGCTGGCGCTCCCCGCCGGACAGCTGGCGCGGAAACCGGTCGAGCAGGTCCTCGATCCCCAGCATGCGGGCGGTGGCGTCCACCCGGGGGGCCGGGTCGTCGGCGGGAGCCTCGATGCGCAGCGGGAAGCCGATGTTGCCGCGGCCGGTCATGTTGGGGTAGAGGGCGAAGTTCTGGAAGACCATCGCCATGTCCCGGTGGGACGGGGACAGGTCGTTGGCGTACTGGCCGTCGAGCAGCAGCCGCCCCTCGTCCATCTCCTCCAGTCCGGCGATCATGCGCAGGACGGTGGACTTGCCGCAGCCGGACGGACCGAGCAGGACGAGGAACTCACCGGGCTGGATGTCCAGGGTGAGCCGGTCCACCACGCGGTTGCCCTTGGTGTAGCTCTTGCTGACGTCGTGCAGAGAGATGGCGCGTGTCATGAAAGGGGTGCCCCCGGTGCTCATGCGGGCGCTGGTGCTCCACGGTCGGACGCGCTCCGCGGTCGCGGGGCGCTGTGGGTCACGGAAGCTAACGGAAGGTGTGCCGCCGGGGAAGAGGAATGGCCGGATCCTGTCCGGCTGTCCGGCCGGTGAGACGGCTCGGAGCGGCGGGGCCGCCCTCCCCGCCGGGGCGGCGGCCCCCAAGGTCAGCCGGCCGGTGCGAGGTCCACCGGCACGCCGTTGAGGACCGCGTTGCCGGACAGCGGGTCGAGCAGGGTGCCGTCGAGCAGCTGGTTGACGTTGGCACCGGGGTCCTGCGCGGCATGGCGGAGCCGGGTGCCGGGGCGGTCGTGGCCCCAGCCGTGCGGCAGGCTGACCACGCCGGGGCGGACGCTGTCCGTGATCTCCGCGGGTACGGTCACCTCTCCCCCGGCGCCCTTGACCCGGACGGCGGCGCCGTCGCCGACGCCGAGCCGGGCGGCGTCCTCGGGGTGCAGCTGCAGGGTGCAGCGGTTGGAACCGCCGGTGAGGGCCGGCACGTTGTGCATCCAGCTGTTGTTGGAGCGCAGATGACGGCGGCCGACCAGGAGGAGCCCGGTGGGGCGTTCGGCCATCGCCCGCTTCAGCCGGGGCAGGTCGGCTGCGATCGGGCCGGGCAGCAGCTCCACCTTGCCGCTGACGGTCTTCAGCGGCTGCGGCAGGCGCGGGCGCAGCGGTCCGAGGTCGATGCCGTGCGGGTGGGCGAGCAGGCGCTGGAGGGTGAGGCCGTCGGCGCGGGCGCCGAAGCCGTCGCCGTAGGGGCCGAGGCGGAGCATCAGGTCCAGCCGCCGTTCGGGGCCGGTGTCGCCGGTGAGCCGGGCGGCGAGTTCCCCGGGGTCGCGGCCGTGCACCGGGGAGTGGGGCTCGGTGACGGCTTTGCCGAGGGTCTGGCCGATGACCAGGTCGTCCACCGCGGCGGGGTCGGTGCCGTGCAGGCCGGTCGCGGCGAGGGTGAGCCGGGCGAGGATCTCGGTCTCGGCCATCCGTCCGTCCTCCAGCGGGACCGCCGGGCGGGTGTAGCGGACCTGGTTGCGCACGGCGAGGGTGTTGAAGGCGAAGTCGTGATGCGGGCTCTGGGAGGGCGGGGGCGGGGGCAGCACGACGTGCGCGTGGCGGGAGGTCTCGTTGAGGTAGGGGTCGACGCCGACCATGAAGTCGAGGCTGTCCAGGGCCTTGTCGAGGCGGTCGCCGTCGGGCGCGGACAGGACGGGGTTGGCGGCGAGGGCGATGAGGGCGCGGACCGGCCGGCCCTCGCCGGTGTCGGTGTCGATCTCCTCGGCGAGCGAGGCCAGCGGCAGTTCGCCCTTGGCCTCGGGGTGCCCGCTCACCCGGGAGCGCCAGCGGCCGAGGGCGAAGCCGCGGCCGGGTCCGGCGGGGCGCGGGGTGCGGTCGGTGGCGGACTGGGGGAAGAGGGCGCCGCCGGGCCGGTCGAGGTTGCCGGTGAGGATGTTGAGCACGTCCACCAGCCAGTTGGCCAGAGTGCCGTGGGCGACCGTGCTGCCGCCGATCCGGGCGTAGACGGCGGCGGTGGGGGCGGCGGCGAGTTCACGGGCCAGGGCGCGGATCGCGGCGGGGTCGACGTCGCAGGCCGCGGAGACCGCTTCGGGCGTGAAGTCGGTGAGGGCGGCGCGGAGTTCGGGGAGCCCGTCGAGGTGCCGGGTCAGTTCGCCCGGGTCGGCGAGGCCCTCCGCGAACAGGACGTGTGCGGTCGCGGCGAGCAGCAGGGCGTCCGTGCCGGGCCGGATGGCGAGGTGCCGGTCGGCGAGGCGGGCGGTGCGGGTGCGGCGCGGGTCGACGACGGTGAGGGTGCCGCCGCGGGCCTTGAGCGCCTTGAGCCGGCCGGGGAAGTCGGGGGCGGTGCACAGACTGCCGTTGGACTCCAGGGGGTTGGCGCCGAGGAGCAGCAGGTGGTCGGTGCGGTCGAGGTCGGGCACGGGGATGGCGTTGGGGTCGCCGAACAGCAGCCCGCTGGAGACGTGTTTGGGCATCTGGTCGACGGTGGACGCGGTGAACAGGCTGTGGGTGCCGAGCGCGGAGAGCAGCACGGGCGGGTAGAGGGCGCCCGCCATGGTGTGCACGTTGGGGTTGCCGAGCACCACGCCCACGGCGTGCGGGCCGTGCGCCTCGACGACGGGGCGCAGTCCGGCGGCGACCGCGTCGAAGGCCTCCTCCCAGGTGGCCTCGCGCAGGACGCCGTCCCGGCGGACGAGCGGGGCGCGCAGCCGGTCGGGGTCGGAGTCGAGGGCGCCGAAGGCGGCGCCCTTGGGGCAGATGAAGCCGTGGCTGAAGACGTCCTCGCGGTCGCCGCGGGCCCCGGTGACCCGGGTTCCGTCGATCGTGAGGGTCAGCCCGCAGGTGGCCTCGCACAGGGGGCAGATTCGCAGGGCGGTGCGGGACACGGGTCCTCCCGGGAGGGCTCACGGCGGCGGCGCGGGGGCCGTCACCGGGCGGCGGCGGTGGCGCACGGACTGCCCCGAGCATACCGACCGGTAGGCATGGTGGGGAGGGGTGAGGTCCCGAAGCCGCTGCCGGGCTGCGGGCCCGGCTCAGTCCAGTACGCGCGCGAGGTAGGCGAAGAGCAGCTCGCGCATCTCCGCGACGATCTGTTCGTCGCCCTGCGGGTCGACCCGGAACGCCAGGTGGACGAGGGTGTCGGCGGTCTCCACGGCGATCAGGAAGCCGCGCCGCATGGCCTCGTCCGGCTCCCGCGGAAGGTGGGCGGCGAGGAGGTCGGTGAGGCGGCCGGCGACACGGTGGTTGGGCTCGGCGTCGCGGGAGCCGACCGGGATCTGGTTGCCGAAGTCGACCAGGGAGAAGCCGGGCGCGGTGCGCTTCATGGCCAGGTACTCGTCCAGCACGGCGGACACGGCCGCCCGCCAGTCGCCGCGCTCGACCCGCTGCAGCCGCGCGTGGACGTGCCCGGTGAAGCGCTCCAGGTTGCGCTGGGCGAGGGCTTCGGCCATCGCCCGCTTGTTGCCGAAGAACCGGTAGACCGAGCCGATGGGCACGCCCGCCCGGGATGCCACCGCGCGGGTGCTCAGCGCGTCGTAGCCGACCTCGTCGAGGAGGTCGGCGCAGGCGTCGAGGATCCTGGCCAGCCGTTCGGCGCTGCGCCGCTGCACGGGGGCGCGGCGGAGCGGGGTCGCGTGGGACACGGAGTTCATGATGCCCTTCCGCCGGGATCAGGTGAACCACGCCCCTGTGTACGCGACACGGCGGCCGGTGTACTCAGCCTCCGGCCGCCCCGCTGCGGCGGTGCCTCGCCGGAGGCCGGCCCCCGCTCCGCGGCCCGCTCCTCGCCGGGGGCGACTGCTCTGCGGGCGCCGCCCGGTCCGGGCGCCGCGAAGCAGGTGACGGGCACAGGCGCGGGAGGAGATCACGGAACCTCGCCCGGAACCCTTGCGTCGGACGGAACCCATTCCTATGGTGTTCCATAGGAATGGGACGGCGCCCTGCACGGGCCGCGCCGGTACCGCACCATCCCAGGCACGGACTCAGACGGCAGGGAGCAGTGAGCATGAGCGCGGACGCGCGGAAGACCGCCGAAGGCCTGTCCTATCTCTCGGGCTTCGGCAACGAGCACAGCTCCGAGGCCGTACCGGGCGCCCTGCCCGAGGGGCGCAACTCGCCCCAGCGCGCGCCCCTCGGCCTGTACGCCGAGCAGCTCAGCGGTTCGGCGTTCACCGAGCCCAGGGCGCACAACCAGCGCTCGTGGCTGTACCGCATCCGCCCCTCGGCCGCCCACCCGGCGTTCACCCGCACGGACAACGGCACTCTCGGCACGGGCCCGTTCACGCAGACGGTGCCGGACCCCAACCGGCTGCGCTGGAATCCGCTGCCGGCCCCGGCGCAGGGCACCGACTTCCTGGCCGGCCTGTGGACACTCGGCGGCAACGGCGACGTGACGCAGCGGGCCGGCATGGCCGTGCACCTCTACCACGCCGACGTCTCCATGGACCGGGTCTTCAGCGACGCCGACGGCGAGCTGCTGATCGTGCCGGAGCACGGCGGGCTGCTGCTGCGCACCGAGTTCGGCCTGCTGCGCGCCGAGCCGGGTCATGTCGCCCTGATCCCGCGCGGGGTGCGCTTCCGCGTGGAGCTGCTGGACGCCACCGCCCGCGGCTACGTCTGCGAGAACTACGGCGCCCCCTTCCGGCTGCCCGACCTGGGCCCGATCGGCGCCAACGGGCTCGCCAACGCCCGCGACTTCCTGGCCCCCGTCGCCTCCTACGAGGACGTGGAGGGGCCGGTGGAGGTGGTCAGCAAGTTCTGCGGCAACCTCTGGCGGGCGACCTACGACCACTCCCCGCTGGACGTCGTCGCCTGGCACGGCAACCACCTGCCCTACGTCTACGACCTGCGCCGCTTCAACGTGATCGGCTCGATCTCCTACGACCACCCGGACCCGTCGATCTTCACGGTGCTGACCTCCCCGTCGGACACGCCGGGGCTCGCGGGCGTCGACTTCGTGGTGTTCGCGCCGCGCTGGCTGGTGGGCGAGGACACCTTCCGGCCGCCGTACTTCCACCGCAACGTGATGAGCGAGTACATGGGCCTGATCGAGGGCGCGTACGACGCGAAGACGGCCGGCGAGGGCGGTTTCGTGCCGGGCGGCGGCTCGCTGCACAACATGATGTCCGCGCACGGGCCGGACCGCGAGACGTTCGACCGGGCCAGCGCCGCCGACCTGGTGCCGCAGAAGGTCGACGACGGACTGGCGTTCATGTTCGAGACCCGCTGGCCGCTGACGCTCACCCCGCACGCGGCCGGCGCGGAGCATCTCCAGGAGCGCTACGACGCCGTGTGGGACGGCATGGAACGGCACTTCCGCGCGCTGTGAGCAGCCGTGCGGAGGCGGTGAGCGGTTGCACGGAGCGATCCCCGAGAGGTACGGATGGCCCCGTGACCTCCTTCGCCCCGGACTCGATCGTCCTCAACCGCAAGCTGCCGCTCTGGTACCAGGTGTCGCAGTCGCTGCGCGCCTCGATACTCGGCCGCTCCCCGCAGGACCCGCTGCGGCTGCCGACGGAGGAGCAGCTGGCGGGCCACTACGGCGTGAGCGTGCTGACCATGCGGCAGGCGTTGAAGGAACTGGAGGACGAGGGGCTGATCACCCGCCACCGCCGGCGGGGCACCTTCATCGAGCCGGGGGCCCGCCGGGGCGCCCCGGTGCGGCTGCTGGGCTCGGTCGACGCGATCGTGGCCCAGCAGTCGGGCATGGCGACCCGGCTGCTCGGCCACGGCCGGGCCGCGCCCCCCGGCGAACTCGCCGAGTACTTCCCGGATCTGGCGCAGGTGGCGACGTACCACCGGCTGCGCTGCGACGAGAAGACGGGGGAGCCGACCAACCACGCACGCAACTACGTACGTCCGGAGGTGGCCGAGCGCATCGACCCCGCCGACCTGGTGCGCTGGCCGATGACGAAGGTGCTGCGGGACGTGGTCCGGGCGGACATCAGCCGGATCACGGACACGGTCGAGGCCCGGCTCGCGGACCCGGAGACGGCCCGGCTGCTCGACGTGCCGCTGCTGAGCCCGATCCTGCACTACACGGGCGTCACCTACGACACCGCGGGCCGCCCGCTGGACGTGGTCGTCATCCACTACCGGGGCGACCGCTTCTCCTTCACGGTGACCCTGGACGCGACCTGACCGAGGCGCCGGCCGCTGCGGCACCCTCCCGATGAGGCGCCCTCCCGCCGGGGCTCTCCCCCACCCGGTCCGGCCGCCCGGCGCCCCCGCGGCCCCCGCGGACCGGTCTCCCGGACCGCCCGGCACCCCCGTCCGGGCACCCCGGCCGCCGCGCACCCGCCTCGTATGGAGGCCCTGACCCCCGGCGCCCCGCAGGGTCGGGGCGACCGCCACCCGGTCCGCGCACCTGGCGCACCCCGCCCGTCACGGTGACGCACGCCCTCACCCGGCCCCGCCTCCGGCGGCGCGTCGTACCATGCCGGGCGTGACGCACGACGACGACGCGCCGCCCCTCGCGGACCTCATGCCGTGGTCCGTCGCACCGCCCCGGCTGGGCCGCGGCTGGCCGGTGGCGCCGGACCCGGACTCCCTGCGGGCCCGCTGGGCGGCGCTGGTGCGGGCCGAAGGCGCGGACCGCGAGACCCTGTTCGCGCCGACCCGGGCCCGCACCCTGCACACGGCCGTGGGACAGCTGCCCGGCCGGCGCGGCGGCACGGAGCGGCTGGCACGCGCGGTGGGCCCCTGCCCGGAGCCCGTCCGGGTGCTGCGCGGCCCGTTCGACGAGCAGTGGCTGATCCCCGACCAGCGCCTCATCGACGCCGCCCGCCCGGAACTGTGGCGGGTCGCGGACGCCCGGCAGGTCTTCGTGGTCGAGGCACCCGGCACGCCGGACCTCCCCCTGCTCGCCACGTCCCTGCCGCCGCTCCCCCGCCGGGGCCGCGTCCGCCCGCTGTACCGGCGCCCCGGCGGCACCGAGCCCAACCTCGCCCCCGGCCTCACGGACCACCTGGCCGCCCGGCTCGGCCGTCCGGTGCCGCCCGGGGACGTGCTGGCCTGGATCCTCGCGGCCGCCCGCGCGGACCTGACCGTGCCGCTCACCGGGGACACCGGCACCTGGGACGAGGGCGTGCGCACGGGCCGCCGCCTGCTCTGGCTGATGCGCCGCGACGGCGAGCGCCCCCGGCTCCCCGGCGGCCGCCGCCCCTACGTCCGCGCCCCGCTCCCGGCCCGCCCGCTCGCCCTGCGCTACGACCGCGACGAGGAGGTCCTCCACCTGGACGAGGGCCGGATCTCGCCGGTACCCGCGCAGGCCTGGGACTTCGAGGCGGAGGGCGGGCGGGTCCTGGAGGCGTGGTTCGCGGCGCGGACGGCCGCGCCGGAACCGGGCACCCTGGACGCCGTCCGGCCGCGCTCCTGGCCGCAGGCCTGGACCTCGGAGCTGCTGGAGCTGATCACCGTACTGGCGCTGACCGCCGGACTGCGGCGGGTGGCGGGTGCACCGACGGCGGCGGCCCCGGTGACGGCGGGCGACCTGCACGAGGCGGGAGTCCTGCCCGTACCGGACGCGGCGCGCAGGCCCGCGTCGGTCCTGGACCACCCCGAAGAGGGTCCCGGGGGCCAGTTCGCCCTGCTGTGACCCGGCGGCCCGGGGCTGACACGGCCTGCCGTCACGGGTGATGATCCCCCGCATGGACCGACTCCCCATACCCGCGCCCCAGCCCCAGCCCCAGCCCCAGCCCCTGCCTCTGCCCCTGCCCCTGCCCCTGCCCCTGGACGGCGTCACCGTCGTCGCCGTCGAGCAGGCCGTCGCGGCCCCGTTCGCCACCCGGCAGCTCGCCGACCTCGGCGCGCGGGTGATCAAGGTGGAGCGGGTCGACGGCGGTGACTTCGCCCGCGGGTACGACACCGCCGCGGGCGGTCTCGCCTCGCACTTCGTGTGGTGCAACCGCGGCAAGGAGTCGGTGGCGCTGGACCTGAAGGACCCGCGCGCGCTCAAGGCGGTGCTGCGGCTGATCGCGGACGCGGACGTGTTCGTGCAGAACCTCGCGCAGGGCGCGGCGGCCCGGCTCGGCCTGGACGCGGCCACGCTGTGCGCCGCGCATCCGCGGCTGATCGCCGTGGACGTCTCCGGCTACGGCACGCCGGGGCCGTACGCCTCGAAGCGGGCGTACGACATGCTCGTGCAGTGCGAGGCGGGGCTGGTGTCGGTGACCGGGACGGCGGAGCGGCCGGTGAAGGCGGGCATCCCGGCGGCCGACATCGCGGCGGCCATGTACGCCTTCTCCGGGGTGCTGGCGGCACTGGTGCGGCGCGGCAGCACGGGCCGGGGCGGGCCGGTGGAGGTGTCGATGCTGGACGCGCTCGCGGAGTGGATGGGGCATCCGCTGCACCACACGCTGCACGGCGGCACTCCGCCGGCCCGTACGGGGCTGGGCCATGCGGTGATCGCGCCCTACGACGCCTACCGGACGGCCGACGGGGGACGGGTGCTGCTGTCCGTGCAGAACGACCGGGAGTGGCGGCGGCTTGCCGAACAGGTGCTGAACAGACCTGAGTTGGGGACGGATCCGCGGTTCGCGACGAACCCGGCACGGGTGGCGGACCGGGCGGCCACGGACGCGGTCGTGGCCGAGGCGCTGGCCGCCTGGGGCGCGGACGAGGCGATGGCCCGGCTGGAGGGCGCGGGCCTCGCCTGCGCGCGGCTGCGGGACGTGTCCGAGGTGGTGGAGCATCCGCAGCTCGCGGCGCGGGAGCGGTGGCGGGAGGTGGGCTCGCCGGCCGGGCCGCTGCGAGCGCTGCTGCCGCCGATCACGCTGCCGGGTGGGGGCGAGGCGTGCATGGGTGACGTGCCAGCGCTGGGGCAGCACACGGACGCGGTACTGCGCGCCACGGGGATGACGGACGAGGAGATCGCGGCGCTGCGGCGGGACGGTGCGGCGGTCTAGCGCGCCGGACCCCGGGAGGCGGCCCGGGGATGGGACGCCGGGGCTCAGTGACCGCCGAACAGGGTGCGGCGCAGACGGCGCAGCGGCGCGAACAGCGAGACGCGGCCCACGCGCGCACCCCGGCTGCCGGGACGGGCGGCGGTGTCACGGGCGGTCAGCTCGACGATCAGCGAAGTGGCGTCGGCCGTCTTCTGCTGCGGCACGGCAGGCCCCGCCAGCACCGACAGATGCCGGTCGAGGCGCGAACTGGTCGCACCGCTGCCGCAGGTGATCGCAGGGACCCTCGCCCTGCGTGCAGTTATCTGTTCCATGTCACTCCCCACCCGTACGAGTCCACCCGGCCCACGGGCAGGGTAACCCTATCGCCCTCCGGGGGCACTCGTGTATCGCGGCCACAGGATTCACCTTCCCCGTAAGGGTGTTGACGACTCCTCCGCCGTCACTCTCCGAATCCGACCGATTCCAGGGCGAGTTGGACAACCGGCCGGGTCGTGGGCTGCGGGGAGCCGCCGCCCGGCTCGACGGTCACAGCGAGTGACGTCGAAGCGGGGTCGAGACCGGTCGCGACCAAGGGCGTGTCGTCGCCCTGGAACAGCCCGAGGGACCGGGGCCGCGCACCGGGGCGCATGAGCCAGAGCTGGCGCACCCGGCCGTCGGGCGGATCGCCGTATCCGCTCAGGGTGATCACCGCTTCCCCGGCCGAGGCGGAAGCGATCACTCCGATACTGCGGCCGCCGGTGTCCCGCGCACCCGCCGTCCGCACGTCGGGGGCGGCCAGAACGTGGGCGATCTCACGCGCCCGGTCCCGCTCGGCGGCCAGCCGCTGGCGCGACTCGTCCGCCTGGACGGCGAACAGCGCGGCGACAACGAGTGCCGCGGCGGCGGTGACCGTGGCGAACGGGACCAGCAGGGGGCGCGGCCGGGGCGCACGGGTGCGTGCCGGCGGCGGCTGCGTGCCCCAGACATGGGCGGGCAGCCGCCCGGCGGGCTGCCCGCCCGCGCGCCGTGGCGCCCCGGCCGGTTCCTGCGCGGTCGTGCGGGCCGCTGCCAGCACCCGGTCGCGCAGCGCGGCGGGGGGTGCGGCGGCCGCGGACCAGGCGAGCCGTACGGCGTCCTCGGTGAGGTCGCGGACCTCGGCGGCGCAGCGTTCACATCCGGCCAGGTGCCGTTCGAAGCGCCGTCGCTCGTCCGGGTCGAGGGCGTCCAGCGCGTAGGGGGCCGCGAGCGAGTGCGGGTCCGGGCGGCCGCGGAGTCGGCCGAGCAGGCTCATGCGGCACCTCCCGGGCGGCCTCGGCCGGCGCGGGGCCGGCGGGCCGGGAACGCGAACGGGCTCCCGGGCCGGTGCGGGCCCGAGGACACGGGCGGGGCGGACATGTGCCGGGCGGACGTCTGCCGGGCGGCCATGTGCCGGGCGGACATGTGCCGGGACCGCGGACACGTGTGGCGAGCCGGCCGCGGGCGGAGCTGCCGCCGCGGCGGGCGAGGCCGGAGCGGGCCCGGCCGCGGGTGGCCCCTCACGCCGCACCTCCCAGGCAGTCGCGCAGCCTCAGCAGTCCGTCGCGCATCCGGGTCTTGACCGTGCCGAGGGGCAGCTTCAGCCGTTCGGCGACCTCACGGTAGGTGTAGCCGTCGTAGTAGGCGAGGGTGACGGACTGGCGTTGCAGCGCGGTCAGCCGGTGCAGGCAGCGCCGCACCCACTCCCGCTCCAGCCCGGCCTCCACCTCCTCGGCGACCTGGTCGAAGGCGGGCCCGCCGGAGCGCAGGGCCTCGCGCTGCTCGCGCTCCCCGGCGGCACGGGCACTGCGCACCCGGTCGACGGCCCGACGGTGGGCGACGGTGAGCACCCAGGCGAGGGCGCTGCCCCGGCCGGGGTCGAAACGGGCGGCAGTGCGCCAGAGTTCGAGCAGCACCTCCTGAGCCACCTCCTCCGACTGCGCCGGGTCCCGCACCACACGCCGTACCAGTCCGAACACCGGCCCGGACACCAGTCCGTACAGGTCCTCGAACGCCCGATGGTCGCCCGCCGCGACACGTTGCAGCAAGTCCTCCGCCTCCATCCGGTCCCCCTCTCGACGTCCGCACCGGGCCCGCCCTGTCACACCAGGTGTCCGCACCGCACGCACCTCCCGCAGGGGATACGGATCAGCGCGGCGAAAACGCGGGCCGACGGCGCGGAAAGAGATTCCGAGATTTTTCCACGGCCGACCAATCCGGTGCGCGGGGGACTCCGAATCCCCCGACGTCAGGCAACTCGGCACCAAGGACGGACGGGATGACAGCTATCTCTGGAAGCACGTCGGGACGCAGGGGCGTGGCGGCTCTGGTATGCGGGTCGCTGGCCGCCGCGGGGCTCGCGGCCGCCGGTGCGACGGCGCTGGAACCGCGGACGGCGGTGGCCTCCAGCCACCGGGAGGCCCCGCTGGTCTCGGGACAGCCGCAGTACGACAACACGGACGTGTACGCGTTCGTCAGCCCGGACCGGCCGGACACCACCACGATCATCGCCAACTGGATCCCGTTCGAGGAGCCGGCCGGCGGCCCGAACTTCTTCCCCTTCGCCGAGGACGCCCAGTACGACCTCCACATCGACAACGACGGCGACGCGCGGGGCGATCTCGTCTACCGCTTCACGTTCCGGACGCACACGAAGAACAAGAAGACCTTCCTCTACAACACCGGGCCCGTGGACAGCCTCGACGACCCGGACCTCAACATCACGCAGACCTACGACATCGAGCTGCTGCGGATGAAGCACGAGCGCGTGCGCTCCCGCACGAAGATCGCCCGCAACGTGCCGGTCGCCCCGTCGAACGTCGGCAAGGCGTCCATGCCGGACTACGCGAAGCTGCGCGCCGAGGCGGTGCACGAACTGGCGGGCGGGACCACGGCGTTCGCGGGGCAGGCCGACGACCCGTTCTTCCTGGACCTGCGCGTCTTCGACCTGCTGTACGGCGGGAACCTCTCCGAGGTCGGCAACGACACGCTCAAGGGCTACAACGTCAACAGCATCGCCCTGCAGGTGCCGAACCACATGATCCGGCAGTCCGCGCACCAGCCGGTCGTCGGGATCTGGTCCACCACCCAGCGCAGGAACGCGCACGGCGAGTACACCCAGGTGTCCCGCCTGGGCAGCCCCCTGGTCAACGAGGTCGTCAACCCGCTGAAGGACAAGGACGTCTTCAACGCGAGCACGCCCCGGGACGACGGCCGCTTCCTGCGGAACGTCACCCACCCCGAACTGCCCCGGCTGATCGAGGCGATCTACAAGATCAAGGCACCGGCGGAGCCCCGCAACGACCTGGTGGACGTCTTCCTCAAGGGAGTCGACGGCCTCAACCGGCCGCCGCACGTGCGCCCCGCAGAGATGCTGCGGCTCAACACCTCGGTCCCGCCCGCGCACACCCCGAAGCGGCTCGGTGTCCTCGACGGGGACACCGCGGGCTTCCCGAACGGGCGCCGGCTCACCGACGACGTGATCGACGCCTCGCTCCAGGTCGTCGAGGGCGAACTGCTGGGCCAGAAGAACGACCTCGGCGACGGGGTCGACGCGAACGACAAGGACTTCGAGAAGAAGTTCCCGTACGTCGCCCTGCCCACGGAGGGCTCCCGCGGCCCGCTGGCCAAGGGGACGGACGGTTCGGCGGACGTGCGCAGCCAGCTCGGTGACGCCCTCCAGCCGGCCGGCGCCACCGGCGGCACCACCGGTACCGGGCTTCTCGCCGCGTCGGCGGGCGCGGGCGCGCTCGGGGTCCTGCTGATCGGCGGAGCCCTCCTGTGGTGGCGGCGCACGAGGAACCGGGCGTACTGAGCGCGCCGCCGACGGCTGCGCCGCCGGGCCCGCACGCGGCCCGGGTGACCCGCCCCGCGGGCACCGCGGCCGCGGCCCGGCGGACGGGCCGGCACCGCGGGCGGGCCGTTCGGGCCGAACAGACCCAAGAGGCCGCACACGCCCCAGAGGCCGCACACGCCGCACACGCGGCACACGCGGCACACGCCGCACACGCCGCACAGACCGTCGTACCGGCCGACCCCCGACCGGCGCGGCCCGCTTCCCCCGTCCCCACGGCGCGGGCCGCGCCCCCACCATCAACCCGACCGACGCAGGAGAGGGTCATGTCCACGGGACCCCATGGAACCCACGACACCGAGACGGACCGGCCGCCCAGGCGGTGGCGGATCGCCCGCGCGGCGGGCCCCGCGCTGCTGCTGGCCCTCGCCTTCACCGCCGGCTCGGTCGCCCTCGGCGGCGCCCGGGCGCAGCACGGCGCGGCCACGTTCTCGGCCCCGCCGCCGGACGCGGGCCGGGCGAAGGGGTCGGGCGTCGAGGCGCTCCAGGCCCATCTGCGGTCCCAGCCGAAGGACTTCTCCGGCTGGGCGGCGCTCGCCGCGGCACACGTCGAGCGGGCCAGGACCGACGGCGACCCCTCGCACTACCCGAGGGCCGAACAGGCGCTGCGGCGTTCGCTGGACCTCTCGCCCGGCAACGACCGGGCGCTGGCGGGGCGGGCCGCACTCGCCGCCGCCCGGCACGACTTCACCGGCGCCCTCGCCGACGCCGACCGGGCGCTCGCCCACAACCCGTACAGCGAGGGCGCCCTGTGCAGCAGGGTGGACGCCCTGGTCGAACTCGGCCGCTACGCCGAGGCCGAGAAGGCCGCCGACACGGCCGACGCCCGCCGCCCCGGCATCCCCGTCTTCACCCGGTACGCGTACGTGCGCGAGCTGCGCGGCGACGTGACCGGCGCCCGCCGGGTCCTGGAGCAGGCCCTGGCCGGCGCGACCGCCCCCGGCGACCTCGCGTACGTCGCCACCCAGCTCGGCCAGCTCGCCTGGAACGAGGGCGACCCCGAGCGGGCCCTGCGCCACTTCGGGCGGGCACTGGCCGCCGACGAGGACTACCTCCCCGCCCTGGAGGGCCGGGCCCGCGCCCAGGCGGCCGCCGGACAGCGGGCCGCGGCGATCGAGGGGCTGGAGCGGGTCGTGGCCCGGGCCCCGCTGCCGGGGGCGCTGGTGGCACTCGGCGAGCTGTACGAGGCGCGGGACGGCCGGGGCGACCGGGCCAGGGCGCGCGAGCAGTACGCGCTCGTCGGCACCTGGACCTCGCTGGCCCGGGCCGGCGGTGTCGACGTCGACCTCGACACCGCCCTGGCCGCGGCCGACCACGGCGACCGGGCCGCCGCCCTGCGCGCCGCCCGCGCCGAGTGGTCCCGCCGCCGCACCGTGCACACCGCGGACGCCCTCGCCTGGGCCCTCCACGTGAACGGCCGCGACAAGGAGGCTCTCCGCTACGCCCGCCGCGCCACGGCCACCGGCTACCGCAACGCCCTCTTCCACTACCACCGCGGGGTCATCGAGCTGAGGACGGGCCACGACCGGCAGGCCCGGACGCATCTGACGGCCGCCCTGGAACTCAACCCCGGTTTCTCCCCGCTGGGCGCGCGGGAGGCCCGCAAGGCGCTCGGGACGCCGGAGGCCGCCGCGTGACCGCCCCCGTCCCGGCCGGGCGCGTACTCGGCGCGTCCGCCGGAGTACTGCTGGCCGGGTGCGCCCTCGCCCTGGTGCCCGCCGGTTCCGCCGGCGCACACCCTCTGGGCAACTTCACCGTCAACGTGTACGACGGGCTGGTCGCCACCCCCGGCGCACTCCGCGTCGACCACGTCGAGGACCTCGCGGAGATCCCGGCCGCCCAGGTCCGCCCGCAGATCGAGCGGTCCGGCCTGGCCGGCTGGGCCCGGGCGCGCTGCACTCGGGCCGCCCGGGACAGCGAGGCCGAGGTGGACGGCCGTACGGTCGCCCTGACCGTGGCCGGCAGCAGGGCACGGGTGCTGCCCGGTCAGGCGGGCCTCGACACGGTGCGGTTGGAGTGCCGGCTCACCGCGCCCCTGCCAACGGAGGCGCGTCTGACGGTCGCCTTCCGGGCGGCGGGCGACTCGTCCGGGCCCGCCGGGTGGCGGGAGGTGACGGCTCGGGGTGACCGGATGACGCTGGCCTCGTCCGACGTACCGGACACCTCGGCTTCCCGCGAACTCACCCGCTACCCACAGGAGTTGCTCTCGTCCCCGGCGGACACCCGGACCGCTTCGCTGACCGTGCGGCCGGGCGGCCCGGCCCTGGCGGAGGACGGGCGGGACGCGCCCGCCGCCTCGGTGCTGCCGCGCGGTGCCGACCGCTTCACCCGCGCCCTGGACGCCCTGGTCGCCCGGCAGCACCTCACCCTGGGGTTCGCGGCGCTGGCGCTGCTCCTCGCCGTGGGGCTGGGTGCGCTGCACGCCCTCGCCCCGGGCCACGGCAAGACGCTGATGGCCGCGACGGCGGCGGCCCGCGGACACCGGGCGCGGCTGCGGGACGTGCTGCCGCTGGCCGTGTCCGTGACGGTCACCCACACGCTGGGGGTGACCGCCCTCGGGCTGATCGTCACCGCCGGGTCAGCGGCGGCGCCCGCGGTGATCGGCTGGCTGGGGGTCGCGAGCGGGGCCCTGGTGACGGGGGCGGGCGTGGTCCTGCTGCGTCGCGCCTGGCCGGGACGGGCCCACACTCACGGCCACGGCCACGGGCACGGGCACAGCCACGGGCACACCCACGGGCACGGGCACGGGCACGGCCACGGGCGCACCCACCGGCCGGCGAACACGGGGGACGAGGTGCCCGAGCGGCAACTCGCCCTCACCGGGGCCGGCGCCGGCGCCGTGGGAGGAGGTGCCCCGTCCCGCCACCATCCGGCCGAGCACGCCCACGCCCACGCCCACCCCGGCCACGCCCACGGGTCCGCACACCCGCACCCGCACCCGCACCACGAGCACGAACACGAACACGAACACGAACACGAACACGAGCACGAGGACACCCCCCACCGGCAGGGCCACGCCCCTGGTCACACCCACACCCACCACGGCCACACCCACACCCACCCCACCGCCCCCACGCTCCGCGGCACCCTGCTCCTCGGTTTCGCGGGCGGGCTCGTGCCCAGCCCCTCCGCGGTCGTCGTGCTGGTCGGGGCCGCCGCGCTCGGGCACGCGTGGTTCGGTCTGCTGCTGGTCGTGGCCTACGGTGCCGGGCTCGCGCTGACCCTCACGGCGGCCGGCTTCGCCGTGGTGCGGCTCGGCGGGCGGGCCGTGCGGGCGCTGGAGAAGCGGCCGCGATGGGCCGCACACCCGCTGGTGACGAGGGTGCGCCGGACGCTTCCACTGGTCTGCGCCTCAGGTGTCGTGCTGCTGGGGACGGGGCTGCTGCTCCGGGCGGCGGTCACCGCATTCGGATGAGCCGCCCGTGGGAAGACATCGGACAGGTCCGTTCCGGACGGAACACGGCTCACGCGGCCGCGATGGGGGGTGCTCGTGTCGGAGTCACCGGGTGCTGAACGGTTGATCGCGGGCCGCTACCGCCTCCTGGCCCCGCTCGGCGAGGGCGGGATGGGTACGGTGTGGCGCGCCCGCGACGAGGTGCTGATGCGCGAGGTCGCCGTCAAGGAGGTCCGGGCGCCGGCCGGACTGCCCGCCGACGACGTGCGGCGGCTGTACGCGCGGCTGGAGCGGGAGGCGTGGGCGGCGGCCCGGGTGGCCGACCGCAGGGTGGTCACGGTGTACGACGTGGCCGCCGAGGAGGGCCGGCCGTGGATCGTGATGGAGCTGGTCCGGGGCGTCTCGCTGGCCGAACTGCTGGAGGCGCAGGGCCCGCTGGAGCCGCGCCGCGCTGCCCGGATCGGCGCGGAGGTGCTGTCGGCGCTGCACGCCGCGCACTCGGCGGGGGTGCTGCACCGGGACGTGAAACCGGGCAACGTGCTGATGGCGGACGACGGCCGGGTGGTACTGACGGACTTCGGCATCGCCACCGTCGAGGGGAGTTCCGCGCTGACCATGACCGGGGAGGTGCTCGGCTCGCCGGAGTTCCTGGCTCCGGAGCGGGCGCTGGGCCGTACCCCGGGTCCGGCCTCCGACCTGTGGTCCCTGGGCGTGCTGCTGTACGCCGCGGCCGAGGGCGTCTCCCCGTTCCGCCGGGACACGCCGCTGAGCACGCTGCGCGCCATCGTGGACGAGGAACTGCCGCCGGCCCGGCGGGCCGGCGCGCTCGCCCCGGTGATCGCGGGGCTGCTGCGCAAGGACCCCGCCGAGCGGCTCCCCGCGGACCGGGCGGAGCGGGAACTGCGTCTGGTGGCGGCCGGTGGCGGCCCGCGCGCCGACACCGTGCGCACGGACGACCTGTGGACGGACCCCGCACCCAGCGACCCCGCACACATCCAGACCGCACGCACGGAGACCGCACCACGCGCGGAGACCGCACGCGCCGGCACCGTCGCGGCTGCCGGTCCGGTCGCGCCGCGCGGTGCGGCCACACCGCCTGCGCACTCGGTGCCGCCGCGCGGGGAGAGGGCCGTACCCGTACCGCCGACGAACGGGACGGCGGCGACGCCCGGCCGGCCGCCGCGCGAGGGACGGGCCCTGACCGCACTGGTGGCGGGCTTCCTGGTACTGGCCCTGGCCGTTGCGGGGCTGACGTACGCCCTGCTGGGCGGCGGGGGCCGGGGCGGAGGGGGCCAGGGCGACGCGAAGGGGCGGACGGCCACCTCGGTGCCGGGCGGAGCGCACGGGACGGCCGCCGAGTCACCGGAGCAGGCGCACGACCGCTCCGGCACTCCCACCCCCACCCCGACACCCACGGCCACGCCCACGCCCACCCCTACGCCGACGCCGACGCCGACCGGCGGCGACGCGTCCGCGCCGACGGACGCTCCGGCACAGTCGGTGCGCGTGACCGTGGCCGGCACGCGCACGGAGTACACGGGAGTCTGCCCGCCGCCGGACGCCGAGGCACCCTCGTTCACGGCCACGTTCACCGTGGAGCGGCTGCCCGCACAGGTGCGGTACCGGTGGGTGACCCGGGGCGGGGACGTGCTGGGAGGGGGCTGGCGGACGCTGTCACTGCCCGAGGGCGGACCCCGGACCGGACGGGACACGGTGACCGTCACCACGGGAGCGGACCGGGGCACGTACCGCGACGCGCTCGGCGTGGAGGTACGGGCTCCGGTCCGCGGGTCGTCCGACTCCGTGCGGTTCTCGCTGACCTGCGTGGCGCGGAGCACCGCGGACGCGGGCTCCGCCGCCGGACCGTCCGGCGGGTGACGGCTCAGGCGGCGCTGTTCATCACCGGCAGGTAGCCGCCCGACTGGCCGGACGACGTCGGGTGGTAGGACTCGCCGATGTTGAACCAGTTGACGCTGTGCAGCCAGGCGCTGCCGGAGCAGAGCTCGTGACCGGTGAAGGTGGTGCGCACGTCGCCGAAGGTGAAGCCGTGGGCGGCGGCGCGCTGGGCGATGGCGCTGTTCAGGTGGTCGGAGGCCGAGTTGATGGCGGACCGCTTGGTCTCCGACAGGCCGAGGCAGCTGGTGCCGAGCTTGTAGAAGCGGGGGTAGCCGAGGACGACGACCTGTGCAGAGGGGGCACGGGTACGGATCGCCGAGTAGACCGCGTCGAGCCGGCCGGGCAGCGTCGAGTCGACGTACGCCCGTGCGGTGTTGATGCGGGAGATGCAGGAGCTGTCGGACTGCAGCACACAGGTCAGCATGACGTCCGCGAAGCCGGCGTCGTTGCCGCCGATGCTGATGGACACCAGGCCCGTCGAGGAGTTGAGCGGGCCCAGCTGGTCCGCGAGCACCTCGTTGGTACGGGCGCCCGAGCAGGCGGTGAAGCTGAAGGACGAGGTCGAGTGGGCGGCGGCCCACAGGTAGGGGTACGCCTTGGTGCTGCGCTTGCAGTCACCGCTGGAGCCGATGTAACTCCCGGCTCCGACACCGGAGGAGTACGAGTCGCCGAGCGCGACATAGGAGACCGCGGCACTCTCGGCCGCCTGCGCCGCGGCGGCCCCGGTCAGGGCGGTGCCGAAGGCCAGGAGGACCGAGCTGACCAATACGGCAAGTCGGGAACGTCTCATGGAACCTCCCTTTAGCAGGATCTCTGCGGTAACCGTGGTAGCAGCTACGCGTGTTGACAGGAAGTGTCCATGCCAAAAAAATTGACTCACCTTCAGAACGTTTCGCGTGCGCCCGCCCCGGGTTCACTACCCGTTGGGTTACGTGTTCATGACAAATGTGTTGACGCACCCTCATCACTCTTGTGCCCGGGCCCGAGTTGACCGACGCTGGAGGGGCGGATCACGCACCCCTGCGAGTCCGCTCGCCCGCCCCCGCCCCTCCCCCACGCACCGCCGCACCCCTCCCCCGCCGCACCCTCCCCCGCCGCACCCTCCCCCTCAACCCCTCCCCCCTCGACCCCGCGGCCCGTCTCCGCCCGGGCACCTCCCCCCCAGCCCCTGCCCACTCCCGCTCGCCCCTCCTCGCACCCCCACCGGCCAGGTCACCGGCACCGCCGGCGGTCCGCGGCGGCGGCCGCCGGACGACTCGTCCCGCGATCCGGACGAGACCGCTGTGACCTGCGTGTTCCCCGGGGTACCCCACTGCCTCCGGGGAACACGTGCGAGAGGACGCGCCCGTCGCCGCGAGGGGGCCGACCCCCTGCCCCGGCGGCCCGGCACCCCCGAGCGGGCCGGGCCGCACCGAGGCCGGGATCCGCTCCGTACCGGAGCCCGGCCTCCGTCGCGCCGCCGGCTCCCACACCGCGCGGGCCGCGCCCGGCCCCGGGGTTCACCCTCGCGGCGACGACCGGGTGCGGATCACGGGCGGTCCGGGAGGACCGGGAGGACCGGGCGGGTCCGGAAGCACCGGGCCCGAGCGGGTCCGGGAGAGGGGAACCAGGACGGCCGGGAACCCGCCGCGTCCTTCACGCACTCCGTGCCGTGCGGGGTGTGGGAGGCGGTCTACATCATCGAGGGCCTGCTGAAGAACGCCTCCGAGGTGCAGCCGGGCACGGTCCACGCCGACACCCAGGGCCAGAGCCATCCGGTGTTCGCGCTCGCGCACCTGCTCGGGACCGACCTGATGCCCAGGATCCGCAACTGGAAGGACTGCCTGTTCTTCCGCCCGTCCCGCTCGGTCACCTACGAGCACATCGACGCCCTGTTCGGCGAGCCGGGCCGCAACGTGATCGACTGGAAGCTGGTCGAGACCCACCTCAGGGACCTGATGCGGGTGACCGTCTCGGTCCGCGAGGGCGCCATCTCCTCCACCCTGCTGCTCAAGCGGCTGCGCTCCGGCTCCAAGAAGAACGCCACCTACACCGCCTTCCGCGAGGTCGGGCGCGTGATCCGCACGGTGCAGCTGCTTCGGTTCCTGCCGGACGCGCCGCTGCGCGGCCGGGTGACGGCCGCGACCAACAAGGTCGAGGCGTTCAACGGCTTCAGCGACTGGGTGCGGTTCGGCCAGCGCGGCACGGTCGCGCACAACGACCCGGTCGAGCAGGAGAAGGACGTGAAGTTCACCTCCCTGCTCGCCGACCTGCTGATCTTCCACAACACCCTGGACATCACGGATGTGGTGCGGCAGTTGCAGGCAGAGGGCGAAGTGATCGACCCGCTGGACCTGGCCCAGGTCTCGCCGTACCTGACGCAGCACGTCAACCGGTTCGGCGTCTACTCGACCCACGAGCTAGGGATCGCCCCGGAGGACTACGACACCCGCCTCGATGTCGACTTCAGTGCGCTGGAGGTCGACCAGGCCCCGGCCGCACGACCGGGCGCGGAAGGGTCGGCGTCATGAGGGCCATGGACGAGACGCGCGAGTTCACCGAGGACGAGCTGAACGACCTCCTCAGCGACGAGGACCGCGACGCCGGCGGGGAGGACGACGAGTACGAGTGGGTGCGGTGAACGTGCCAGGCGCCCGGGCGGGGACCGCCGCTCTCCCTGCCCGGGCGCCTGGAGCGTGCGGGCCGTCTCAGGGGCGGGGCAGCGGCAGGCCGGGCATCTGCGGGTGCCGCAGGTGCTGCCCGCCGTCGTACACGTGCAGGGTGAACGTCTCCGGCCCGGGCCGGCCCGCCTCGTCGTACGCGGACAGCACGCCCTCGACCCGCTCCCACAGCCGCACGGGGCCGCCCTCGCGCACCTCCCACCGGCCCTCGACGCGCGTGAGGGTGGCGGCGGAGCCGGTCACGACGTCGGCCAGGTGCACCACCTTGCCGACGGTCGTCATCTGCGCGTCCGGCACCGCGCTCTGGGCGAGGAACCGCAGGTGGAACGCCTCCTCGGTCGCGGCCGTGATCCGCTGCGGGCTGTGCCGGGCCGTACGGCCCTCCTCCGGGAGGCCCGCGGCCCAGTGGGCGGGGTTGCCGAACACGGGCGCCGCGTGGGTGCGCGCGGACATGAACGACACCGTGCCGGGAAGGAGTCGGCCCTCGGCGGTGCCGTCCTCGGCGACCGTGAGCAGGACGCGGGCGTAGCCGTAGAGCCATCCCGAGAGGGTGAGCAGGATCTTCCCGCCCGGCCGGGTCTGCGCGAGCAGGGCCGGGGGCACGGCACGGAAGGAGCAGGCGGCCACGATCCGGTCGAACCTGGCCTCGGGCCAGTACCCATACAGCCCGTCGGCCACCGCGAGCGTGGGCGTGTACCCGAGGCCGTACAGGGCGTCGGCGGCCTGGGCGAGGCGGTGGGGGTCGACCTCGATCGAGGTGACGTCGGCGGAGCCGAGGCGTTCGCACACGAGCGCGGTGGAGTAGCCGGTGCCGGTGCCGATCTCCAGAACCGTGTGCCCCTCTTGCACGTCCGCGTCGGCCCACATCCGCAGGACGAGCGAGGGCAGCGTGGACGACGAGGTCGGCGCCCCGCCACGCCGTACGACGGGGGCCTTCCAGTCGGGTTCGTCGCCGTCGAACTGCGTGATCAGGGTGGTGTCGGAGTACGCGGAGGCCAGCCAGCGGCCGTAGTCGCCTTCGGCGGTGACCGGCTCCCATACCGTCAGCCCGCCAGCGTCGGGTTCCTCGGCAGGCAGGTAGAAGCCGGGCACGAACCGGTGCCGGGGCACCGCCTCGACGGCCTGCCGCCAGGCCGGATCGGCAAGGACGCCGTCCTCGGCGAGGGCCTTCGCCATGGCCTCGCGCAGGCGGACGGAGTCGGTATCAAGGTCGGCGGGCATCACGGCGCCGCCTCCTTCCTGGTCAGGATGTCGGCGAACGCGGTCGTGATGGCCGGCGCGTCCGGGAGCCAGCCCCACTGTCCGTTCGGATTGCATTCGATGAAGACCCAGCTCGCCGGGTCGTCAGCGGCCCCGGTCAGGGCGAAGTCGAAGCAGCCGAAGACCAGGTCAAGACCGGCCAGGTAGCGGTGCAGCAGCACCTTGACGGGCCCCGGCACGGTGGTGGGCGTGTGCACCAGGTCGTTCCAGTCGCCGCGGCGCCAGTCCAGTGCGCCATCCGGCGCCTCGATCCGGCTGGCGAACACCTGGCGGCCGACCACGGTCACGCGGACGTCGCCGGTCTTGGGGACCTCGGCCTGGAACAGGTGCGGCATCACGGTGAGCGAGTCGTCGAAGGTCTCCGCATCGACGCGCTGGGCCCAGATCGCCCCGGCGTGCCCGTCCTCGCCGGCGGGCAGCCCGCGGAACGGCTTGTAGATGACGTGGCCGTGCTCGGCCGCGAACTTCCGGGCGTCCTCCAGGGCGTTGGTGACGAGGGTGGGCGGGATGGTGAGGCCGAGCCGGGCGGCGAGGTGGAGCTGGGCGGGCTTGAACTCGGCCCGCATCACCGCCAGCGGGTGGTTGACGTACCGGGCGCCGGTGAGGGTGTGCAGGATGCCGCCGAGCCCGTGGCGGGCCTCGGCGATACAGAAGTCCCGCTGCTGGGCGGGCAGATGCCCGTACCGGGCGGCCCAGGGGGTGGGGCGGCGGTAGTACACCGCCGCCACCTCCCCCAGCTCCACCTCCCGGCTGCCGGTGACCAGCCGCCCGCCCCAGGCCGGTGCCCCGGCGCCGATGCGGGCCCCGAAGGACAGGCCGGCGCCGAGGTCGGCCGGGTCGGCGCGGACGACCGGCGTCTCACGCTCGTTCAGCGCGGAGATCACCAGGTCCGCGGTGACGTCCTCCAGCGCGGTGAGGACCAGGACGGTGGAGGCCATTGGTCAGTCCGAGCTGTAGTCGGGGGTGGAGTCGTCCGCGGTCTGCGGCTGCGGGTTGCTCCCGTCCCCGCCGCCGGACATGGACGTCGTCGGGCTGGTCTGGTTCGTTCCGTGCTTGCCCATCTCCACCGCCTGGCCGGCGGTGTCGGTGTAGTGGGCGGTCTGCGTGGACGGATCCAGCGTCACCGCCGCGTACGACGGCGGACCGATCGGCAGCCGGTCGGTGACCAGCCGCATCGCCCACGGAGCCTGGGGTGCCAGCGTCTGCATGCGCAGTCCCTTCCCCTTGTACGTTCCGGGCAGCCGGGCGGCTGCCGCCCGAGCAGAATCCCTGCCCACCCAGGGCCCGCACCAGTACCGTAGGGGTCGCGAATCGTGGCGGAGATGCCACGCTCCGTATACGTCAGAACGGGGAGGGCGAGGCGTCGATGGCCAGCAGATCCGGCAACCCGCACCTGGCGCTGTGGATCGCGGCGTCCGGCCTGTCCCACGGCGAGATCGCCCGGCGGATCGCCGTGGCGGGCAAAGCCCGAGGCCACCGGCAGATCGCGCCGGACGCCACCCGCATCCGGCGCTGGATCGACGGCGAGCGGCCCCGCCCGCCGGTGCCCGCCCTGCTCGCGGACGTCCTGGCGGAAGCGGCCGGGCAGCCCCTCGCGCCCGGTGATCTCGGCCTGACCGCCGCCGGTCCGGTGCTGGATAGCATCCAGCTCCCGCTGCTGACCGAGGCAGCCGCCCAGACCCTGGCCGGATGGACGCAGATGGACCTGTTCATGAATCGCCGCGACACCCTCAAGCTCGCCATTGGCGCCCCGCTGATCCTCGCCGCCGAACGGATGCTCGGCGGCACCGCCCACGCGCTGAACAGCAACACGAAGGGGTTCGACTCGGACACCGTCACCGCCCTGGAGGAGGTGACCGCCTTCTTCGCCAAGGCCGACGCCTCCAAGGGCGGCGGGCTGTACCGTTCCGCGATCGTCGCCCAGCTCGCCGAGGCCGCCCGCCGCATCCAGGACGGGGTGCCGGCCAGCCTGCGGACCCGGGTGTTCTCGGCGACCGCCGACCTCGCGGCGCTCGCCGGGTGGGTCAGCCACGACTCCGGCCGGTACGGGACGGCCCAGCGGTACTGGTCCTACGGCGTCTACGCGGCTGGGGAGGCCGGACAGCGCGACCGCGGGGTGGAGATCGTCACCCGCATGTCGCACCAGATGATCTACCTCGGCCGCCCGGACGACGCCCTCGGTCTCCTCGGCGTGGCCGCCGCGAAGGCGACCCTGCCCGCGGCAAGGGCGCTGGTCGCTTCGCAGACCGGCCGGGTCCACGCCGCCCTCGGCGACGAGCGAGCGGCGGAACGGCACCTCGGCCAGGCGGACGAGCTCCTGGCCGACGGGCTCGGCGACGAGGTACCCGAGTGGGTCGCGTACTTCGACGCCGCCGAACACGCCGGCGCCCGCGCGGTCTCCGCCCGCGACCTCACCAGGCTCGATCGCGGCCGCCGTGCGGCGAGCATCCACTTCACCGACGCCCTCAGGCTCAGGAACCCCGGATTCGAGCGGGTGAAGGTCATGGACCGCATCGGGCTGGCCGCCGCCCTGCTCGACGAGGGCGAGGCGGAGCGGGGCGCCGCCGCGGCCCACCAGGCGCTCGACGACGCGGCCCGCGTCGACTCCACGCTCGTCGCCTCCCGCCTCAACACCCTGCTGGACGCCGCCCGCCCGTACGGGACCGCCGTGGCCGAGGACGTACGGACGCGGGCAAGGGAACTCGCCGCCGCCCGGCCGACCACGATCGCGGCCTGAGACCATCGAGCGCATGGGCAAGCACCGCCGACCCGGCCCCCCGAACCAGCCGTCACGCGCCGTCCCACGCGTGAGCGCCGACGACCCGCTCGCCGCGTACGACAAGCGGCGCCGCCCGCCGCTGGACGTCCACCGCCGTCACCGACCCGTCCACGGCGGCGCCGGACACCTGCGGCCCGACGAGCCACGTGTCTTGGAAGAGTGGACCGGGTTCGCGTACGAGGTGGCCGGCACCGCCCCTGACCTGGCGGCGGCCCGGGCGTGGGTGAACGCACTCCAGACCGGGGACGGCTCGGCCACGTGATCACCCTGTGCAGCACGCCCGGACGTGCCGGGGCAGAACAGGACTAATCGTGGCCGACCAGGGCGGTGATGAGCTTGCGGGTTCTGGCCTTGGTCAGCCGCTTCGCGGCCGTCGCGCAACGTTGCCGGGGAGCGCGCGGGGCGATGTCGCTGCCCTTGATCACCTTGGCGAACTCGGCGTCGAACCGCTCCTTGCCGACCTTCTCCGCGAGCCTGGTCGGGTACTTCACCTGCGCCTCGGTGGCCGGCTCGGTCTTCGCCTTCTCGGCGCGCTCGCGCCGCGGGGCGTAGATCTTCTCGTTCTCTGCCTTGCGGGCCGCTTCCGACTCCGGGCTGCGGCAGGTGATGTGCACGCGTTGTCACCGCGTCCACCGCTCGTCAACGGCACCTGGCCCATGCCCTCGCCAGGGCTTCAAGATCATCCCGTGGCGGCTTTTGGACTCACCTTGGCTGGACCCCGTGACCGCCGGGCACCGCACGCTGACGGGGGACACCCCCACGCGCGGTCCCGCCGCGCCGTCCGGCCGGATCCGCGGTGCCGGCGGACCGGTCCCGGGGAAACCGGGTGCACACCGGGCATCCGTGGCGGATCATGGCGGCATGTCAGCTCAGCCGCAGGACGCCCTGCCGATCCGGCTCGCCGTGGACGACTCCGACTCCCCCTCCGACGTGGTCGACGCGCTGTTCCTCGGCCGCTTCGCGACGGGCGAGCAGCCGTACGCACACGCCGCGAACATCGAACGGGTGCGGTCCGGAGCGACCCTGCTGCCCGCAGGGGCCCGGGTGCTGCGGATGGCACGTGACGACGACCGCAGCGCGACCCTCGCCGAGGGCGACGGCTGGACCCTGCTGGTGTCCCGCTGGAGCCGGGGCGCGGACGTCACGGTGACGGCGACCACCGCCGAACTCGCCGCGGACGTGCTGGACCGGGCCACGGACGGCGCCGCCGACGAGCCCGAACCCCAGCCGGAGAACGTGACGATGGGCTTCTGGTACGTCTCCCCGCGGCGGGGCCCGCACCGCACCACGCGGCAGATCTCGGCGGGCACCTGGGAAGAGGTGCGGCCCAACTACACGGCGCCGGTGGCGGACGCGATGGACCGCCTGATGAAGACCACACCGCAGGACATCGCAGGCCGGCTGCTCCTGCTGCACGGGCCGCCGGGCACCGGCAAGACGTCCGCGCTGCGCACGCTGGCCCGGTCCTGGCGGGACTGGTGCCAGGTGGACTGCGTCCTGGACCCGGAGCGGCTGTTCGGCGACGTCGGCTATCTGATGGACATCGCGATCGGCGAGGACGACGCCGCGGGCGGCCGCTGGCGGCTGCTGCTGCTGGAGGACTGCGACGAGCTGATCCGCGGGGAGGCCCGGCACATGGCCGGCCAGGCCCTGTCGCGGCTGCTGAACCTCACCGACGGCCTGCTCGGGCAGGGCCGGAACGTGCTGGTGGGCGTCACCACCAACGAGGACCTGGAGCGTCTGCACCCCGCCGTGGTGCGGCCCGGCCGCTGCCTGGCCCGGATCGAGGTGGACCGGCTGTCCCGCGCGGAGGCGGTGCGCTGGCTGGGCACCGACGAGGGCGTGGGCCGCGACGGCGCGACGCTGGCCGAGCTGTACGCACTGCGGCGGGGCACCTCCCCCACCGCGCTGCCGGAGCCGCGGACCGGCGCGGACGCGGGACTGTACCTGTGAGGTGCCGGCGGTGAGTGCTTTGATGGAGGGGTGACCCTGTATGTCGGCACGTCGGGCTGGCAGTACAAGGACTGGCGCGGCGTCCTGTACCCGGCCGGGGTGCCGGTGCGGCGGTGGCTGGAGGAGTACGCCGCCCGGTTCGCGACGGTCGAGGTCAACAACGCGTTCTACCGGCTGCCGACCCGGGAGAACTTCGCGGCGTGGCGGGACCGGCTGCCGGCGGACTTCGTGGTCGCCGTGAAGGCCAGCCGCTACCTCAGCCACGTCAAGCGGCTGAAGGACCCGGGGGAACCGGTCCACCGGCTCCTGGACCACGCCGCGGGCCTCGGCGACCGGCTGGGCCCGGTGCTCCTCCAGCTCCCGCCGACCCTGCGCGCGGACAGCGGCCTGCTGGACGCCTGCCTGGCCTGCTTCCCGGCACGGGTCCGCGTCGCGGTCGAGCCCCGCCACGACTCCTGGTGGACGCCCGGGGTGCGCGCGGTCCTCCAGCGGCACCGGGCGGCCCTGTGCTGGTCCGACGTGCGGGCCCGGCCGGCGGCACCGCTGTGGCGGACCGCGGACTGGGGGTACGTCCGCTTCCACGAGGGCCGCGCCCGGCCGTGGCCCCGCTACGGCCGGCAGTCCCTGCGGACATGGGCCGACCGGATCGCCCGCGCCTGGGACGACGGCGAGGACGTGTACGCGTACTTCAACAACGACCCGCACGGGGCGGCGGTGGCCGACGCACACGCGTTCGCACGCGCGGCGGAGCACGCCCACCTCGCCCCGACCCGCACCCCTGGGGAGGTCGCGCGGGCCTGAGCGGGGCCGGACGAGGCCGTCCCCGGCCGGGCGGCGCCCCTGAGAGGCGCGGGGAACCCCGCGACCGGCCACGACGGCGCCGCGGTCGACGGGCGTCGCACGGCGGCACCCACGGCGGAGCTCAAGCGGCCTCACCCGCCGGCCGGGACGCGCCCGGGGCCGCCGGTCCTCCAGACCCTGGCCGGGTGGCCGGGACCGGGCCGCTCAGCGGCACGGTCCGAGGCACGCGGGACGAGGCACGCGGGACGAGGAAGGCGGGACGAGAAGGCGGGACGAGAAGGCGGGACGAGGCACGCGGGGCCGCGGGCGCCGAGGAGGCGGGACGGGAGGCGGCTACGCCTCGTAGGCGGCTCGCAGGGCGTCCCGCACCGCGGCCAGGGCCTCCTCCCGGGAGGCGCCGAGCCGCCGCGCCCGCTCGGCGAACGCCCTTGCCTCGGAAGCCAGTTCACGCGCGACGGCCGAGCCGGCGGCCGCCACGAACGTGCCGTTGCGGCCCCGTGTCTCGATCACCCCGTCGCGCTCCAGCACCCGGTAGGCCTTGGCCACCGTGTTCGCCGCGAGCCCCAGCGACTCGGCCAGCCCCCGGACCGTCGGCAGCCGGTGGCCCACCGGAAGCACCCCGGACCGCGCCTGTTCGGAGACCTGCGCCCGTACCTGCTCGTACGGCGGTGCCCCGCCGTCCTCGATGTGGATCGTCAACGTCACAGGGCGATTGTCCCGCACCGGCGGAGGAAAATGAGCGGCGCGAAGGCGCGCCGCGACCGTAGCGTGCGGCCCCATGACCGTCATCGTGCGTGAGGTCCGCCCGGAGGTCCGGGCCGATCTCCAGGGCTTCGCCGCCGTCCGGCACGCCGCCCTCCCGTTCCACCTCGTCACCGCGGACTCGCTCGCCCACGAGCTGGCCCGGCTGCCGGCCGAGGCCCGCTGCCGGCCGCTCCTCGCCGAGCAGGACGGCGAGATCATCGGAACCGCGCAGACCGGACTGCTGCACCACAGCCCGCAGCCCGGTCAGGGGTACCTCAACGTGTACGTGCACCCGGACCGCACCGGCCGCGGCGCGGGATCGCTGCTGGTGCGCACGGCACAGGAGCGGCTCGCCACGGACGGCGCGAGACGGCTGCTGTCCTGGGTACTGGACGAGCCCGGCAACCGCGCGTTCGCCGAACGGCACGGCTATCGGGCCGGCCGGACGGCGCACTTCCTGCGGCTGGACCTGGCACACACCCCGCTGCCGCCGCTGCGCGAGGCACCGCCCGGAGTGGAGCTGCGGACGGCCGCCGACTTCGCGGCCGACCCCCGGCCGCTGTTCGCGCTGGACGCGGAGACGAGCGCGGACGAGCCGGGCGACACGGCCACCGCGCCGACCGACTACGAGGCCTGGCTCCGGGAGACCTGGCGGCACCCGCTGAACGACCCGGACCTGACCGTCGTCGCGCTCGTCGACGGCCGCCCGGCCGCGTTCACCGCGGCCCGTACCGACGGCGCCGGCCGCTATGCCAGCGGGATGACCGGCACCGCCCGCGCGCACCGCGGCCGCGGTCTGGGCAAGCTGGTCAAGAACCACTCCCTGCACCGCGCCCGCGCGGCCGGCTGCACGGAGGCGTTCACCGGCAACGACGCCGGAAACCTGCCGATGCTGACGATCAACACCTGGTTCGGCTACCAGGTGTGCGCGACGGAGGTGCGCCATGTCCGCGAACTCGGCTGACGGCGGCCGCGAGGTGACCGTGGTGCTGCGCAAGGCGGGCCGTACGAAGATCCGCTACCCGGCGGTGCTGCTGTCCGACGACGGCACGCACCTGGCGGTGCGCGCCCGCTGGGCCGGGGAGACCGTCCGCGACTTCGGCTTCGTACGCTTCGAGCCGGGTGACGTGTTCACCGAGCACTACTGGCGGGACCGCTGGTACTCCGTCAAGGAGGTACGTGACGCTCGAGGCGTCCTCAAGGGCTGGTACTGCGACATCACCCGCCCCGCCGTCCTCTCCGGCGGCGAACTGACCGCCGAGGACCTCGACCTGGACCTGTGGCGCTCCGCCGACGGCACGGACGTACGGCGGCTGGACGAGGACGAGTTCGAGGCGAGTGGCCTGGCCGGGAGGGATCCGGCGGCGGCCGCCGCGGCCGTGGCGGCGCTCGACGACCTGCACGGGCGGGCCCGCGCGGGCACCTTCGACGCCCTGCTGGACCCCGGCCCGCGACCCGGTGTCACCGGACCGGCACCCTCCGGTGCGTGACGGGCGTCACAGACAGGGCGGTCGTGATGAGGAACGCTCCCCGAAAGGGTCTACCTCCGTGCGGACACGGAATGCGGTAGGCACTGAAGGAGGCAGCCATGCGCCGAGTCACAGTGCGAAAGCCCCTGAAGCGGACGGAGGCCCGCCGGACCCGCGAGGAGACCGAGGAGCGCCCCGCGGAGCGCCCGGAGGTCAGAAGAGACATCGCACGGACCTGGTGGCCCGAGGGCCCCTGAGCCGCACCCGGCGCCCCGGCACCCGCATCACGGGTTCCGGGGCGCCGGCCGTTCCGCGCGCCTCTCCGGTCCGCGTCACCGCCCGCGGGGAGCCGGCCGGGCGCCGTCTCAGCACAGCCTGAGCCCTCCCTTAAAGGCGCGGTGGCCATCCCTTGGCTCCCGCGGACCGCCAGCGCCCCGCAGACCGCCTCCACGGACCCTCGCCATCGGCGCGCTCCGCCCGTCGGGACGGGACGACATCGCCGAGAGTCTGTGCCGTCAGGCACGGACCATGAACCGACCACCGGCGCCCCTCGGGCCCATGTGATCATTCCCGGCCGATCACGAGAAACGACAGAGGTCTGGTGTCGCCACTCCTACCAGAAGCCCCCTCACCCTGCGGATATGTACGCGTCCGAGGCAAGGCGGTGAGAGCGCGAGGTCAGCCGACGCTGACTGCGTCGACAGCTGTGATTCCGTTGCCGGGGTAGACCTGGACGCGGATTCCGTTGGGGTGACGCTGGGTGGCATCGATGGTGGCCTGCAGGGGAACCCAGCCGTGGCCGTCGACGCTGTATGTCACCGAACGCGCCTCGACGGATGCGCCGCCACCACCTCGCAGGAATACCTGCGCACTGCCGTTGGCCGTGGAGGTGTATGCCTTCACCCATAGAGTGACCGTGAAGCGCTCTCCCTCTTCGACGGCTCCGGGAATGTCCTTGTAGATGGAGCCACCGCTACCACCGTCATTGGCCGTGAGAAAGCGACCTCCGTCGCGGGGAAGACCATATGAGCTGGTGCGATTGGTGACGTTGCCGCCGTCCTTGATGCTCCAGGTCTCCCCGTTCTCCATGGAGCCGGCCCGAAGGAGTGAGCGAGTGACGCTCACTGTGTCGATTGCCACAACTGGCGACCCGTTGGCTGGATAGAACTGCACGCGGATTCCGTTGGGGTGAGCCTGGTTGGCGTCAACAGTGGCTTGGACGAGCATCCAGTCGTCCCCGGCGCTGTATTGCACCGGGCGCGACTCGATGGTTGCACCGCTGCCGCCACGCAGGAAGATCTGGGCCGTGCCCGCTGCGGTGGTGCCGGGATTGTAGGATCGGAGCCACGCACTGACGGTGAAGCGCTCCCCTTGTTCGACATCAACGGCGATGTCCTTGTAGATGGAACCGCTGGTGCCGCCGGAATTGATGGTCTGGAAACGGTTGCCGTCGTACGGGGAGCCGTCCGACAATGAACGATTGGTGGCATTACCGCCGTTCATGGTGTTCCAGGTCTCTCCGTTTTCCATGGAACCCGCCTGGAGGAGTGAGCGAGTGACGCTCACCGTGTCCAATCGCGTGATCCCGCTGCCCGGGTAAACTTGGACGCGGATGCCGTTGTGGTGGCTCTCGTTGGCGTCGACGGTAGCCTGGACAAGATTCCAGCCGTAACCGGTGGCGTATTTCACCGATCGTGACTCGACGGTTGCACCGTCACCGCCACGCAGGAAGATTGTCACCCGGCCAGTGGCTACGGAGCCAGATCCGTTCGAATGCACCCATGCGCTGACCGTGAAGCGCTCTCCCTCTTCGACGGCTCCGGGAATGTCCTTGTAGATGGAGCCACCGCTACCACCGTCATTGGCCGTGAGAAAGCGACCTCCGTCGCGGGGAAGACCATATGAGCTGGTGCGATTGGTGACGTTGCCGCCGTCCTTGGTGCTCCAGGTCTCCCCGTTCTCCATGGAGCCGGCCTGAAGGAGGTTCCCTGCGCCGACAGAGGGTGAAGCCGGGCAGGCTTCCTTGGCGCCGGTATTGTCCGAACCGATCCTGCCGAGGCTGTGGCCTTGGGAAACCTGAGTTCCAGGGGAACCGTAGTCGGTGTAGCAGGAGTAGTTGACCTGCTCATTGACGGCTTCGAAGTGAAGGTGATCGGTCCAGGCCCCACAAGTGGTCTCCACCTGCCCGATCACCGTGTTGTTCGAGACGGAAGTCGGCGCGTCGACGAGGTGCGCAAAGGCCAGCTGGCCAACCTCCACGCCGTTCACCTTGACGGCAAACTTGACTCCCTCGCCACAACGCGACGGCCACGTAGTTACGTTCGAGAACGTGACCGGTCCTGTTCCGTCCACGCGCAGCTTCACGTCCGTCGACGTGTTGGCAGGAGGATAGAGGTCGGTTCCCCATCCCGCCGAGTTGCTGAAGCTCCACAGTTCGTGTGCGACGGGGTGGCTGTCCCCGTTGTCGTCCCACGGTTCAGCCGGCGAGTCGTTCCCCCACGCCCACCTGCCGTCGAACGGCATGGCGACGGTGGCAGACTCGGTGTTGGTCGCTGCATGGGCGGGAGCCTGAGCCAGGGTTTCCAGGCCCATGAACACGAGCCCGAGCGCCGTAAGCAGTCGTAGCGGTATCCATCTCGCGAGATGACTCACGGGACCTCCTAAGGTCCTCGTCGTAGGGCGTTCTTTTCCATGCATGAGTGCTCGACATTTTCACGAGGAGTGCATGGAATACCACCGCGCTACGGTACAGAGCCGAAGGTGTCAGGTGCAGGACTCCTAGCGAAATGACCAGAGATGACTCTGGGGCGACAGAACGCCGGTCGATCGTGAGTGCATTTGATAAGGATGCCGACATCCCGGATCAGATGTTTCAACCATTGATCTGAAACGCTCCGACTGAAACTTGGACGACATTCCTCATGGCATGATCGTGCCCGACTCCTGCGCGCCGCACAGACGCGAGCACCTCTGCTCCGCGCCGCTTGGATCCGCAGCTGCGCCACCAGCGTGCAAGCCGCGCACGCGCGTTAGTTCGTCACCCAGAACGCAAGAAGCGCGAGAAACATACTGATGATTCCCGCGATTTCGGTGACGACCGTGAGCTTCGGTCGCCCACTCGGGGATGACGGTGGCGGTGACGTTCGACTTTCACCTCTCACAGGGCGAGGTTCCATCTCATAGTTCTCTGCAAGCAGACGACGCATTTCACGGCTCGTCAAGCGTACACACGTGTAGGGACTCCACTCCATCTCTCCACGCTCAACGCGTTCCTTCTGAACTCTCTTACGGATATTCTCTTCTCGGAGCTTGACATCCTGCATCCACCCAAAAAGAGCATAGAGAATACTCAAAAGTCCCCAAGCAGGAAGGAAGAGGGGCACCACTCGCCAAGCCTGCTGACTCTCAACCTTGTTGGGCGTCGTTTCTGCGAACCCGACAAACGCCACCGTGAGTACGATCGCAATCCATCCGAACAGGACAAACGCACACTGCCTAGAGGTGAGATTCACACACCCCCCGATCTTTTCAACATCTAACCACGCGTCTTAGAAGCGCCAGGCGCGGGCTTGAAACGATGTATCGGTACCCGTCAGGAGCGGCCCGAAACCAAGCCCCAGAAGGGCGCCGGTACGGACACCCTCGGCACCTCGAACCGTCGGCCGACCTCCGCCGGCACCGGGCACCAGCCACACACCGACGCCACCCGCTGCACCGGACGCGCCCTCGGTGCCTGCCACGCCGCGGCAGGCACGCCGCCGGGCACTGCTTCTCCCGAGGAAACCGGGACTGGCGGCGACGACGCCCCATGGCCTGGGCGGGCTGGGGTCCAGCGAACTCCCGAGCCGTCAATGGTGGTTGCCGCTCAGCCGAGCCGCTCCAGAGCCATGCCCCGGCAAGGCGGGACATCTTGGCGCGCTCGCGGCCAAACAGGGAGCCAACAAGGGCGTGCAACCGCGAACAGGCTTCGGACTGTGACGGACTATAGCGCCGCTCGGACGTAGATGATCCGGGGTGCCCCGCTCCCCTCCCTGAGCCCATGGTTAGTCCGGCCTTAAAGGCGTCATAAGGATCTCCGTCCGGGGCTCCGCGCGGGTGGTCCCCGGGTTCTGTGGGGCTAGCTTCTGAGCACCGCCCCCACCCGGAGGAGATCGACGATGCCCGCACGCCCGCTGAAGGCCGCCGCCACCGCGACCGCTCTCGGTCTGGCCCCGCTCGCCCTGACCGCGCTGTCCGCCGTCCCGGCGGCGGCGCACGGCTCGATGGGGGACCCGGTCAGCCGGGTCGCACAGTGCTACGCGGAGGGTCCCGAGCAGCCGCGGTCGGCGGCGTGCGCGGCGGCCGTGGCGGCGGGCGGCACCCAGGCGCTGTACGACTGGAACGGCATCCGCATCGGCGACGCGGCCGGCCGGCACCGGCAGCTGATCCCCGACGGCCGGCTGTGCAGTGCCGGCGGCGACGCGTTCAAGGGCCTGGACCTGGCCCGCACCGACTGGCCGGCCACGGGCGTGCGCAGCGGGTCGCACACCTTCGAGTACCGGGTGACGGCCCCGCACCGGGGCACCTTCACCGTGTATCTCACCAAGCCGGGCTACGACCCGGCCGAGCCGCTCGCCTGGGACGACCTCGACCTGGCCGCGCCGGTCGCGACGGCCACCGACCCGGCGGCCTCGGGCGGCTTCTACACGTTCTCCGGGGAGCTTCCGGAACGCTCCGGACGGCATGTGCTGTACGCCGTGTGGCAGCGCTCGGACAGCCCGGAGGCCTTCTACTCCTGCTCGGACGTCGACTTCGGCGGCGCCGCCTCCGGTTCCGGGACCGGGGCGGCCGCCGGCCCCGGGGCCACGCCCGCGCCGAGCGCCTCCGCGCCCTCCGAGCAGCAGATCGAGGACGGCGCCGACCGGTCGGGCGTGGAGAACCACGGCCACGGCGACGACGACGCCCGCACGTCCGCCGAGCCCACCCCCGGCCCGGGCAGCGCGGGTCACCCGCAGGGGGTCCGGTCCGGCGCGGTCGCGGGCGCCCCGGACTCCGCGGGCGAGGCGGGCTCCGGCGCGGGCACCGGGACCGGGACGGGCGAGGGGACCGGCGAGCCGCGGGCGGCCGCCGGGCGGAACCTCGCCGAGACCGGCGGCGGCGCGGGGACGGCCTACGCCGCGATGGGCGGCGCGGCCGCGCTGGCGCTGGGTTCGGCGGTGCTGTTCGCCGTGGCCCGGCGGCGCACGGCGGGCGGCGGCCGCGCCCGGACCGGCGGCTGAGCATCCGCACCGGTCCCCGGCACCCGGTGCGGCCGCCGGGCGGCCGCACCGCGGATCTCCGGGGCCTGACCGGCGGCTCAGGCCGGTCAGGCCCCGGCACGCTCGAAGTCGCCTGCAGGCTCAGCTGAACACGGACTCAGCTGAACACGGACGCGCAGGTGGTCCTGGTGGCGTGCGCCGGGTCCAGCGCGTTGGCCACCTCGTGGAAGGCGATCCGGTCGAACAGCCCGATCGCCACGTGCTCCGACAGGTCCAGCGGGCAGAGGTCCTGCAGCAGCACGTTGCGCACGTTCGGGCCCTGCAGCCAGCCACTGCTGTAGGGCGTGACCACCTCGTCGTACTTGGTGGCGATGACGGTGTAGCGGACGCCGGGGACGGTGTCGCCGCCCTGGTTGAGCTTGGTGAGGAAGGCGGAGCCGGCGATCTGGTCGGTGAGTCCCGGTGTGGCCGCGTCGAGCAGGTCCTCGGCGCCCGGGAAGTACGGCAGCAGCCTGGTCAGACCGCCGAGGGTGGTGCCGTGGTTGTCGGGGGCGAGGCCCACCAGGGCGTTCACCTCGGCGGCCCCGCCGAGGAACTTGAGGTAGTAGCGGGGCATCATGCCGCCCTGCGAGTGCCCCACGAGGTCGACCTCGGCGGCGCCGGTCGCGGCGAGCACCCGGTCGACGTAGGCGTCGAGCTGCTCGGCCGACTTGTCGATGGGCCCGAGCCCGTGGAAGAAGGGGACGCCGGGCAGCTGGCCGTAGTCGAGGGAGAAGACGCAGTAGCCCCGGTGGGTCAGGTAGGGGGCGAGACCGAGCCAGTTGTCGACGGAGTTGCCGAGCGTTCCGTGGACGAGTACGACGGGGCGGGGGTGGGCGGTGGAGGGCTTGCAGGAGAAGTCGTTCCAGCCACTGCTGGTGGTGGTGCTGCTGGTGCCCGCGTGCGCGGTGGTGGCGGGCACCATGACGGCCGCGGCGGCCAGGAGCAGGGCGGAAACGGATCTGAGTGCGCGCTTCCAGGGCAGCATCGGGTGATCTCCTTGCGGCTCAAAGGGATTGGCGACTGCCGTGCGCCCTGTGATCCGGATCACGGGATGCTGTTCACTCGTCAAGTTACGGACGAGTAGCCGAAGAGGGAAGTTACGCGTCAGTAAAAAATTTTGGCGTCGCCCGCCCTCCACCGCCCCTCCGCCCGCTTCAGGCCGTCCCGGGCCCCCCTTCGCCCGCCCCGGACGCCCCGGACCGGCCTCCGCCCGCCCCGGACCGCTTCAGGCCGCCCGGTCCGTATACGTCCCCGCGACGGCGGTGGCCCGCCGGAGGCGTCGTCATCCCGCCAGCGTTCCCGGCATCACGGCCCGGGGGCCGAACTTCGCCCTTGCGCGGTCGGCGACCTCCTCGATACGGCGGACCTTCTCGTCGAGGGGGTCGAAGGTGAGCTGCCAGGAGGCCTGTCCGGCGGGTGCGAGCCCCTCCGCCCGGAGCACCACCGCCCGCACCCGGGCCCGCTGGAGGCCGAGTGCCTCGTGCATGCCGTACGCCGCCCGGGTCAGCCGGGCCGAGTGCGCGGTCGCCTCCGGCAGCCTGCGGCTGCGGGTGGTGGCGGAGCCGTCGGCGTAGCGGACGGTGAGGCTCAGGGTGCGGCAGACCTTGTCGAGCGCGCGCAGCCGGGCGCCGAGTTCCTCGGCGGCCGAGAGCAGGGCACGACGGTGCCGACGGGGGTCCAGCTCGTCGAGGGGGAAGGGGCGTTCGGCGGCGAGGGAGGGGGCGACGGCGTGCGGGACGACCCGGCCCCGGTCGACGCCGCAGGCCTTCTCGTGCAGATCGCGGGCGTTGCGTACGCCGACCAGGCGCTGCAGCGTGGACAGGGGCGCGGCGGCGACCCGGCCGAGGGTGTCGAGGCCGTACTCGCCGAGGGTGCGGGCGGTGGACCGGCCGACGCCGGGCAGCGCGGTGACGGGCCGGCCGGCGAGGAACTCCCGTACGGCGCCGGCGGGCACCACGCGGGTCAGGCCGGGACGGGCCTCGCGCAGCGCCATGCGGGCCAGCATCGGTCCGGGCCCGGCGCCGATCAGGCAGTCGACGCCGTGCAGGGCGAGCGACCGGACCCGGATCACCGAGGCCAGCGCGACGGCGTCCCGTCCGAAGTAGCGTTCGGCGCCGCCCAGGTCGGCCAGTGCCCCGTCCGGCGGCAGGGCCTGGACGACCGGGGTGAACTCCTCCAGCAGGCCGAGCAGGTCCGGCAGGGCCGCCTCGCGTGCCGGCGGCAGCTGGAAACGTACGCAGAGGATGGTCATCCCGCACTCCCCGGGCTCTGGTGCCACAGCTTCCTGGCCGTCGCGGGCCCCTGTGAGGGGTCCTGGCCCGCGGGCCGCAGGTCGGCCCACGGGTGCATCTCGTATCCGGTGGGCAGCCGGATGCGCCGCCCGCCGTCCGGGCCCGGTCCGTCCGGCTCGGGCGCGGGTTCCGCCAGCCGGGCCGCGACCTCGTCGAGGCCTCCGGCGGCGCGCAGTCCGGTCAGTTCGGCGAGGTCCCAGGCGGCGGAGCCGACCACGCTGAGGCTGCGCGGACCGCGCCGCTGGACCACTCCGCGCACCAGCAGCAGCCAGGAGTGGAAGACGGTGTGGGCGCAGGCGTCGTGGGAGTCGTCGAAGAAGGCGAGGTCGACCAGGCCGGTACCGTCGTCGAGGGTGGTGAAGATGACCCGCTTGCCGGACCGGATCGGCGGGGTCTGGGTGGCCGCCTTGGCGCCCGCGACGAGGACCGTGTCCCCGTGCCGGGCCTCGCGGAGTCGGCGGGCGGAGACCACGCCCAGCTCGTCGAGGAAGGCGCGGTGGTCGTCCATGAGGTTGCGGGAGACGTCCATGGAGAGCACGCCCAGCTCCGCGCTGAGCCGCTCGGTGTCGGAGAGGTCGGGCAGTCCGGCGGGCGCGGTCCGCCGTCCGCCGGCCAGGGGGAGCTGGCCGCCGCCTCCGCTGCGGGCGCCCCGGTGCAGTTCGGTCAGGTGCAGTTGCAGATCGCGCCGGTTGGCGCCGAAGGCGTCGAGTGCGCCGACCTGGGCGAGCCGGCCGGCCACCGGGCGGCTGGGCCGCGCCCGCTCCCAGAAGTCGAGCAGGGAGGCGTACGGCTGCCCGTCGGCGATCCGCGCGGCCTCGGCCTCGCTGATGCCGTGCACGTCGGAGAGGGCGAGGCGCAGTCCCCACACCCCGGACTCGGACACCAGTTCGATACGGTGGGCGACCCCGGACGCGTTCACGTCCAGCGGCAGCACCGGCACCCCCCGCCGCCGCGCGTCCGCCAGCAGCAGACGCTTGGGGTACATGCCGGGGTCGTGGGTGAGCAGTCCGGCGTAGAAGGCGGCCGGGTGATGGGCCTTCAGCCAGGCCGACTGGTAGGTGGGCACCGCGAAGGCGACGGCGTGCGCCTTGCAGAAGCCGTAGGAGCCGAAGGCCTCGATGATCTCCCAGGTCCGCTGAATCGTTTCTGCGTCATAGCCGCGAGCCGCCGCGTGCTGGGCGAACCACACCTTGATCCGCCCCTGCGACTCCGGGTCGGACAGCCCGCGCCGCACCCGGTCCGCCTCACCCCGCCCGCAGCCGGTCATGATCGCCACGATGTCGATGATCTGCTCGTGGAAGACCACGACCCCGTACGTGTCCCGCAGCGGCTCCGCCAGGACCGGGTGCGGACAGCGCACCGGCGCCCGCCCGTGCCGCGCCGCGATGAACGGCCGCACCATGTCGGCGGCGACCGGCCCCGGCCGGAACAGGGAGATGTCGACCACGAGGTCGTGGAAGCCGGCCGGCTGGAGCCGCCCCACCAGGTCCCGCTGGCCGGGCGACTCGATCTGGAAGCAGCCCAGCGTCTCGGTGGACCGGATGAGCCGGTACGTCGCCGGATCGCCCGGCGGCACGGCGTCCAGGTCGACCCGCTCCCCCGTGGCCCGCTCCACCTCGGCGACCGCGTGCGCCATCGCCGACTGCATCCGCACCCCCAGCACGTCCAGTTTGAGCAGCCCGAGGTCCTCCACGTCGTCCTTGTCGAACTGGGACATGGGGAAGCCCTCGCCGCTGGTCGGCATCACCGGCGTACGGGTGAGCAGCGAGGCGTCGGACAGCAGCACCCCGCACGGGTGCATGGCGATCCCGCGCGGCAGCGCGTCGAGGGCCTCGACCAGCTCCCACAGCCTCCCGTACCGCTCCCGCTCCCCCGCGAGCGCCCTGAGTTCGGGCAGCTCCGCCAGGGCCGCGCGGGCGTCGCGGGCACGGATGTGCGGGAAGGACTTGGCGATCCGGTCGGTCTCGGCGGGATCCATGGACAGCGCCGCGCCGACGTCCCGGACGGCGTGGCGGACCCGGTAGGTCTCCGGCATCGCGACGGTGGCGACCCGCTCGGCCCCGAACCGGGCGATGATCGCCCGGTAGACCTCCAGCCGGCGCGCGGACTCCACGTCGATGTCGATGTCGGGCAGCACGATCCGCTCCTTGGACAGGAACCGCTCCATGAGCAGCCCGTGCTCGACCGGGTCGGCGTGCACGATGCCGAGGAGGTGGTTGACCAGGGACCCCGCGCCGGAGCCGCGCGCGGCCACCCGGATGCCCATCTCCCGTACGTCGTCCACCACCTGGGCGACCGTCAGGAAGTAGGAGGCGAAGCCGTGGTGGGCGATGATCTCCAGTTCGTGGTGCATCCGCTCCCAGTAGTCGCGCCGGCCGTAGCCGCGCCGCACCATGCCCGCCACCGCCCGGGAGGCGAGCGCCCGCTGGGCGGTCCGGCGGCCCGCGCCGACCAGGTGCGGCTCGGGGAAGTGGACGCTGCCCATGCCGAGGTGGTCCTCGGGGTCGACCAGGCACGCGGCGGCCGTGGCCCGGGTCTGCTCCAGCAGGCGGTGCGCGGTGTCCCGGCGGAAGCCCGCGGCCTCCACGATCCGCTCGGCCGCACGCAGCATGGCCCCGCCGTCCTTCAGCCAGGCCTCGCCGGAGTCCAGCTCCTTGGCCGGGTCGATCGGGACCAGCCGGCGGGCGGCGTCCAGCACGTCGGCGACCGGGCCCTGGCCGGGGTCGGCGTAGCGCACGGCGTTGCTGAGCACGGGCCGGACGCCCTGCTCGGCGGCGAGGCCCACGGTGCGGGCGGCCAGCCGCAGGGAGCCGGGGCCGGCGCCCTCGCGGCCGTGCCAGACGGCCTCCAGGCGCAGGGCGTCGCCGTACACCTCGCGCCAGGGGGCGAGCAGCGCGGCCGCACGGTCCGGGCGGCCCGCGGCGAGGGCCCGGCCGACGTCGGAGCCGGGTCCGAGCAGCACGGTCAGGCCGTCGGCGTGGTTGTCGGGCCAGGGCAGCAGGGGCGTGTCCGGGGCGGTGTGGGCCGCGGTGACCAGCCGGCACAGGTCGGCCCAGCCGCGCGCGCCGTCCCGGGCGAGGAAGGTGGCGCGCGGCGCCGACTCGTCGACGAAGGCGCCGCCGCGCACGGGGGTGCGCCGCCGCTCCCAGGTCCGTGCCCCGGCCCGGCCGGGGGCGCCCGCCGCGCCCCGTACGGATTCCCCGGGCGGGGCCGTGCCGGGGAGGGCCACCGCCAGGTCCGCCCCGAACAGCGGGCGGACGCCGGCCTTGGCGCAGGCCTTGGCGAAGCGGACCGTACCGGCCAGGGTGTCGCGGTCGGTGAGGGCGAGGGCGTCCATGTCCCGCTCCGCGGCACGCTCGGCCAGCCGCTCCGGATGCGAGGCGCCGTAGCGCAGGGAGAACCCGGAGGCGGTGCGCAGATGCGTGAATCCCGGCATCCACACCTCCTGCTTTCGAACACTCGTTCCCAACCTGCTCACCCCCACCATAGACCAAATCCCGAACACGTGTACGACAGCCGTTCGGGCGCCTCCCACCTGCGCAAACACCCCCGGCCCCGGACCGTTAGGGACATGACACAGAGCCCTCTCTCCGGGGTGAAGGACGCCGTCACCGGGCGGGCCACCCTGCTGGTGATCGGCGTGGTCGCCCTCCAGCTGCTGTTCATCGCCTCCTACGTGGGTGCCCTGCACGCACCCGAGCCCGAGGACGTGCCGTTCGGGGTGGTCGCGCCGCCGGCCGCGGCGGAGCAGGCGGTGACCCGGCTGGAGAGGCTGCCGGGCTCTCCGCTGGACCCGCGCGCGGTGGCCGACGCGGCCGAGGCCCGGCAGCAGATCCGGGACCGGGACATCGACGGCGCCCTCCTGGTGGACCCCGCCGGCACCACCGACACCCTGCTGGTCGCCTCCGGCGGCGGCACCGTCCTCGCCACCGCGCTGGAGAACCTCACCACCGCCCTGGAGAAGACCCAGGGCCGCACCGTCCGCACGGTCGACGTCGCACCGGCCTCCGACCAGGACTTCGACAGCCTGTCGTCCTTCTACCTGGTCGTCGGCTGGTGCGTCGGCGGCTACCTGTGCGCCTCCGCGCTCGCCGTCAGCGCCGGGGCCCGGCCCGCCGACCCGGCCCGCGCGGCGATCCGGCTCGGCGTCATGGCGCTGGCCTCGATCGTCGGCGGTCTCGGTGGCGCGGTCGTGGTCGGGCCCGTACTGGGCGCCCTGCCGGGCGGCGTGGTGGCCCTGTGGTGGCTCGGCGCGCTGGTCGTCTTCGCCGTCGGGGCGGCCACCCTCGCCCTCCAGGAGGTCTTCGGCATCGCCGGCATCGGCCTGGCGATCCTGCTGGTGGTGGTCGCGGGCAACCCCAGCGCGGGCGGCGCCCTCCCCCCGCCGATGCTGCCGCCGTTCTGGAAGGCGATCGGCCCGTTCCTGCCACCGGGCGCGGGCACCTGGTCGGCCCGCTCGATCGCCTACTTCGACGGCAGTGACATGACCGGCGCACTGTGGGTGCTGGGCGTCTGGGCGCTCGCCGGGATCGCGATCGCGATGCCGGCGGCCGTCCTGCGGCAACGGCGGACGACGGCCCGTGCGGCGCCGCCGGCAGAGCCCGGCGACGGCACCGGGCCGGCGTGACACGGCAGCCCACCGGGCGTCCACAGGACATGCGCACCGAGAACACCCCGCGCGCGAAGCGGCGCCGGAGGCCGGGACCCGGTCCTGGCCGGATAGACCGGGACCCGGTCCTGGCCGGATCCCGGCGCACCGGCAGCCCGGGGCGGCTGCCGGGGGCCGTTGCGGGGGGGGGCCGGCGGTTCCGCCGGGAAGGCGAGGAGGCGTTCGCCGGCCCCGGGAAGGCCGCCGGGACCTCGAAGCGGTCATCGGTCCGTACGCCTCGGCGCCGTACAAACCGATGACCGCTCCCCCGCCCGGCCGGGCAGCGGTGGGTCCCCGCACGGCGCGCGCCGTGCGGGGACCCGCCGGGAACCGATGGTGCCTCAGATGCCGCGCACGGCTCAGCAGACTCAGTAGACGCTGACGCCGTACGCCGCCAGGGCCTCGGTGACCGGCTGGAAGAAGGTCGTGCCGCCCCAGCTGCAGTTGCCGCTGCCGCCGGAGGTCAGGCCGTAGGCGATGCCGCTGGTGGAGTACAGCGGGCCGCCGGAGTCGCCGGGCTCGGCGCAGACCGTGGTCTGGATCAGGCCGTAGACGATGTCGCCGCCGCCGTAGTTGACCGTCGCGTTGAGCGCGGTGACCCGGCCGCTGTGGGTGCCGGTGGTGGAGCCGCGGCGGTAGACCGTGGTGCCCACGCTCGGCGTGCCGGCGCTGGTGATGTCGACGCTGCCGACGGTTCCGGGGTGACTGACCCCGGAGTTCGTGTAGCGCACGATGCCGTAGTCGTTGACCGGGAAGCTGGACCCGGCCGTACTGCCCAGCACAGTGCTGTGGGAGGAGTTGGACCACCAGGTGCCCGCGCCGTCGGTGCAGTGGCCCGCGGTCAGGAAGTAGTACGTGCTGCCGCTGCGGACGTTGAAGCCGAGGGAGCAGCGCCAGTTGCTCGCGTAGATGGCGTCACCGCCGGATATCAGTTTGCTGAACCGGCCGGGGGTGCGCTTGACGGTGAGCGCGCCCGCGTTGGCGCCGGCCTGCTTCCTGATCTTCGCCAGTTCGGCCTGGGAGACCGTGCTGTCGGCGGTGACCAGGACCCGGCCGGACTTGCCGTCGACGGCCCAGGCGGTGCCCGGGACGTCGGCCTTGAGCACCGAGTCGGCGGCGCTCCTGAGCTGCGCGGAGCTGAAGGTGGTGGCGCCGGATGCGCTCGCGTGGGGGATCGCGATCGCGGCCGCGGCCACGAGACCGGAGGTGACGGCGGTCAGCCGGGTCAGTCTCGAGACGCCGCTGCGGGGAGTGGTGCGCTTGATCCTCACTTTTCGTTCCTCCACAAAGGAAGTCGGGGGCCCGCGTGGGGTCGGGGCCCGTGAGGCGCAGTCGGGGGCAGCCGTCTCCGGATCCCGGATCATGCCGTGTCCCTGACAAGCGCTGCGGTGAGTATTCGGCCGTCCGGCCGCCCCACGCAAGAGCTCCTTTCGGCCGTGCGGTTTTCAACTGTCTGACAATCCACGCGTGTCCATCAGGCATGTCGGGCACCGGGCAGCGGCGGGGCGGTCGCCCCCGCGGGAGGTGGCCGGCGGACTCCGGGCGGGCACCGCAGCAGACGGTGCCGGCGGACCCGCCCGCCGCACGGGGGAGCGCACGCAGCGGTCCGGGAGCGGCAGGAAGCAGGGCGGCGGGCGGACGGCGCGGGGCGCGGGGCGCGGGAGGACACGAGGGCGCCACGAGAACGCAACGCCCCCGGTACGGAGCGGACGGAGGACTGAACAGAGGGCTGAACCGCCGTCAGCAGGGCACACAGCAAGGTGACATGACGGGGGATGGCGGAGATCACGGCGGAGATCACGGCGGGACTGCGGTCCGGGGTCCGGGTCCGGGGTCCGGGGTCCGGACGAAGCGTCCCCGGTCCGGGCGCGGGAGCACCGCCCGGCCGCGCCGACGGGCCGCGGACGGGCACCCCGACCGCCCGCCGGGAGGAGAGGGCACATGGGCCCGAACGGCCCCCGCGGGGTGACTGCCGCGCACCGCAGGACCTCTGACGCCGCGTCGGAGGCGCCCGGCGAGCCGGCCGTACCGGCGGAGGGGCCTGCCGCGAGGCACCCGCCGGAACCGCCTCGGTTCACCCGTACGCACCGTCGTTCACCCGCGTGCCGTGAAGAATCGTATTTCACTCACAGTCAGCAGCCATACGCGTCAGGACCCTTGGGGGAACAGGGCTCTCGACGGATCGGCTGTGCACCAGTACCGTCACAAACCCCCCGCGCGGCGTCTATCCACTTGGCGCACCGTCCGCATCATGGATGACCATAGGGATGCGGAAAGCAGAGAACAGACCGCTGTGAGAGGAGGCGTCCATGGGATCGGTGCGCAAGGCGAGTGCGTGGCTCGGCCTCGTCGACGACAACGATGACGAGCGCTACTACGACGACGACACCTACGAGGGGAACGACTCCGCAGACGCCTGGGTCACGGACCCCCGGGTGAAGGTGGCCACGGACACGGCCGAGGAGCGGGGCCGCCGGATCGGCACGGTCACCCCGGACAGCTTCCGGGACGCCCGCGCCATCGGCGAACTCTTCCGGGAGGGGGTCCCGGTCATCATGAATCTCACGGCCATGGAGGCGGCCGACGCCAAGCGCGTCGTCGACTTCGCGGCCGGACTGATCTTCGGGCTGCGCGGCTCGATCGACCGGGTCTCCAACCGGGTGTTCCTGCTGACGCCCGCCGACACCGAGATCATCAGCGGGGAACCGGCGGCGCACCGCACCGACGGCTTCTTCAACCAGAGCTGAGGCAGGGCCGGCACCCGGCCCTGCCCCGCTCGGGGGTTCACCGGAAGGCGTCGAGGCCGGTGAGCGCCTTGCCCAGCACGAGCTGGTGCATCTCGACGGTGCCCTCGTAGGTGAGAACCGACTCCAGGTTGGTCGCGTGCCGCATCACGGGGTACTCCAGTGAGATCCCGTTGGCCCCCAGGATCGTCCGGGCCGTACGGCAGATCTCGATCGCCTCCCGTACGTTGTTGAGCTTGCCGAAGCTGACCTGCTCCGGCCGCAGCCGGCCGGCGTCCATGCGCCGCCCCAGATGGTGGGCGAGCAGAATCCCCTTGTGCAGTTCGACCGCCATGTCGGCGAGCTTGGCCTGGGTGAGCTGGAAGCCGCCGATCGGGCGCCCGAACTGCTCACGCGTCCTGGCGTACTCGACGGCCGTCTCGAAACAGGACCGCGCCGCGCCCATCGCCCCCCAGACGATGCCGTAGCGGGCGTGCGACAGACAGCTGAGCGGCCCGCGCAGCCCGGTGACCCCCGGCAGTACGGCGCCGGCCGGCAGGCGTACGTCGTCCAGTACCAGTTCGCTCGTGACGGAGGCGCGCAGCGACCACTTGTGGCGGATCTCGGGCGCGGAGAACCCGGGGCTGTCCGCCGGCACGGCAAAGCCGCGGATGCCGTCCTCCGTCTGCGCCCACACCACCGCCACCCCGGCCACGGAGCCGTTGGTGATCCACATCTTGCGCCCGTTGAGCACCCAGTCGGAGCCGTCCCGCTTGGCGTACGTGCGCATCGAGGCGGGGTCGGAGCCGGCGTCGGGCTCGGTGAGGCCGAAGCATCCGATGACCTCGCCGGCGGCCATCCGGGGCAGCCAGGTCTCCTTCTGCTCCTCGCTGCCGAACCGGTGCAGGGCGTACATCGCGAGCGAGCCCTGGACGGAGACCAGCGAGCGGACACCGGAGTCGGCGGCCTCCAGCTCCAGGCAGGCGAGCCCGTACTGCACGGCCGTGGCGCCGGCACAGCCGTAGCCCTGGAGCGGCATGCCGAGCGCTCCGATGCCGCCCAGTTCGCGGGCCAGCTCCCTGATCTCGGGCAGCTCCCCGTTCTCGTACCACTCGGCCACCCGCGGCAGCACCCGGTCGGCGGCCCACCGGCGCACGGTGTCCCGTACGGCCAGGTCCTCGGCGTCCAGCAGATCATCGATCCCCAGCGGATCGGCGGGGTCAAAGGCAGGCAACTTCGCGGACACGGCTCACCTTCCGGCACGGAAAACTAGCACTGCTAGTGGACTGCTCCCAGACGCTACGGCGCCCCGCCGACGACGTCCAGCCTGACCGGCCGGGCGGCGCTCCGGCGGCGGCCGGCGGCGGCCGGGCACGGCCGGTACCGGTCAGGAACCGGTCAGGTACCGGTCAGGTACCGGTCAGGAACCGGTCAGGCGGAGACGCGGGATCCGGTGACGCCGCGCGGCGCGGGCAGCCCCACCTCACCGGCCTCACCCGTGTCCGCGGCCCCGGGCGCCTCGCCCGCACGGCCCGTACCGCCCGCCGTGGCGACGGCCGTGGCAGCGCGGTCGGCGGCGCGACCGGGTGCGTGTCCGGCCGGACGGCCGGCGGACCCGGCGGCCTCGCCCGGCACACCGGCCTGACCCGCCTCACAGCTCATCACCCGCGGCAGCCGCAGCGCCATCACCGCGCCCAGCACCAGCAGGCCCGCGCTGACCAGCAGCGTCACATGCAGCCCGTGCACGAAGGAGTCGCGGGCCGCGTGCCGGAGACGGGCTCCGGCGTCGCCGCCCAGCCGCCCCGCCACCGCGTAGGCCTCCCCCAGGGAGTGTCCGGCGGCGGCCGAGGCGGTCCCCGGCACCCCGGGCACGGCGGCCACACCCGGGGTGTAGGCGGCGTTCATGACCGATCCCAGCAGGGCGATGCCGATGCCCGCGCCGAGCTGGTACGAGGTCTCGCCGATCGCGGCCGCCCCGCCGGCCTGCTCGGCCGGCGCCTCGCTCAGCATCGACTCGTACGCCCCGAACAGCGTCGTCTCCAGCCCGAAGCCGAGCAGCAGGAACCCGGCCAGCAGCAGCGCCGTGTTGTCGGCGCTGCCCATCCCGGTCAGCAGCAGCACGGCGGCCGCGGTGAGGCAGAACCCCGTGCTCACCATCCGCCGCGGCCCGAGCCCGCGCAGCATCCGCGCCCCGAACAGCCCGGCGGCCATCGCCGCCACGGTCAGCGGCAGCAGCCGCAGCCCCGTCTCCAGCGGCGACAGCCCGAGCACCAGCTGGAGGTACTGGGCCGCGATCAGTTCCAGCCCCACCAGGGCGAGCATGGCCAGGACGATGCACCCCACCGACGTACTGAACGCGGGCCGGCTGAACATCCGCAGGTCCACCAGCGGATGAGCGCGCCGCCGCTGGCGCCGCACGAACAGCACCAGCAGCACGGCGCCCGTCAGCAGCGGCACCGCGGTGAACACGCCGCCCACCCATTCCCCGCCGCCCAGGCGCTTCACGCCGAACACCACACCGAACAGCCCGACGGCGGCCATCAGGGCACCCGCGACGTCCCAGGGGCCGCGGCCGTCCCCCTTCGACTCGGGGAGCAGCATCCGCCCCACCGGCAGGCTGACCAGCATCAGGGGGATGTTCACCAGGAACACCGACCCCCACCAGAAGTGCTCCAGGAGGAAGCCGCCGAGCAACGGGCCGACGGCCGCTCCCACCGCGGCCACCGCGCTCCAGACGCCGATGGCGAGCGCCCTCTCCCGCCGGTCCGGGAACACCTGTCGCAGGATCGACAGCGTCGCCGGCATGATCATCGCCCCGCCCACGCCGAGCAGCGCCCGCGCGAGGATCAGCGTCTGCGGATCGGGCGCGAAGGCGGCGAGCGCGGAGGCGACGCCGAACAGCGTGTAGCCGAGGAGCAGGACGCGCCGGCGGCCGACACGGTCGCCGAGCGTGCCGAACAGGATCAGCAGTGACGCGCAGACCAGCGGATAGGTGTCGACGATCCAGAGCAGTTCGACGGCGCCGGGCCGCAGGTCCTCGGTGACGGCGGGCACGGCCACGTGCAGCACGGTCGCGTCGACGGCGACGAGGAGCAGGCTGGTGCAGAGGACCACGAGGACGACCCAGCGGTTGGCACCGGCCCCGGCCGCCCGGCGGTGCGCACGCGGGGCAGCCGTGGTCGTCCCGGACATGTACGTACCTCCCAGATGTCCCTCGCGTGCGGCGGGCTCACGGGGTGGGGACTCCCCGTGACGACGGCCGGAGAGGAGCGGGGGCTCCGGCCCGCGCTGCGGACACGCGAGATCCGTCAGCGTACGCGAGTTCGCGCCTCGGTCGCGTGGCGGAACTCTCACCCGTGTCCCGGAACCGGTGTGGCGTGCGCCACGATCCGCGCCTTGTGCCACGTCAGAGGGGCTGTGGCGGCCCGGACGCACCGGATAATCGAGCCCGTGACCGATCTCGACACGCGCGTGGCACCGGCCCCGGGGGCCCTGCGGCGGGCGGCCCCGGCCCTTCTGGGGTACGCGGCCGTCCGCGCGCTGGGCCTGCTGGTCCTGGCCGTCTGGAGCGCCGCGCGCGGCGGGAGCGCGCACACGCTGCTGACCGCCCGCTGGGACTCCCTCTGGTACACGCGGGTGGCCGAACTGGGCTACGGCTACGAGGTGCGGCTGCCCGGCGGCGACGTGCATTCCAACCTGGCGTTCTTCCCGCTGCTGCCGTGGCTGGAGCGGGCCCTGCACGCGGTGGGCCCGCTGTCGTACGCCGACGCGGGTCTCGTGGTGTCGCTGACCGCCTCGCTCGCCGCGGCGTGGGGGATCTTCGCGGTCGCCGACCACCTGTACGGCGCGCGGGCGCCGGGTGGGGGTGTACGCGGTGCTGCTGTGGGCGGCGCTGCCGGTCGGGATCGTGCAGTCGATGGCGTACAGCGAGTCCCTGTTCACCGCGCTGGCCGCGTGGTCGCTGTACGCGGTGCTCACCGGGCGCTGGGTCACCGCGGGCACGCTGGCCGCACTGGCGGGACTGACCCGGCCGGTGGGCCTGGCGGTGGTCGCGGCGGTGTGGGCGGCGGGGATCGCCGCCGGGGTGCGGCGGTCACCCTCGGCCGCCCGCCGGGTTCCCTCTTTCGCGGGGACTTCCACGAGGCCGGCCGCGGGGCTCCGGTCACGGGCCGGGGGCGCGGGCGCCGCCCCCGGCGCGCCGCGCAGGCCGTACGCCCCCTCCGCGCCGTCCGAGGAGGCCGGCCGAGGCGCACCGGCCGCGCGACGCGCCCTGGGCATGCTGCTCGCGCCCCTCGGCGCCGCCGGGTACGTGCTGTGGGTCGGCCGGCGCACCGGCAAGGGCCTCTTCGGCTATCTGGACGTCCAGGCGGGCTGGCGCAACGGCTTCGACGGCGGGTACGCCTTCGCCCGCTTCGTCGCCGGCAGGTTCACCTCCGTCCCGGGCACGCTGGCGGGCACCGCGCTGATCGCCGGGGTCGCGCTGGTGATCGGGCTGTACGTGGCGGGTGTACGGCAGCGGCAGCCGCTGCCGCTGCTGGTCTACACGGGCACGGTCACCGCGCTGGCGCTGTGCGCGTCGAGCTACTTCGGCTCCAAACCCCGGCTGCTGATGCCGGCGTTCCCCCTGCTGCTGCCGCTCGCCCTGGCGCTGGCCCGGACCCGTCCGCGCAGGTCCGCCCTGCTGCTGACGGCGCTCGCCGTGCTCTCGGCCGGGTACGGCGCCCTCTGGTTGAACGGCTCCGGTCCGCCGTGACGCACCGCGCACATCCGGTGAATTCCAGCCGATGTCACGGTGAACCCATGTGAACGAGCGGAAAAACCCCGGGGTGGAATGATCAAAGGAATTGAAGGACCGCAGTCCACGTCATTTCGGAATGCCTGGAAATTGCCCCCCTCCTGAGAGGAATCCCACATCACATCGTCATTACGAAGCCCGTGCTTCCGCGAGTCGGCTAGCTCACTCGCTGTAACGTCGATTGCGTGCGTACCGAACAACCGAAGCCGACGCGGCTCGACCGGATCTTCGCCAGACTGGACCGCGAACCCGATCGGCCCGTCCTCGACGTGCCGCGGATGACGCGGCACCGTGTGGTGCTCTTCGGCGCGACCTCGGCCTTCTACCTCGCGATCGTGCTCGCCGTGGCGGCCGGCAGCTGGCTGGTCCGGATCGACTGGCAGGCCATGCTCTTCCGGCCCTACCAGCAGTGGCCGGAGATCCACGCCTTCCTGGACTACTGGGTGGTCCTGGGCCAGCGCGGCCCGACGGCCGTGATGGTGGCGGCCTGGCTCGGCTGGCGCTCCTGGCGGCAGCGCACACTGCGCCCCCTGCTGGCCTTCGGCGCGGCCGTCCTGCTGCTGAACGTCACCGTCGGCGCCGTGAAGTACGGCCTCGGCCGCTCGGGACCGCACTACGCGACCGAGGTCGGCTCGAACGAGATGTGGCACTGGTTCCAGGCCGGAAGCGACATATTTCCCTCCGGGCACACCGCCAACGCGGTCGTCACCTGGGGCATCCTCGCCTACCTGGCCTCCACGCCCTGGACCCGGCGCTGGCTGTCGGCGCTGTCCGCCGTGCTCTCCCTGAGCGTCGGCCTCACCACCGTCTACCTGGGCACGCACTGGCTGAGCGACGTGCTGCTGGGCTGGGCCGCGGGCCTGCTGGTGCTGCTCGCGCTGCCCTGGTTCGAGCCGCTGATCTCCCGCACCGAGGCGTTCCTGCTGGACCTGCGCGACCGCTGGCTCGCCGCGCGTGGCGGCACGGTGCCCGCACCCGTTCCGGTCCCGGCCGGCGCCGTGCCCGCGGACACGGAGAGCGGCGAGGCGGCGCCGGTGCGCGAGACCGTCCCCTCGGCGGCCGCCCGGACCGGGCGCACCCCCGTGTACCTGGCACCCGGACCGCACACGACCCGCGCCGAGCGCACGCCGGTCACCCCGGTCGGCAGCCGCCGTCCGCCGCACGCCGACCGCCATCCGCGGGGCGCGAGCTCCGCGTCCCGCCCGCTCACCGGCGGCTGACCCCCCTCACCCGCGGGGCGGCCCCGTACGCACCGTGCCCGCGCCGTGCATGCCCCGGCTCCCCCTGACGGGAGCCGGGGCATGCGGCGTCGTACCGCCGCGGCGCGAGGACGTCCGGCAGAGCTGCGCGGCCCGGGACCGGCCGGACCAGGCAGGTCAGGCAGGTCAGGCAGGTCAGGCAGGTCAGCCCTTCCAGGCGCGGGTCACGCGACCCGCGCGGACCTCGAAGTTCAGGCGCCCCTGGCGGTACTCCATCGTGACGATCGTCCCCGGCGGCAGCGAGCGCACCGTCGTCCAGCCCCGCCGGCGCGCGAGCTGCTCCGCGTCGGCGGCGTCGAGGCCGACGTACGCCTCCGGTGCGTCCTGGGGTTCGGCGGCGGGTTCCGGTGTCGGTGCCATGCCGCCACGCTAGGCGCTGAGTCCCGGAGCCGGAAGGGCGGCCGGAGCGCCCGGGCGAGGGCGGCCCCTGGGGGGGCGGGCCGCGGACCCGGCCCGCACGGACCGCACGGAGCTCACCGGCCACGCGGCCCGCACACCGGCGGCGGGCGGACACACCGCGTGACGGTCCCGCTCCGGTCACACTTCTGTCACAGCATCACGACACGAGTTTCCTTCGAACTCCCTCACACGAGTGGGCGCTCCTCTCCGCCTTCCGGTGGTGTTCCGAAACCCTTCCACAGTGCCTTCATCAGGCCTTCCGCCGCCTTCCAGGAGCCTCTCCAGAGTCTTCCCGGGGCCTTCCCGGGGCCTTACCGGGGCCTTACCGATCCGGGGGTGCGCAATTTCCGCGCGCGGTCCGGGAGGCCGGAATTCGACCGTGGGGAGTTCCTCCGGAACGCCCGCCGGTACCGTTGCTTTTCGATTCTGTGCGGGGCCCCGCGAGGCGCCCGCCCCACCCGCGAAACGGCCCGGCGCGGCATCCCGGCGCCCCCTGAGACGCGGGGTGTGCGAGGCCCCTCAGGGACGGTAGGGCAGCTGGGGCACGTCGAAGCAGGTGCGGGTCATCTCGCCCTGGGAGACCCAGCCGGCGCCGTCCCTCCAGCGGGCCACGGACAGGCAGGTCCGGCGGGTGTGCGGCGGCTCGGCCAGCCGCTCGAACACCACCGGCAGCAGCAGCCCGTCGGCGGTGTACCCCTCGCTGCGGTTCATGTAGTCGTCGACGCAGCGGCGGGTGACGCCCGTCGCCGCGCAGGACGTGGCCGCCTCGGTGAACCACCGGGCCGCGGCCCACCCCTCCAGCTGCCACTGGGTGTGCGTGCCGAACCCCTTCGTCGCGTCGCGGAACTCCCGCACGGCCGGCTGGGAGGTGTCCTCGAAGTTGCGGCTGGAGCCGGTCGCCCACAGGGCGTTGCGGCAGCGCGGCGCGTCCCGGTACTCCTCCGCGACGGCGGACGTCCAGTTCTGCACGTTGGTGACCTTGGCGGTGACGTCGGCGCCGACGTCGTCCATCGCCGCGCACAGCCGGGCGTTTCCATGGCTGTCGATGGCGTCGAAGACGACGTCGGCGCCCTGGTTCTTCAGGTCGGCCGCGACCGCGCGGAAGTTGGGCAGCGCGAAGTCGACCTGCTCGGTCACGACCCGGTACCCCTCGGCCTTCAGGCCCCGCTCGATCAGGCGGGCGTAGGCGGCGGACGCGGCCTGGTTGTAGGAGACGACGGCGGCGGTGCGGGCGCCGTGCTCCCGCTTGAAGTAGCGGTAGACCTCGGTGCCTCCGTACAGCGTGCCGTCCCAGCCGGGAGTGCCGTCGCGGGGCGCGAGGCTGCCGTAGATGCCGTACAGGTGGGGCCAGGTGTCGTAGGCGGCGCCGATGGGCTGGCCGCCGATGTCGGGCACGCCCGCACCGGACACCCGGGGGGCGCCCGCGTAGTCGAGGGCGGTGGTCGCGACCAGGGCGACGACCCGGTCCTCGTCGACGAGGCGGTGCACACACGTGTTGTTGCCCGCGCCACTGCCGCCGTCGTCGCACTCGCGCACCTCCACGCGGCGCCCCGCGATGCCGCCGCGCGCGTTGAGCTGCTCGAACCAGGCCTTCGCCCCGTCCCGCGGCCCGGTGAACGCTCCGCCGCCCACGGGGCTGGTGGCGCTGGTGAGGATGCCGACCCGGATCGGCGCGGCGGACGGCGCGGACGTGCCGCGGTCGCGGTGTGTGAAGTCGCTCTCCGGCAGACGGCTGCCGCAGGCGGCCGCGAACAGCGTCAGCAGGGCCGCGGCGGCGGCCTCAGCAGCCCGGGATCGGCGACTGGGTCGCACTGCCGGTCCGGCTCAGCTCGACCAGCGCGCACAGGGTGTTGGCCGACACCTTCCAGGTGCCGCCCTCCACGACCGCGGTCCCGGACGCACCGGGCAGCACGGTCTGGCCCTGGAGGGTGAGCGAGTACGTCACCTCGGCCTCGGTCGGCGAGGTGAACCGGACGTCCTCGACCTGCGCCTGGACCTGGCCGCCGCGCTCGTCACCGCTGAACGCCTGGAGCACCGGGCCCATCTGCTCGCCGTTCTCCAGGACGGCCTGCTTGTCCGCCAGGGCGGTCTCCGGGGCGAAGAACGTCTGCCAGTTCGCCCTGATCTCCGCCTCCGCCGCCTGCGGGTCGACCGGCTGCGCGGCCGAGGGCTCGCCGGTCGTGGCGGTAGCGGTCGTGGCGGGCGAACTGCTCGCGCCGCCACCGCCGTCGTCACCGCACGCGGTGAGGGCCGGGGCGAGGAACAGCAGCAGAGCGGCCGCCAGGGCCGTCGCCGTCCGTCGTCCGCGCCGCGCCGTCCCCCACCTGATGAGGTCGCTCCCGAGAACCATCTGGCTCACCACCGGGTGTCGGTCCGGGCCATGGGCGCCCGGTTCTTTCAGGGTCAGCTTCCGGAAGGCATAGTGCAAGCCATCGGGCGATGTGGACATACCGCCGACACCGGACGTGTGGGAGCCGACCATGCCGACGTTCAGGCCGACCCTCAGGTCGGTGCCGAGGACAACCCGGACGTGGCTCACGCATCCCGTCCCGGTGGCGGGTTGCGCCGCCCTCGTGATCGGCGCGGTGCTGTGCGTCGTGGGCTGGTACGGCGTCTCGGGCGAGCGGTTCGCCGAGCGCCAGCTGCCGTATCTGGCCTCCTGCACGATTCCCGGTGCCGCCCTGATCGTCGCGGGTGCGGTGCTGCTCGCCCGCGGCCGGGACGCGGCCGCCGCCGCCCGGGTGGAGGAGCTGTACACGCTGCTCACGGCGCCCGGCCCCGCCGGGGCGGAGCAGCGGGGCACAGCGGGCGCCCCGGGCCCGGCGGACGTCGCGGGCCCGGCCGGCGTCGCGGGCCCGGTGAGCCCGGCGGACGTCCCGGGGCCGGTCGCGGTGGCCCGGGAGCTGCGCGCGGTGCCGGGCGGCGCCCTGTTCCACCGGGCGGACTGCCCGCTGGTGGCGGACCGGGCGGACGCCGTACCGGTGGACGCGCGGAGGGTGGCCCACGGCGGGCTGGCGCCCTGCCCGATCTGCCGGCCCACAACGGCGGACGCCTGATGTCCACGCTCACCTACGACCTGACACTGGCCGGCCTGTCCGTCGGCGGCGCGGCCGCGCTCACCGGCATCGGGCTGATCGTCACCTACCGCGCGACAGGCGTACTGAACGTCGCCCACGGCGCGATCGCCATGGTGTGCGCCTACCTGCTGCGGCAGTGCGTGGTGGTGTGGGGCTGGCCGCTGTGGCTGGGCACGGTGGTGACGCTGCTGGTCGTGGCGCCGGGTATCGGGGTGCTGCTGGAGCGCTTCGTCTTCCGGCCGCTGTCGGTGCTCGGCGCCGGCCCGGCGCAGACCCTGGTGGCCTCCATCGGGGTGTTCGTGCTGCTGGTCGGCGGCGCCGCCCTGGTGTGGGGGCCGGGCGCGCGCGCCGACGTGCCGGAACCGCTGCCGGCCGGGCCGTGGGGGCGGCTCGCGTTCGTGGTCCTGCTCGCGACGGCCGTCGGGGCGGTCCTGCGCGGCTCCGCCGGGTGGCCGGGCACACCGCGCGGGACGCGGTTCGGACGGGAGCTGCGGGCCGTGGTGGACGACCGCGGGCTGGCCGTGCTCGCGGGGGTCGACGCGGACCGGGTGGCGGCGGCCGGCTGGGCGTTCGGCTCGTTCACGGCCGGTCTGACGGGAGTCCTGCTGGCGCCCTACGTGCGGCTGGACCCGTACGGCCTGCCGCTGCTGGTGCTGGAGGTGCTGGGCGTCGCGGTGGCCGCGCGGATGCGCAGCCTGCCGGTGGCGGTGGGGGTGGCGCTCGGCATCGGGGTGGCGCAGAGCCAGCTGACCCGGCTGCACCCGGCGGGCTGGGGCGAGCCGCTGCTGCGGGCGGTGGGCGCCAACCTGTTCGTTCTGGCGCTGCTGGCGGCCGCGCTGGTGCTGCCGGGGGTGGGCGCCCGTGAGGCTCCGCCCCGCCCGGCGCCCGCGCGGATGCCCCTCCCGCCGGGCGCGGGGTGGGTGGCGGCGGCGCTGTTCCTGCTGCCGCTGGGCTTCGCGGGCACCGACCTGCACACCGCGGTGCAGGTGCCGGCGCTGGCGGTGGTGCTGCTGTCGCTGGTGGTGGTGACCGGCCGGGGCGGTCAGATCTCGCTCGGGCAGGCGGCGTACGCGGGTCTGGGCGCCCTGTTCACCGCGCAGCTCGCGGCGGGACGCTTCCCCGGGCTGCCGCGCCTGCCGGAGCTGACGGCGCTCGCGGTGGCGGTGCTGCTGGTGGCCCCGCTGGGCGTGCTGACCGGCTGGCCGGCCATCGGCCGCCGCGGGCTGTCGCTGGCGCTGGCGACGTTCGCGGTGGGCGTCGCGGTGAGCCGCTTCGTCCTCGACCAGCCGTACGCCACCCACGGGCTGGCGCTCGGCCGCCCGGCGGGCTTCGCCGCGGACCGCGCCTACTACGTGCTGGAACTGCTGCTGCTGGCGGGCGCGCTGCTGGTGGTGCGGGCGCTGCGCGGGGGCCGTACCGGCCGGGCGCTGGCGGCGGTGCGCGACCACGAGGGCGGCGCGGCCGCGGCCGGGGTCCGGGTGCCCTCCCTGAAGCTGCTGGCGTTCGTGGCGGGCGCCGCGCTGGCCGCCCTCGGCGGGGGGCTGCTCGGCATGGGGCTGCGGGCCTTCGACCCGGGCGTGTACGACCCCGTCCGGAGCCTGCTGTGGTTCGCCGCGGTCGTCGTCCTCGGCGCCGACAGCGCCCTGGGCGCCCTCGCCGCCGCGGCCCTCCTGGTCGGCCTGGACGCGGGCACCCGGGGCGGGGTGGCCGCGGCACTGATCGGCGTGCTGGCGGTGCTGGTGGGCCGCTTCCCGGGCGGGCCGTACGCGGCGCTGCGGGCGGCGGTGGCGGGCCGGCGTCCGGCGGCGGCCCGGCTGACGCCGGCGGGCGAGCGGGTGCGGGCGGCCCTGCGCGAGCGCGCGCCGGCCCCCGCGGCGCCGGCCGGCGGCGGCCCGCCGTTCGCCGGGGTGCCGCCGTCCGCCCGCACCCCGTCGGCGGCCCACCCGCCGTCCGGCGCCCCGGCGGCCGCCCCGGCCGGCCGGGCGCCGTCGCCCGCCGGGACCGTCCCGCCCGGCCGGATGCCCGCGGCGCCGGGCGGCACGGCACCGCTGCGGCGGCGGACCACCGCGGCACGGCCCGTGCTGACCGCCCGCGGCCTGCACGTCCGCTACGGCGCGTTCACCGCGCTCGACGGCGTCGGACTGGACGTGCCGGCCGGCCGGGTCACGGCGGTCGTCGGCCCCAACGGCGCCGGGAAGAGCACCCTGTTCGACTGCCTGGCCGGCACGCTGCGCCCGGTGCGCGGACAGGTGCTCCTCGACGGACGGAACATCACCCGGCTGCCCGCGTACACCCGCAGACGCCTCGGGGTGGCCCGCACCTTCCAGCAGCTGGCGGTGTTCCCCTCGCTCACGGTCGCCGAGAACGTCCGGGTGGGCGCCGAGCAGGCCCGCGGCGGGCCGGACGCGGCCGCGCACGCCCTGGCCCTGTTCGGACTCGCCGGGGTCCGCGGCTCGCCGGCCGCGGACCTGCCCACGGGCACCCTGCGCCGGGTGGAGCTCGCCCGCGCCGTCGCCGCGGCTCCCCGCGTCCTGCTGCTCGACGAGCCCGCGGCGGGCCTGGACGGCACGGAGGTCGAGGCGCTGGCCCGGATCCTCGCGGCGCTCGCCGCCGACGGCACGGCGCTGCTCGTCGTCGAGCACGACCTCGGCCTGGTCTCCGGACTCGCCGACGTGGTGCATGTGCTGGAGGCGGGCCGGGTCGTCGCCAGTGGGCCGCCGGACAGCGTCCTGCACGCGGCGGAGGCCGGCGGATGACCCTGTCGCTGCGGCACGCGCGCGTGCGCTACGGCCCCCTCGAAGCCCTGCACGACGTCACCCTCGCCGCGCCCTCCCCCGGCCTGACGGTGCTCCTGGGCCGCAACGGCTCCGGCCGCTCCACGGTGCTTCGGGCGCTCGCCGGGACCGTGCCGCTGTCCGGCGGGTCGGTCGTCTGGGACGGCGAGGACGTCACGGCGCTGACCGCGTACCGCCGGGCGCGCCGCGGGCTGCGCCTGGTGCCCGAGCGGCAGGCCGTGTTCGGCTCCCTGACGGTCCGCGAGAACCTGGAGCTGACCACCGCCGCCGGGTACGAGCCGGCCCTTGCGGCCTATCCGCAGCTCGCCCCGCTGCTGGCCCGCCGGGCGGGCACCCTGTCGGGCGGGGAGCAGCGGATGCTGGCCCTGGCGGGCGCGTTGTGCTCCGGGGCGCGCGTGGTGCTGGCCGACGAGCCCGCGCAGGGCATGTCGCCGCCGGCCGCGGCCCGCACCTACGAGCTGCTGGCGGGGCTGGACGCGTGCGTGGTCGTCGCCGAGCAGCGGCTGCCGGCGGCGCTGCGCGGCGGGCCCGGCGTCGTGTACGTCCTGCGCCGGGGCGCGGTGGTGTTCGGCGGGGAGGCGGCGGAGTGGGAGCGGTGAGGCGTCGCCCTCCGGCGGACCCCACCGGTGCCGGCGCCGGCCGCCGGTACGGGCACCGGCTCCCGGCCTCGCCCGGATCCGGGCGGGTCCCTTCCGGCGGGCGGACCGGGGCGGGGCCCGTCGCGGTGGGCGGATCGCCGACCGCGTTTCGCGCCGGACCGGTTCGGGCCCGCCCGAGGCGTCGCGGGCCGGCGGGCGACCTCGTCCGCCGCGTTCCGGTTCCGACCGTGTCGGCCCTGTGCTGTGATCGCCTGTGTTCCCTCGCGCCGGGACAAGTGCGGTGCGGGTGCGCCTGCTTGACGGAGTGTGACCGGGTGTGACCGGGTTCCCGCACGGAGGCGGCCGCGCCGGGCGGACGGTCCGATTCCGTTCGTCGTGCAGCGTGACCACCGCCGCGGCCGGCCCGTTGTCATCTCCAGGAGGCCGCCCGGCCTCGCCAGACCCAGCATCCCCAGGGAGCCACCCGTGCCGCGCATGCTCGACCTCAGTGACGAGGTACGCGCCGAGATCGGCGACGAAGAAGCAGACCGGCTGCTCGCCGGAGACAACGCCCCCGGCAGCTACGACTGCACGTCCTGCCGCACCCCGGGCGACTCCGCGCAGGAGCCCACCAGCACCGTCCTGTTCGTCGGGGAGGAGACGGCCGTGCTGGCCTTCGCCCACTCCGGCTGCCTGCCCTCGCAGGTCGTCCAGGTCACCGAGGAGCAGCTGCGCGGGGCCGTGCGCTCGATCAACGGCGACGCGGCCGACCTGGAGCCCCAGAAGTCCGTGCCGGAGCAGGCGGTGCTCGGGGTGACCAGCGGGCTCATGCTGATCGCCGGAGAACTGCACCCCGCGCTCGTCGTCGAGCCGACCGGGCCGGTGGTGCGGCCCGGCTCCACCACGGCCGGCGACGACTTCCTTCCGCTCCTCATCGAGCAGGGCTTCATGCCGGTCACCGAGCTGTCCGCGGCACCCCCCGTGCAGCACGGCTGGTCGGTGCTGCTGGCCATGGGGCAGCTGCACGCGGTGCTGCAGCCGGGCCCGAACGGCGGCCAGCCGGTGGCCTGGTGGCAGGCGCACCAGCCGCTGCAGGTCACCGACGGCTGGCGGACCGCCGCCAACAAGCACCAGCAGGTGCTGATGTTCGCCGCGCCGGCCGGGTCGATCGGCCGCCAGCCGCGCGAGGACCTGCTGCGCGACGCGCTGGACAAGGCCGCGGCGGGCGGCAAGCTGGTCGGTGCGGCCCTGCCGCTGGCCGGCACCTGACCGCCGGTCCGCACGAATCACACGGATCACGCGGATCACGCGAGCCGCGGCGGCCGCCGATCCCCGCCCTTTCCCCCCTTTCCCCCCTTTCCCCCCTCTCTCCCCTCTCTCCCCTCTCTCTCCTCCCCCCTCTCCCCCCCTTCGCCCGGTCCTCCGCCCCGCCCGGCCGGACTCGTGGCCCGGTCCTCGCGTGGTCCGCAGACCGGGGCGCGCACCGGCCGACCCGCGGCGCGCACGCCGGCGCACGCGACCGGGCACCGCATCTCTTTCGGTGCCCGGTCGTTTGGACATGCGTGCACGCATACGAGGTCCCCCGCCGCCAGGTTCCCCCGCCGATCCCGTCCGCACGAGCGGCGACCGACGGCGGCCCCTCGGCCACCCCCATCTACGACGCGCTCTACGCCGAGTACGTGAAGACGTTCCGCTCGCTGCCGGGTGACCGCAGCGGCGAGGAGGAGCTCGGCTTCAGTGCCTTCGGCAGCCGTCCGTCCGGGTCGTTCAGCAGCTCGTACAGCGCCTACAGCGCGGGCGCGAACAGCGCGCGGCACGGGATCGGACAGCAGTCCCAGTGGCAGCGCGTCGGCCAGTTCGGCCAGCACGGCACCATGACCCACGTTCCGGCCGCACTGCCGCCCGCCGTCCGCGGCATCTGACCCGCCGGGCCGGGCGCGCGACGCCCGGACGTGCCCGTGTCCCGTCCTCTGCGGCCGGCTACTTCCTCTTCGCGCCGCGCTTCTCGCGGACCCGCACCGAGAGGTGGATCGGGGTGCCCTCGAAGCCGAACTCCTCGCGCAGCCGGCGTTCGATGAAGCGCCGGTAGCCCGCCTCGATGAAACCGGAGGCGAACAGCACGAACCGCGGCGGCCTGGTGCCGGCCTGGGTGCCGAAGAGGATGCGCGGCTGCTTGCCGCCCCGGACCGGGTGCGGGTGCGCCGCGACCAGTTCCCCCAGGAAGGCGTTCAGCCTCCCGGTCGGGACCCGCGTCTCCCAGCCCGCTAGGGCCGTCTCGATCGCCGGCACCAGCTTCTCCATGTGGCGGCCGGTGCGCGCCGAGACGTTCACCCGGGGTGCCCAGGCGACCTGGCCGAGTTCGGTCTCGATCTCCCGCTCCAGGTAGTAGCGGCGCTCCTCGTCGAGGGTGTCCCACTTGTTGAAGGCCACCACCACGGCGCGCCCGGCCTCCACCGCCATCGTCACGATGCGCTGGTCCTGTACGGAGATGTTCTCGGAGGCGTCGATCAGGATGACCGCGACCTCCGCCTTCTCCACCGCGGCCGCGGTGCGCAGCGAGGCGTAGTAGTCGGCGCCCTGCTGGAGGTGGACGCGCTTGCGGATACCGGCGGTGTCGACGAACTTCCAGGTCGTGCCGCCCAGTTCGATCAGCTCGTCGACCGGGTCGCGGGTGGTGCCGGCGAGTTCGTTGACGACGACGCGCTCCTCGCCCGCCACCTTGTTCAGCAGCGAGGACTTGCCGACGTTCGGACGCCCGATCAGCGCGATGCGGCGCGGGCCGCCGATCCCGGCGCCGCCGAAGCTCTGCTCCGGCGCCTCGGGCAGCGCCTCCAGGACGGCGTCCAGCATGTCGCCGGTCCCCCGGCCGTGCAGCGCCGACACCGGGTGCGGCTCGCCCAGGCCCAGCGACCACAGGTAGGCGGCGTCCGCCTCACCGCTCGGGCCGTCGACCTTGTTGGCGCAGAGCACCACGGGCTTGCCGGCCTTGCGCAGCAGCCGTACCACCGCCGCGTCGGTGTCGGTGGCGCCGACCTTGGCGTCCACCACGAACACGACGGCGTCGGCCGCGTCGATCGCGAACTCGGCCTGCGCGGCCACGGAGGCGTCGATGCCGGCGACATCCTGCTCCCAGCCGCCGGTGTCGACGACCTTGAAGCGGCGGCCCGCCCACTCGGCCTCGTACGTGACCCGGTCCCGGGTGACGCCCGGCCGGTCCTCGACGACGGCCTCGCGGCGGCCGATGATCCGGTTCACCAGGGTCGACTTGCCGACGTTGGGGCGGCCGACGACGGCGAGCACCGGCAGCGGGCCGTGGCCGGCCTCGTCGATGGCGCCCTCGACGTCCTCGACGTCGAAGCCCTCTTCCACGGCGAGCTCCATGAACTCCGCGTACTCGGCGTCGCCGAGCGCCCCGTGGTCGTACTCGTGCTCGGCCGAGCCATCGGGCTGGATGTGGTCGTTCATGAAGTCCGTACCTCGTTCATCGTGGTGATCGGTGGGCCTCCCGGCAAGGGTGATCCACTACTCAGTGTCGCCCAGCGCCCGGTGGGGCGCCCGGCGTTTTCCGTCGCTCAGCGCCCGGTGAGCCGCCGGGCGCCCGCCAGGTGCTCGGTGAGCTGCTTGCGGATCCGCTCGGTCGCCTCGTCCAGCGCCCTGCGGGTGCGGCGGCCGCTGCCGTCGTCGGCGGAGAAGGGCTCGCCGAAGACGACGTCGATCCGGCTGCGCAGCGGCGGCAGCGCCGACACCAGCCGCCCGCCGCGCCCGGTCGTGCCCAGGACCGCGACCGGGACGACGGGGGCGCCGGAGCGCACCGCGAAGTAGGCGAGCCCCGCGCGCAGCGCGGCGAAGTCGCCCTCGCCCCGGGTGCCCTCCGGGAAGATCCCGAGGACGCCGCCGGCGTCCAGCACGCCCAGTGCCCGTGTGATGGCCGTCCGGTCGGCCGCCGTGCGGTCCACCTCCACCTGGCCGATGCCGGTCAGGAACGTGCCCAGGGGGCCGACGAAGGCCTCCTTCTTGATCAGGAAGTGCACGGGGCGCGGGGACACGCCCATGACGACCGGGCCGTCGATGTTGTGGCTGTGGTTGACGGCGAGGATCACCGGCCCGGTGGCGGGCACCCTCCAGGCGCCCAGCACGCGCGGCTTCCACAGACCGTGCATCAGGCCGAAGCCCAGGCGCCGTCCGGCGTCTGCGCCTCTGAGGGACGGAACGCTCACCTCGCCGCCCGCTTCTCCTCGACGAGGGTGACGACGCACTCGATGACCTGTGCCAGCGTGAGATCGGTGGTGTCCACCTCGACCGCGTCGTCGGCCTTGGCCAGCGGCGAGGTCTTGCGGCTGGAGTCGGCGGCGTCGCGCCGGAGCAGCGCCGTGCGGGTGGTGTGCACGTCGACGCCCTTGAGCTCACCGCTGCGGCGGGCCGCACGGGCCTCCGGGGAGGCGGTGAGGAAGATCTTCAGGTCGGCGTCGGGCAGCACGGTGGTGCCGATGTCCCGGCCCTCGACCACGATGCCGCGCTCCGCGTCGGCCGCGATGGACCGCTGGAGCTCGGTGATCCTGGACCGCACCTCGGGCACCGCGCTGACCGCGCTGACCGCGGAGGTGACCTCCTGGGTGCGGATGGGCCCGGCGACGTCCGTGCCGTCCACGCTGATCGCCGGGGCGGCCGGGTCGGTGCCGGAGACGATCTCCGGCTTGCCCGCGACCGCGGCGACGGCGGTCGGGTCGTCGATGTCGATCCCGTTGGTCACCATCCACCAGGTGATCGCCCGGTACTGGGCGCCGGTGTCCAGGTAGCTCAGGCCGAGCTGGGCGGCCACGGCCTTGGACGTGCTCGACTTGCCCGTGCCGGAGGGACCGTCGATGGCGACGATCACGGGCTGGGCGGCGCCGTTTTCCACGGAGGGACACCTTCCTGGTGCGCTGTTGCTGGCAGGTGGGGGCGGGACGCCGGGGCCCGTGGCCCCGCCTGCCGGGCTCCTCGCGGCCGGCGGGCAGGTGCCGGACCGGTTCCCAGACGCCCTCGCACAAGGTTACCGGCCCCGGGGAGCACCCCTCACGACCGGAGGCTCCGCCGCCCCGGGAGCGGGCCGGCCGGGGTGGGCGTCACCGGACCGGGGCCGCCCTCCGAGGCCCCCCGGACCGCCGCGGCCGCCGGGGGTCCGGGCGCCAGCGAGGGGGCCGGCACCACCCGGGGGACCGGTACCGGAGGACGGCCGGGGCCCGGGACCGGGCCGGTCACCGGAGCCGGTCCGCCGGGCTGTCGCCGTGATCCGGGCACACGGCCCGCCGGACGCGCGTCTCGGGCGCACCACCGCTCGGGCGCGCACCGCCGCTCGGGCACACCGCCGAAGCGTCCTGGGGGCCGAACGCCGGCGCGCCGCCGGCGCCGCTTTGCCGGGGGAGGCACCCCGCCACCGTGCGCCTCCCCCGGCGGCGGGTCTCACTGCCGGATCGACCAGCCCCGCTCCCGCAGGGCCTCGGTCAGCGGCGGCGCGGACTTGGGTTCGACCATGAGCTGCACCAGGCCCGACTGCTGCCCGGTGGCGTGCTCGATGCGCACGTCCTCGATGTTGATCCCGGCGCGCCCGGCGTCGGCGAAGATCCGCGCCAGCTGTCCGGGCTGGTCGTCGATGAGCACGACCACGGTCTCGTAGACCCGCGGCGCGGCACCGTGCTTGCCGGGGACGCGGACCTGACCGGCCCGGCCGCGCCGCAGCACGTCCTCCACCCCGGCGGCGCCCTCGCGCCGCTTGGCGTCGTCGGAGGACTCCAGGGCGCGCAGCGCACGGACGGTCTCCCCGAGGTCCGAGGAGAGGTCGGCGAGGAGGTCGGCGACCGGCCCGGGGTTGGCGGAGAGGATGTCGACCCACATGCCGGGGTCGGAGCCGGCGATCCGGGTCACGTCGCGGATGCCCTGCCCGCACAGGCGTACGGCCGCCTCCTCGGCGTTCTGCAGGCGCGCGGCGACCATGCTGGACACCAGGTGCGGCATGTGCGACACGAGGGCGACCGCGCGGTCGTGGGCGTCGGCGTCCATGAGGACCGGGACGGCACGGCAGTGCGACACCATCTCCAGGGCGAGGTTGAGGACCTCGGTGTCGGTCTCCCGGGTGGGCGTGAGCACCCAGGGCCGGCCCTCGAACAGGTCTCCGGTCGCGGCCAGCGGCCCCGACTTCTCCCGGCCCGACATGGGATGGGTACCGAGGTACCGGGTCAGGTCCAGGCCCCGCTCCTCCAGCTCCCGGCGCGGGCCGCCCTTGACGCTGGCCACGTCGAGATAGCCGCGGGCCAGGTCCCGCCGGATCGCGTCGGCGAGCACGCCGGCGACGTGGGCGGGCGGCGCGGCGACGACCGCGAGGTCGACCGGCCCGTCGGGCCGCTCGTCGGTCCCGGCGCCCAGTGCGGCGGCGGTGCGGGCCTGCTCCGGGTCGTGGTCGGCGAGATGCACGGTGACACCCCGCTGGGCGAGGGCCAGGGCGACCGAGGTGCCGATGAGCCCGGTTCCTATGACGAGTGCGGTCCTCACTGGGGGATGTCCTTACGCAATGCGGCGGCCGCGCCGAGGTACACGTGCGCGATGTCGGAGCGCGGCCGGTCGGATTCGATGTGGGCGAGGATCCGTACGACGCGGGGCAGGGCCCCTTCGATGTCCAGTTCCTGGGCGCAGATCAGGGGCACGTCGACGATGCCCAGCTTGCGTGCGGCCGCGGCGGGGAAGCCGCTGTGCACGTCGGGCGTCGCCGTGAACCAGACACTGATCAGGTCCTCGACGGTCAGGCTGTTGCGGTCCAGGACGGCGGTGAGCAGTGCCCTCACCTGCTCCTCCATGTGACCGGCCTCGTCCTGTTCCAGTTGCACGGCACCACGGACCGCTCGTACCGCCACGATGCTGCTCCTCGCTGGTCTGGGTCGGTCTTCCGTCTCTTCGGCTGCGCCTGACCAGCGTAGTCAGCCCGTGCGGGGAGGGCGTGCGTCTCGAGCGTGACGAGACGCGTTCGCGAGGTCACCCGTCCCACCGGGCGCCCAGCGCGGCGAGCTCCTCACGGTGCTCCACGCGGTCCGCCCAGCCGGCGGGCCAGGCCCCGGCACCCAGGTGGGCGCCCGCGAAGGCGCCGGTCAGGCAGGCGATGGAGTCGGAGTCGCCGGAGGTGCAGGCGGCCCGGCGCAGCGCGGTGAGCGGTTGGTCGACGAAGAGCAGGAAGCACAGCAGCCCGGTCGTCAGCGCCTCCTCGGCGATCCAGCCCGCTCCGGTGGCCAGGCACGGGTCGGTCTCCGGTGACGGGTCGCGCAGAGCCGTCCGCAGCCGGTCCAGGGCGGCGAGGCACTCGTCCCAGCCGCGCGCGATGAAGTGCCCGGGGTCGGGGTCCTGGGCGCGGGTCCACAGGTCTCCGAGCCAGGTGTGGTGGTAGTGGGTGCGGTGCTCCACGGCGTACGAGCGGAGCAGCCCGACCAGGCCGGTCGGCTCGGCGCCCTGCGCGAGCAGCCGTACGGCGTGCGCGGTGAGGTCGGACGCGGCGAGCGCGGTGGGGTGCCCGTGGGTGAGGGCGGCCTGCAGCTGGGCGGCGCCCGAGCGCTGTTCGTCGCTCAGCCCGGGGACGAGCCCGACCGGTGCGACCCTCATGTCGGCGCCGCAGCCCTTGGAGTGGATCCGGCTCGCGTCCTGCCACGCCCGGCCCTCCGTCGTGAGCAGGTCGCAGGCGACGAGGCAGGTGCGGCCGGGGGCGCGGTTGTTGTCCGGCGACCGGTACCAGTCCACGAACTCCGCGCGGACGGGCCGCTCCAGCCGCTCGGGGGTCAGCAGCCCCCCGTCCACGGCGGTGCGCAGGCCGCGGGCGAGGGCCAGGGTCATCTGGGTGTCGTCGGTGACGTACGCGGGCGTGGGCAGTTCCATCTCCCGCCACGGCCCGCACTTGGCGAGGATCGACGGCACGTCGTTGAACTCGGTCGGGAAACCGAGCGCGTCTCCGAGGGCGAGGCCGAGCAGCGTTCCGGTGGCGGCGGTCTTCCTCACGGTCATGCGGGGCGTCCTTCCCGGGACGGTCGGAGCAGGGGCGGGTGCAGCGTGGTGGCGGGGCCGGGGCGGTACAGGGCGGCCGGTTTGCCGCGGCCGCCGGTGAGCCGGGCCGCGCCCGGGACCGGTGCGACGAAGCCGGGGGCGGCCAGCACCTTGCGGCGGAAGTTGGGCCGGTCCAGGGCGGTGTCCCAGACCGTCTCGTAGACCTGCTGGAGCTCGCCGAGGGTGAACTCGGGCGGGCAGAACGCGGTCGCCGCCGGGGTGTGCTCCAGTTGGGCGCCGATCCGGTCGCGGGCGTCGGCCAAGATGCGGTCGTGGTCGAAGGCGAGGGGACCGGCGGCCGTGCAGGACAGCCACAGCGCCCGCGCCGCGTCGCCGCCGCCGCGGGCCTCGGGAGCGTCCGGCAACAGGGCGGTGAAGGCGACCGAGACGACCCGCATCCGGGGGTCGCGGCCGGGTTCGCTGTAGGTGCGCAGCTGCTCCAGGCGCAGTCCGGAGACGTCCGCGAGACCGGTCTCCTCGGCGAGCTCGCGCCGGGCCGCGGTCTCCGCGGACTCGTGCGGCAGCACGAACCCGCCGGGCAGCGCCCGGCGGCCCGCGAAGGGTGCCCGGCCACGCTCCACGAGCAGCACGTGCAGGGCGCCGGAGCGGATGGTGAGCACCGCGAGGTCCACCGTGACGGCGAAGGGTTCGTAGGCGTGCTTGTCGTAGGCGTGCTCGTCGCATCCGGACGGCCGGTCGTCGGCGGACCCCTGACCGTGGCTGTGCATGACCCCACCCCCTTTATAGTCATCCCGACTATAAAGGGGGTGGGGTGCGGACACAAGCGGCCCCCGAAGGCCCTCGCGAGAGCCCTGCGAGGCCCCTTCCGAGGCCCCTTCCGAGGCCCCTTCCGAGGCCCCTGTGAGACTCTGGGGGAGCCGTCGCGGACCCCGGCCAGGTCCTGCTCGGGTTCTAGGGCGTGTTTCGAAAGTAGCGTCGTCTGCCCGAAGGGCAGGTCTGGCGGCGTCTGGTGCGTGCGATCGCAAGGCGGAGGGGCGCCCCGATACTGGATGTATCGGGGCGAGCCCGACAACGCGGCGAGCGTGCGTGCCAGACGCCGCCAGGCAGGCGGGACTTTCGAAACACGCCCTAGAGGTCGACTTCCTTCATCAGCATGCCGACCTCGGTGTTCGACAGACGGCGCAGCCAGCCCGACTTCTGGTCGCCGAGGGTGATCGGACCGAAGGCGGTGCGCACGAGCTTGTCCACCGGGAAGCCGGCCTCGGCGAGCATGCGGCGCACGATGTGCTTGCGGCCCTCGTGCAGGGTGACCTCGACGAGGTAGTTCTTGCCGGTCTGCTCCACCACCCGGAAGTGGTCGGCGCGCGCGTACCCGTCCTCCAGCTGGATGCCGTCCTTCAGGCGCTTGCCCAGGTCGCGCGGGATGGGGCCGACGATCGCGGCGAGGTAGGTCTTCTTCACGCCGTACTTCGGGTGGGTCAGGCGGTGGGCCAGCTCGCCGTGGTTGGTGAGCAGGATGACGCCCTCGGTCTCGGTGTCGAGCCGGCCCACGTGGAAGAGCCGCGTCTCGCGGTTCGTGACGTAGTCGCCGAGGCACTGGCGGCCCTCGGGGTCCTCCATCGTGGAGACCACCCCGGCGGGCTTGTTCAGCGAGAAGAACTGGTAGGACTGCGTGGCGACGGTCAGTCCGTCGACCTTGATCTCGTCCTTCTCGGGGTCGACCCGCAGGCCCTGCTCGGTCACGATCTGCCCGTTGACCTCGACCCGGGCCTCGTCGATCAGCTCCTCGCAGGCCCGCCTGGAGCCGTAGCCGGCGCGCGCGAGGACCTTCTGCAGCCGCTCACCCTCCTGCTCGGCGCCGGGGAACGTCTTCGGCGTCCGCACGTCCTTGCGGTCCGCGTACCGCTCGCGGTTGCGCTCCTCGGCCCGCGCCTCGTACTCGCGCGAGCGACCGGGCACCGTACGGCCGCGCCCGGTGCCCTGGGCGCCCTGCTTGGGGCCGCCCTTGGCGCCGCCACGGGCGGAGCCGCCGCGGCCGGACCTGGGGCCGTCCTGGGTGGCGCCGGGGCCGACGTCGTAGCGGCGCTCCTCGGGGCGGGGCTTGCGGGGGCGGCCCTGCCCCTGGCGCTCGTCCCTGTTGTTGCCGGCACCGCGGTGATTGCCGCGCCCGCCGTTCCTGCCGCTGCCGCTGCTTCGCATCAAATGTCCGTCGTCGTCGTGTGTCCGTCGTCTGCGCCCGGGCCCTCGTCGGGAGCGTCCGGGTCGGACGACGGCACCCCCTCCTGGGTCTCGGCCTCGATCGCCTCCGCCTCGGGGAGGAAAGGCGCGAGCTCCGGGAGCTCGTCCAGACCGCGCAGGCCCATCCGCTCCAGGAAGTAGTGCGTCGTCACGTACAGGATCGCACCTGTTTCGGGTTCCGTGCCCGCCTCCTCGACCAGACCCCGCTGCAGGAGGGTGCGCATCACGCCGTCGCAGTTGACCCCGCGCACGGCGGAGACCCGGCTGCGGCTGACCGGCTGGCGGTACGCGACGACGGCCAGGGTCTCCAGCGCCGCCTGGGTGAGCCGGGCGGTCTGCCCGTCCAGGACGAGCCGTTCCACGGCCGGGGCGTACGCGGCGCGGGTGAAGAACCGCCACCCGCCGGCCACGAAGCGCAGCTCGAAACCGCGGCCCTGCGCGGCGTACTCCTCGGCGAGCGAGCGCAGCGCGTCCGCGATCTGCCGCCGCGGCCGTTCGAGGATCTTCGCGAGGCGCTCCTCGGTCGCGGGCTCGTCCACGACCATGAGGACGGCCTCCAGGGCGGGCCTGAGGTCGAGCCCGGCCACGCCGGGCTGCCCGGCAGGGGCCTCGGTGCTGGATTCGCTCACGGCTGCCTCTCCTCCTCGGGCCGCTCGGGCGGCCGGTCGAACTCGTCGGTCACCCGCGGTGCCCCGTCCCCGTCGCCGCCGGTCCACCGCACCAGCAGCTCGCCGAGAGCCGTCTCCTGCTCCAGCGCCACGGCCTTCTCCCGGTACAGCTCCAGCAGTGCCAGGAACCTCGCCACGACCGTCAGCGTGCCCCCGGCGTCGTCCACGAGGGTCCGGAAGCTGGCCTCTCCCAGCTCCCGGAGCCGCGCCACGACGATGCCGGCCTGCTCCTGCACGCTGACCAGCGGGGCGTGGATGTGCTCGACGTAGACCTGCGGCCGGGGCCTGGGCTGCATCGCCTTCACGGCGAGCCGCGCGAAGCCCTCGGGGCCGATGCTGATGACGACCTCGGGCAGCAGGTCGGCCAGCTGAGGCTCCAGCCCCACCGTACGGGGGTGGCGCAGGGCCTCGTCCTCCAGCCGCCGGTGGAAGATCTCCGCGATCTGCTTGTAGGCCCGGTACTGGAGCAGCCGCGCGAACAGCAGGTCCCGCGCCTCCAGCAGCGCCAGGTCGGCCTCGTCCTCTACCTCGGCGGCGGGCAGCAGGCGGGCGGCCTTCAGATCGAGCAGTGTGGCCGCGACGACGAGGAACTCGGTCGTCCGGTCGAGGTCCCAGTCGGATCCCATGGCCCGGATGTGCGCCATGAACTCGTCGGTGACCTTCGACAGGGCCACTTCGGTGACGTCCAGCTTGTGCCGGGAGATCAGCTGCAGCAGCAGGTCGAACGGCCCCTCGAAGTTGGCCAGCCGCACGGTGAAGACACCCTCGCCCGCCGAGGCCTCGGCATCTGCCTCCGGCGCGGTCTCCGTCCCGGCCTCCGTCCCGGCCTCCGGCGCGGCCTCCGGCTCGGTCTCCGGCTCGGTCTCCGGCGCGGTCTCCGGCTCGACGGAGGCCGACGACTGCTCGACGGTGGCGGAGCGCGGCGGGACGGTGCCGGGCGTCGACGGGACGGCGTCGGAGGGCGGCACGACGGCGTCGGACGGCGACGAGGCGGTCACGGACGGCGGCGGGACGGTCTCAGGCGGCGGCCCCTCCTTGCCGGACGGCCCCCGGCCCAGCGCACGCCGACGCCCGCCGGCCGGGGCTCCGGCACCACGGGGCAGGTCGGACGAGGTCGGCGAGGTCATAGCCCCCGCAGGCTACCCCCCGCCACCGCCCCGGCACGGCAGGGGACACCCCGCCCGGAGCCACGCAGGACCACCCGACACAACCATCACCCCCAGGGGCGCGGGGAACCGCGCGACCAGCCACGACACCCCCGCAGACGATCCACCGGCCGCGCCAGGACCACACGCCACCAGGCCGGGCCGGCGGGCCCACGCTGGATCCAGGCACCATCGGCGGAGCGCTCAGCGCTCAGCGCCCCCGCAACCGCCGGACGAGAATGCTCGCGTCGCCCCGGGTCTCCAGATCCGCCAGCACGACGGCGACCGCCTCCCGCACGATCCGCCCGCGGTCCACCGCCAGCCCGTGCTCCCCGCGCAGCACCAGCCGCGCGTGCTCGAGGTCCATCAGCTCCTCGGCGGACACGTACACGGTGATCTTCTCGTCGTGCCGCTCCCGCCCACTGGGCCGACGCGCGGCGGACCGCCCCCGCTTGCGCGGAGCGGCAGTGTTCGCGGCGTTCGCGGGGTTCGCGGGGTTCGCGGCGTTCGCTGCGGCAGAACCTTCCTGCGGCCCGGCCGCCTGCCGCCGCGCGGGCCCACGGCTGCGGGACTCCCCGGCGTCCGCGTCGGCCGCGGCGTGCTCCGCCCCGTCCCCGTCACCGGACTGCACGGGCACCGCCTGCGGCGCGTCCTCGGCGGTGGAGGAGACGGAAGGGGAGGAGGCCGCGGCTGCCGCGGCGTCGCCCTCTCCGGCCGGCCCGGGCACCCGGGCCTCACCACCCGCCTGGCGCCGCGGGGTGGACGGCTGCAGCGCCATGCCCCCTGTCGTACGGAAGAGTTCGTCGGCCCCCGGCAGACTCACTCGGCGTGACACCGGGCGAGCACCTCCCTGGCGAGCTGGCGGTAGGCGGCGGCACCGACGGAGTTGGAGGCGTAGGTGGTGATCGGCTCACCGGCGACCGTGGTCTCCGGGAAGCGGACCGTGCGCCCGATGACCGTGTGGTACACGTGGTCGTCGAACGCCTCGACGACCCGCGCGAGCACCTCACGGCTGTGCACGGTGCGCGAGTCGTACATCGTGGCGAGGATCCCGTCGAGCTCCAGCTCCGGGTTGAGCCGCTCCTGGACCTTCTCGATGGTCTCGGTGAGCAGCGCGACGCCGCGGAGGGCGAAGAACTCGCACTCCAGGGGGACGATCACCTTGTGCGCCGCGGTCAGCGCGTTGACCGTGAGCAGGCCGAGCGAGGGCTGGCAGTCGATCACGATGTAGTCGTAGTCATCCATCAGCGGCTTCAGCGCGCGCTGCAGCGTGGACTCGCGGGCCACCTCGGAGACCAGTTGCACCTCGGCGGCCGAGAGGTCGATGTTGCTCGGCAGCAGGTCCATGTTCGGGACCGCGGTCTTGAGCAGGACCTCGTCGGCGGACATGCCCCGCTCCATGAGCAGGTTGTAGACGGTGAGGTCGAGCTCCATCGGGTTGACGCCGAGTCCCACCGACAGCGCACCCTGCGGGTCGAAGTCGACGAGCAGCACCCGCCGGCCGTACTCCGCGAGCGCGGCGCCCAGGTTGATGGTCGACGTGGTCTTGCCGACGCCGCCCTTCTGGTTGCACATCGCGATGATCTTCGCGGGTCCGTGGTCGGTCAGCGGCCCCGGGATCGGGAAGTACGGCAGCGGACGCCCGGTCGGGCCGACGCGCTCGCGGCGCTGACGCGCGGCGTCGGGCGCGAGCGTGGCGGCGTACTCCGGGTCCGGCTCGTACTCGGCGTCGGGGTCGTAGAAGTGCCCCTCGGGCAGTTCGTCGTAGTCGGCGAAGTGGTTGTGGGGCTCGCCACTTCCGTCGCCGGCCATGGCGTTCACGTGATGGCCATCCATGCTCTGGTGTGCTGACAGAGCCGTGTGGGGGCTGATCTGGCTCTGGTGGGCTGCGAAGGTGCGGACAGCGACGGAGCCGACGGCCTCGATCCCCGCGGAACCCTGGGCCCGCGCGGGCATTCCTGGTTGACCACCCCCGGGAGAAAATGTCGACTCGTTCACAAGTCGTCTTACCTCCTTGGTGACCAGGAAACTTCTAGACAAGGTCAGCGTGGCACCATGCCGACGGTTGGCGACTCTATGGCGTGTCGGCGGTCCGCAGCAACACAATCCGCCGGACCCGGCAGGATGTGTCGGCGAGGAAACACCCCTCTGTCAAGGGCGTACGGCCGTCGCACGGCAGGTTTCACCGGTGTGCGAATCGGTTCAAGGGGTACCTTCGAGGCGAGTTGACCTAGAGGCGCAAAGTGACCATACACACATCCGGCCGGACCTTGTCGGGCAAGGTCCGGCCGGATGTGCGCTGTTGACGACCTGTGTTGACGAATCGCCTTTTCCCCAGCGGTGACTCGGCGCTCCGGGCCGCTCCGCCGTCAGCCCCCGGGCAGCCCTCGGGCAGTCAACCGGTCAGCCGAGCAGGGTCTCCAGCTCGACGTGCTCCAGGCCGTGGGCCTCGGCGACCTCCCGGTAAACGACCTTGCCGTCATGGGTGTTGAGGCCCTTGGCCAGCGAGGCGTCGCGGCGCAGCGCCTCCACCCAGCCGTTGTTCGCCAGCGAGACGATGTACGGGAGCGTGGCGTTGGTCAGCGCGTAGGTGGAGGTGTTGGGCACCGCACCGGGCATGTTGGCGACGCAGTAGAAGACCGAGTCGTGGACCGGGAAGGTCGGTTCGGCGTGGGTCGTCGGGCGCGAGTCCTCGAAGCAGCCGCCCTGGTCGATCGCGATGTCGACAAGGACACTTCCGGGCTTCATCCGGGCGACCAGCTCGTTGGTGACCAGCTTCGGCGCCTTGGCGCCCGGGATGAGGACGGCGCCGATGACGAGGTCCGCCTCCAGGACGGCCTTCTCCAGCTCGAAGGCGTTGGACATGACGGCCTTGACCTTCGTGCCGAAGATCTTGTCGGCCTCGCGGAGCTTGTTGATGTCGCGGTCCAGCAGGGTCACGTCGAAGCCCATGCCGATGGCGATCTGCGCGGCGTTCCAGCCGGAGACGCCGCCGCCGATGACGACGGCCTTGGCCGGGACGACACCCGGGACGCCGCCGGGCAGCACGCCGCGGCCGCCGGCGGAGCGCATCAGGTGGTACGCGCCGACCTGCGGGGCGAGCCGGCCGGCGACCTCGGACATCGGGGCGAGCAGCGGCAGCGCGCGGCTGGGCAGCTCGACGGTCTCGTAGGCGATGGCCGTGGTGCCGGACTCCAGCAGGGCGTCCGTGCACTCCTTGGAGGCGGCCAGGTGCAGGTAGGTGAAGAGGGTCTGGTCCTTGCGGAGGCGGTGGTACTCCTCGGCGATGGGCTCCTTGACCTTCAGCAGCAGGTCGGCGGTGGCCCAGACCTCGTCGGCCGTCTCCAGGATCCCGGCGCCGGCGGCGACGTACTCCTCGTCGGGGATCGACGAGCCGAGACCGGCACCTCGCTCGATGACGACCTGGTGGCCGTGGCGCACCAGCTCGTGCACACCGGCCGGGGTGATGGCCACCCGGAACTCGTTGTTCTTGACCTCGCGGGGGATGCCGACCTTCACGTCGATCACGGTCCTTGGCTCAGAGGGGGAGATTGCACGACATACCCGGGTACCCGGGGGCACACCAGGAGACACCGCAGGAGAACGTGCGGCAGAGCCAGTCTAATGAAGGTGTTCCCGCTGTCTAGCCTTTCATTGCATCAATCTTCACCGGATGTACTGCGGATTTCGCAGGCGTTAGCGTTGTGATTCCGGGGTCTGCTCCCCTGCGCCGCCCTGCCGGGGTTCCTCCCCCAGCATGCGCTCGGCCGTGCCGCGGTGCAGCCGCGCGGCCGCCGCGTCCCCCAGGTGCTCCAGGGTGTCGGCCATCCTCAGCTGGAGCGCCGCCTGCAGCCGCACGTCCTGCGCCTGCCGCGCCCACTCCACCGCCTCCTGGCAGGTGCGCAGGCACTCCTCGGGCCGGCCGGCGTACTCCTGGACCCGCGCCAGCTCGCTCAACGCACGGGCGTGGGCGGCGACATCGCCCTCCCTGCGGTGCCCGGCGGCCGCCGCCCGCCAGCCGCGCAGTGCCTCCCCGTAGCGGCCCGCGTAGGTGTGCGCGGTGGCGATACGTCCGTACAGCCTGGCGGCGTCGGCGCGCTCGTCGCGGGCCAGCCGCTGGGCCAGCGCACGGCCGAACCAGTCGGCGGCCCGGTCGTAGTCCCCGAGCTCCAGATGGGCGCCGCCGACGGACTCCATCGCGCGACCGGTGGCGTACGGGTCCTCCGCCTCCCGTCCGGCGTCCAGCGCGGCCCGGTAGCGCGCCAGCGCCTCGCCGGTACGGCCGGTACGGGCGTCCAGGTCGGCCAGGTTCAGCAGGGCCGCGGCCTTCTCCCGCGGCAGGCGGCGGCGCTCGGCCACGTCCAGCACCAGCCCGTGCACTCCGTACAGGTCGGCCGCGGCGGCCTGGGTGCCGAAGTGCGCGACCATGGCCCTGACCAGCTGGGACATCAGCCGGCGGGCGAGAGTGTCCAGCTCGCCGTCGGCGACCGCGAGCCGGGCGGAGGCCAGCAGGGCCGGCCGCCGGATGCGCAGCCACTCGGCGGCCGCGCGGGGGCTGGGGAAGCGCAGCGACCGGGGCATGCCCAGCAGCTTCTCCCGGGCGTGCGGGCTGTCCGTCTCGGTGATCGCGCGGCAGGACTGCAGCAGTCGCACGGTCCGCTCCAGCATGCGGGCGCGGGCCAGCCGGAGCTCCGCCGGGCGGACCTCCGTCCCGGCGAGCGCCGTCAGCAGCGGCAGCAGGCAGCCGGGCACCTCGTACTGCGGCAGCGGCGAGTCCACGGAGTGCAGCAGCCCCAGGGCGACGAAGTCGTCCAGGGTGGTGCGGGCCGCGCTGACCGAGCACCCGGCGAGCGCGGAGGCCGTGTGCGGGTCGACCAGCCCGGCCGGGGCGAGGCAGAGCAGGCGCAGTATCCGGGCGGCGGGGGCGGGCAGGGAGCCGTGCGCGAGCCTGAACACCCGGGCGAGCGGGGTGACCGTCTCGTCGCCCTCGGCCCGCAGCTGTTTGGCGAGGTCGGCGACGGCGGCCTTGGGCCGGGCCCCGAGCCAGCCGCCGGCCAGCATCAGCGCGGCGGGCTGCGCCTGGCACTCCTCCACCAGCCCCTCGGCGGCCCGCGGGTCCACGGTGATCCGGACCGAGCCGGTGTGCCGGGACAGCAGTTCCACGGCCGACTTGGTGTCCAGGCCGCCCAGGGTGCACGGGCGGACGTCGGAGATCCCGGTGAGCGGGCCGCCGGAGACGGCGACCACCAGGCAGTCCGGGGAGTCCGGCAGCAGCGCGTCGACCTGTCCGGCGTCCGCGGCGTCGTCGAACAGCAGCAGCGCCCGGCGCCCGGCGAGGGCCGCACGGAGTTCGGCCGCCAGCTCGTCCCCGGCCGCGCCCGGCGGGGCCGGCACCTGAAGTGCGGCGAGCAGTTCGCGCGCGGCGCGCTCGACGGGGACCGGGGTGCCGTCGGGCTCGCTGAGCCGGACCCGCAGGACGCCGTCCCGGTAGCGGTCCGCGACCTGCCGGACGAACTGCTCGGCCAGCGCGGTGCGCCCCGACCCGGGCCGGCCGGCGATCAGCAGCACCCGCGCGCGGGGGGCCTTGCGGCCGGAGAGGGTGTCCAGGCCGGCCCGCTCGATGTCGGCGAGCAGACTCTTCAGCTCCCTGGTCCGGCCGAGGAACCGGCCGTCGTCGGGGGCCCGGGCCGACGCCCGCGAGCCGTCCGTCTCCACCGCCTGATCCGTCACGGGCCACACTCCCGTCCCACCGCGCCCACAGGCCCGCCGGGACTCCGGTCCGGGCGCTTCCAGAGCCTAGTTCACGCTCTGCGACGTTCCCGGCGAGCGCGGCGGAGCGGGCACGACACTCCCCCGATCGGATCAGCGGATGGTCGGACCGACAGGCCGCCGGCCCCTTCCGCCGGCCGGCTCCTCCCGGTTCCTCCCGGCTCCTCGCGGCTCCTCGCGGCTCCTCCCGGCCCCTCCGGCTTCCCCGCTCCTCCCGACTCCTGCCGGCCCCTGCCGGCCCCTGCCGGCTCCTCCCGGCCCGTTCCGCCTCCCGGCTCCTCCCGGCCCCTCCGGCTTCCCCGCTCCTCCCGACTCCTGCCGGCCCCTGCCGGCTCCTCCCGGCCCGTTCCGCCTCCCGGCTCCTCCCGGCCCCTCCGGCTTCCCCGCTCCTGCCGCCCCTTCGGCCCCCGTGTTCCCCGCAGCCCCCGTGGCAGCCTCAGGCCTCGAACGGCCGCGCGGGCCACGGGGCGTGGGCCGGGCGCAGCGCATCCGTTCCGTCCCCCTGCCGGGCGGCGACCAGCGACAGCACCCCCACCACGAGGCAGTTGTTGTGCAGCTCCCCGGCCAGCACCCCCCGCACCAGCTCGTCCAGCGGCACCCGGGCCAGCTCCAGGTCGATCTCCTCGTGCTCGGCCTCGAAGCGCTCGCCCTCGGCCTCCGACAGCTCCCGGGCGAGGAAGACGCGCACGGCCTCGTCGCAGCCGCCCGGCGTCGGGTACACGTCGGTCAGCACCCGCCAGGACTCGGCCTTGACATGCGCCTCCTCGTACAGCTCGCGCTGGGCCGCGTGCAGCGGGTTCTCGCCCGGCACGTCGAGCAGCCCGGCCGGGATCTCCCACAGCCTGTGCCGTACCGGGTGCCGGTACTGGCGGATCACCAGCACCCGGTCCTGCTCGTCGAGCGCGAGGACGGCCACCGAGCCGGGGTGGACCTGGTAGTCGCGCCGCACCACCGCGCCGTCCGGCATGACCACGTCGTCGGTGCGGACGGAGGTCTTGTTGCCGGTGAACGGGGTCTGCGAGGCCCGGGTCTCCCACTCCTCGGGGGTGTCCTTGAGCGTCATGCCTGTCCTTCCACGTGCGGAAAAGAAACCGGGGTGCGAACCGTTGAGGGTCCGCACCCCGGTCACCGTACAACTGGTGTGCCCTTGAGACGTCTTCCGCCGCCGTCAGCCCTGCTGGCGCTGCACGGCCGCCTTGACCAGTCCGGCGAACAGCGGGTGCGGGCGGGTCGGCCGCGAGCGCAGCTCGGGGTGCGCCTGCGTGGCCACCAGATAGGGGTGGACGTCGCGCGGGTACTCGACGTACTCGACGAGCTTGCCGTCCGGGGAGGTGCCCGAGAAGACGATGCCCGCCTTCTTCTCCAGCTCCGCGCGGTAGGCGTTGTTCACCTCGTAGCGGTGGCGGTGCCGCTCCTCGACGTACTCCTTGCCGTCGTACACCTCGCGCACGATCGACCCCTCGGCCAGCTTCGCCGGGTACATGCCCAGCCGCATGGTGCCGCCCATGTCGCCCTCACCGGCGACGATGTCCATCTGCTCGGCCATGGTGGAGATGACCGGGTGGGAGGTGGCAGGGTCGAACTCGGTGGAGTTGGCGTCGGAGATGTCGGCCAGGTGGCGGGCCGCCTCGATCACGATGCACTGCAGGCCCAGGCAGAGGCCCAGCAGCGGGATCTTGTGCTCGCGGGCGTAGCGGATGGCGCCGACCTTGCCGAGCACTCCTCGGTCGCCGAAGCCGCCCGGGATGCAGACCCCGTCGACGTCGGCGAGCTGCGCCTTGGCCCCGGCCGGGGTCTTGCAGTCGTCCGAGGTGACCCACTTGATCTTGACGCGGGTCCGGTTGGCGAAGCCGCCGGCGCGCAGCGCCTCGGTCACGGACAGATAGGCGTCCGGCAGGTCGATGTACTTGCCGACGAGTGCGAGGGTGACCTCGTGGTCGGGCTTGTGGACGCGGTCCAGCAGGTCGTCCCAGGTCGTCCAGTCCACGTCGCGGAACGGCAGGTCCAGTTTGCGGACGGCGTAGGCGTCCAGGCCCTCGCCGTGCACGGTCTTGGGGATGTCGTAGATGGAGCGGGCGTCGGGGCAGGCCACCACGGCCGCCTCGTCCACGTCGCACATCAGCGAGATCTTGCGCTTGATCGCGGTGGGCACCTCGCGGTCGCAGCGCAGCACGATCGCGTCCGGCTGGATACCGATGTTGCGCAGGGCCGCGACCGAGTGCTGGGTCGGCTTCGTCTTCAGCTCGCCGGAGGGGCCGATGTAGGGCAGCAGCGAGATGTGCACCACGAAGACGTTGTCCCGGCCCACCTCGTGGCGGACCTGGCGCACGGTCTCCAGGAACGGCAGCGACTCGATGTCGCCGACCGTGCCGCCGACCTCCGTGATCACGACGTCCACCTCGTCCGTCGCCATGCGGCGGATGCGGTGCTTGATCTCGTTGGTGATGTGCGGGATGACCTGCACCGTGTCGCCCAGGTACTCGCCGCGCCGCTCCTTGGCGATCACGGTGGAGTACACCTGGCCGGTGGTGACGTTGGCGGAGCCGTCCAGGTCGCGGTCGAGGAAGCGCTCGTAGTGCCCGATGTCCAGGTCGGTCTCGGCGCCGTCGTTGGTGACGAAGACCTCACCGTGCTGGAACGGGTTCATCGTGCCCGGGTCCACGTTCAGGTACGGGTCGAGCTTCTGCATCACGACGCGCAGCCCACGGGCCTTGAGCAGCATGCCCAGGCTGGAGGCCGTCAGACCCTTGCCGAGAGAGGAGGCGACACCCCCGGTGACGAAGATGTGCTTGGTCGTCGTGACGGTGCTGTTCCGAAAAGCGTGCGGCGGCATGGCCAAGAGGGGGCTCCCGTGGTCGCTGTCTGGGGGTGCGGTGCGGCTGCTGGTGCGGAGAGTTCCGCCGGTGCCGTCGCTGCGGTTCGGGGGTGCCTGCTCAGCTGCGGAACACCCACCGGTCCACGGGCTACCAGCGTAACAGCGCCTGGACCCGGCGGTGTCCGGCCACGCTCCGTGCCGGTGCGGACACCGTCCAGATCCGTGTCACGCCCTGTCCCTCGCGGCTCACCCGTAGCTCACTCGATCGGCGCACCCGCGTTGCCCGGAGGGGCACACACAGCCTCCGTGTGCGTCGTATCCTGCTCGGACACTCGCTGTCGAGCCGGCCGGACAACACGGCACCACCCCCGCCCGTACCACCGGAACAACGAGAGCTCGTCAGTTCGTCGAGCAGTCGAGCACCGCCTGCCGGCCGTGTCCCACGGACCGGCGACGGTGTTGCCTCGGGTTCGACGACGCGTTACAACGACCCCTTGACCGCACCAGCGACCGCCCCTTCGCGGGGTGACGTGGCCGTTCGACTGGAGATGCACGTGGCCGGGCGCATCGAAGACTACGCACTCATCGGAGACATGCAGACCGCGGCACTGGTCTGCCGGGACGGCACAGTCGACTGGCTGTGCCTGCCCCGCTTCGACTCGCACGCCATCTTCGCCGGCCTGCTGGGCACCGAGGAGCACGGCTTCTGGCGGATCGGGCCGGCGCACGGCCCCGACACCGAGCCGCCGGCCGCGGCCCGGCGCTCCTACCGCGGTGACTCGCTCGTCCTGGAGTCGGAGTGGGACACCCCCCGCGGTACCGTCCGGGTGACGGATTTCATGCCGCCGCGTGACGGCGCCCCCCAGCTGATCCGCATCGTGGAGGGCGTCACCGGCCGGGTGCCGATGCGCTCGGCGCTGCGGATGCGCTTCAGCTACGGCCGGGTGGTGCCCTGGGTGCACCGCAACGAACAGGGGCGCACGGTGGCCGTCGCGGGCCCCGACTCGGTGTGGTTCGACACCGAGGCCGAGACCTACGGCCACTCGCTGACGACGTACTCCGACTTCACGGTGGCCCCCGGCGACCGCATCGCCTTCACGATCTCCTGGCAGCCCTCGCACAAGGACGCCCCGCCGCTGCCGGAGCCCGAGCAGTCGCTGGCGGCGACCGAGGACTTCTGGCGCGACTGGGTCGACCAGTGCACCTACCACGGCCCCTACCGGGAGGCCGTGGTCCGGTCCCTGATCACGCTCAAGGCGCTGACCTACGCGCCCACCGGGGGCATCGTCGCCGCGCCCACCACCTCCCTTCCGGAGGACGTGGGCGGGGTGCGCAACTGGGACTACCGCTACACCTGGCTGCGGGACGCCGCCATCACCCTGTCCTCGCTGCTGCGCACCGGCTACCGCGAGGAGGCCCGCGCCTGGCGCGAGTGGCTGCTGCGGGCGGTGGCCGGGGACCCGGAGAACCTGCAGATCATGTACGGCATCGCCGGCGAGCGCGAGCTCGGCGAGGCGGAGCTGGACTGGCTGCCGGGCTACGAGAACTCCGCCCCGGTCCGGGTCGGCAACGGCGCGGCCCACCAGCTCCAGCTCGACGTGTACGGCGAGGTCACCGAGGCGCTGCACCTGGCGCACATGACCGGCCTGGCCCGCAACGACTACGCCTCGCTGCTGCAGCTCAAGCTCATCCGCTACCTGGAGGACCACTGGCAGGAGCCGGACGAGGGCATCTGGGAGGTGCGCGGCCCGCGCCGGCACTTCGTCCACTCCAAGGTCATGGCCTGGGTCGCGGTCGACCGCACCATCAAGCTGATCGAGTCCGGCGACGCGGACGGCCCCCTGGAGCGCTGGCGCGAGCTGCGCGACGACATCCACCGGGACGTGTGCGAGAAGGGCTACGACAAGGAGCGCAACACCTTCACCCAGTCCTACGGCTCCAGGGAGCTGGACGCCTCGCTGCTGCTGATCCCGCAGATGGGTTTCCTGCCCCCGGACGACAAGCGGGTGATCGGCACGATCGAGGCGATCCAGCGGGAGCTGTCCACCTCCGACGGCTTCATCCTGCGCTACCCCACCGAGGGCAAGGACGAGGGCGTCGACGGTCTGCCCGGCGACGAGGGCGCCTTCCTGGCCTGCTCGTTCTGGATGGCCGACGACCTGGCGATGATCGGCCGGGTCGACGAGGCCCGCCAGCTGTTCGAGCGGCTGCTCGCCCTGCGCAACGACCTCGGACTGCTGGCCGAGGAGTGGGACCCGTCCCTGCAGCGGCAGGTCGGGAACTTCCCCCAGGCGTTCAGCCACGTCCCGCTCATCGACACCGCGCTGCGGCTGACGGCGTCCGGCGCCTACGGAGGCTGACACCCGTGTGGGATCCCGTTCCCCGTGTCGGATTCCGTGCGGGGATGTCGTAGCCGTGTCGGATACGACAGGTGAGCGGGATTCATGCCTCTGACTCAAGTAGTTCCACTCTTCGTGTACCGGACCGTCCCGGTCGTCATCAACGCAGACGGCCGGGGCATGCCCACGGCGTTCGGTGGCCGATCAGGCCGCCGTGGAGAACGCGAGGTGGGGTCCGGTGAGTACGACAGATCTGGCTGCGTCGGTACAGGTGAGTGTCCGACAGGCCGACGAGTGTGTGGTGGAGGACTTGGAGTGGGCGTCCGCGCCCCTCGATCTCCTGCGGCACGCACAGCCGTGGCGGACGTTCCGCTGGTACAAGGGGTCAGCAGCATTACTCGGGGACGTACTGGGCGGCGACGGTGCGCGACCACGTGATCTACGAGTCGCGGCTGGAGCTGGCGCGGCTGCTGTTCGCGGACTTCGCCCCGGACGTCCGGCACGTCGTCGCTCAGCCATGCCTGCTCAAGGCCGTGGTCGAGGGCAGGCTGCGGCGGCACATCCCGGACTATCTGCTGCTGACCGATGACGGACCGGTGGTCGTGGATGTCAAGCCGCGTCATCGACTGGAACGGCCGAAGGTCGCGTTCACGTTCGCGTGGACTCGTGCGGCGGTCGCCTCCCGCGGATGGCGTTATGAGGTCTGGAGCGAGCCGGATCCTCATGAGCTGGAGAACGTCCGCTTCCTCGCCGGCTACCGCAGGCACTGGCTGTTCGATCCGTGCCTCTTGGACGGTCTTCGGGCCTGTGAGCTGGAGGGGCTCTCGCTGGGCGAGGCTTTCCGGCTGCTGCCCGACCGGCCCCGGCCGGTGGTGAAGTCGGCGGTGCTGCACCTGCTGTGGTCGGGGCACGTGACGACGGACCTGGACCGCCCGCTCAGCCCGGAGCACGTGCTGAGGAGGGCCGCATGAGCGGGGCGGGAACGCGGCTCGGGGTCGGCACACGCTTCCGGCTCGATGGCGAGACGGTCGAGGTCGTGGAGTTCGCGAGCCTGGCCACGGGCATGGAGGTCATCCTCAAGGACGCCCGTGACCGGCTGGTGCGGATGTCTGTACGGGAACTGCTGACCTCGGACCGGGCTGAGGTGATCCCTGAGGACCGGGGGCCAGCCGCCGACGACGAGGGGGACCTGGTCTCCGTGGTGCTGGCCCGGCTGACCAAGGAGGAACGCAAGGACGTTCTGGAACGAGCCGAGCATGTCCGGGAGACGCTGACGGGTTACCGCTCGGGTTCCGAGGAGCTGGCGAGGCCCGGTGAGCCGCGGCCTGAGTACGCTCCCGGTCTATCGCTGGGGAAGCGGTATGCGGCCAAGGCGTCCGAGTTGGGTGTGACCGTGCGGTCGGTGGAGCGCTGGGCACGCGCGTTTGTCGAGAGCGGTGAGGCGGGGCTCGTCCCGAAGAGGGCTCAGGCGGAGGGCGGGCTGTCTCATGCCGATCAGCGCTGGGTGGAGGTGGCTGAAGAGGTTCTGGGCGAGTACGAGGAGGAGTCCCGGCCCTCGATCAAGCTCGTGCTGGAGCGAGTCGAGGCAAGGCTGGAGGAGCGTTTCGGGCCCAAGGTGGTGCCGCTGCCGAAGCGGACGGCGGGCTATCGGTGGATGCACGAGCTTGACCGGCGTCATCCGACATTCCGGCTCAGTACGAAGCGCAACCGTGAGATCGCGGCTCGTCCCGCTGGCGTCTACGGGAAGCTGCGGCCCACCCGGCCGGGCGAGTACGTGCTGATGGACACCACGCGGCTGGATGTCTTCGCCTTCGACCCGGTGACGCTGAAATGGGTGCAGGCGGAGCTGACGGTCGCGATGGACTGGTACACCCGCTGCATCACCGGCATCCGGGTCACGCCGGTGTCGACGAAGGCCGTCGACGCGGCGGCCGTCCTGTTCCAGACCTACCGGCCCCGGCCCGTCCCGGAGAACTGGCCGAAGGAAGCGGCCTGGCCCGATCACGGGATCCCCCGCGGTGTCCTGGTGGAGGCTGAGGCGGTCCATGGCCCCGTCACGGCGGCCGTCGGCCCGGCACTGGCAGCGGAGACGGTCATCGTCGATCACGGCAAGATCTACCTCTCCGCCCACCTGACCAGCGTCTGCCACCGGCTGGGCATGTCGATCCAGCCGGCCCGACTACGGACGGGCCGGGACAAGGGCCCGCTGGAGAGATTCTTCAGGACCGTGCGGGAAGACCTGCTGCAGCTACTGCCCGGCTACAAGGGCCCCGACATCCATTCGCGGGGACTCAACCCCGAGAAGGACGCCTTCTTCTTCCTGCACGAGCTTGAGGCGATCATCCGCGAGTGGGTGGCCTGTGTGTATCACCGCAGGCCACACAGCGGTCTCGTCGACCCGCACCTGCCGAGTGTGGACCTGTCGCCGGCGGCGATGTTCGAGCACGGGCTCGCGCGGGCCGGCTACATCGAAGTGCCGCGTGATCCAGATCTGGCCTACGAGTTCCTGGACGTCACGATGAGGACCGTCCAGCACTACGGCGTCGAGATCAAAGGACGGCGCTACGACGGTCCGGGACTCGACGGCCTGCGGGACATGGCCGGGTCGGACATCTCGCTGTCCCAGCGGCGGCTTGAGTTCTTCGCCGACCCCGATGACGTCACCCGCGTCTACTTCCGCGACGCTGAAGTTTCCCCGTGATCTCGGACACGTGATCGCTATGCCGCGAGAGCGTGCTGGTGCCGTTGCCTGGTTTCGGCCGGGGTGAGGTGGCCGAACGTGCGGTGCTTGCGTAGGCGGCGGCGGTTGTAGAAGGTCTCGATGAAGGAGAAGACCTCGGCGCGGGCGGTGGCCCGGTCGGGCCAGGTACGGGTGCCGATCTCTTCCTTGAGCAGGGCCCAGAAGCTCTCCGCGGCGGCGTTGTCGAAGCATGATCCGGTGCGTCCGCAGCTCTGCCGCAGCCCCAACTTCCCTATTCGTTGCCGGAACTGAGTCGAGGTGTATTCGCTGCCGCGATCGCTGTGAACCACGCAGCCGGGCTCGAGTCCGCCCCGGCCGTGGGCCATGTCGAGAGCGTCGACCACCAGCTCGGCGCGGTGGTGGTCGGCCATGGCGTAGCCGACGACCTCGCGGGTGGCCAGGTCCAGCCAGCAGGCGAGGTAGAGCCAGCCCTCGGCGGTGGGCAGGTAAGTGATGTCGCCGACCAGCTTGGTCCCGGGGCGCTCGGCATGGAAGTCGCGGCCGATCAGGTCCGGGGCCGGCTTCGCTCTCGCGTCCGGCCGGGTCAGCGAACGCCGTCTGCGCCGGGTGACGCCGCGGATGTCGCGCTCACGCATCACGCGGGCGACGCGCTTGCGGTTCACCCGTCGGCCCAGGCGGCGCAGTTCGGCATGGATACGTGGGACACCGTAGGTGTGCCGGGAAGCGACGTGCACCACGGTGATCTCGTGTGCGAGGGCGTCGTCGGCGGCCTGCCTGGCACAGCGGGCGGCTTCGCCCTCGCACCAGGCGTAGTAGGAGGAGCGGGCGACCTTCAGCACCCGGCACAGCAGGACGATCGGATAGTTCGCCTTCTCCGCATGGATCAACCGGTACAGCTCGCTCACCGGTCGTTCTCCTTCACGAAGAAGGCCGTCGCTTTTTTCAGGATCTCGATCGTCTGCTGCTGTTCACGGACCTCCTTGCGCAGTCGCTTGAGCTCCTCGCGCTCGACGCTGGTCAGCTCACCGGACGTGCCCTCGCCCTGGTCCGCCTTCGCCCGGCGGTACCAGCCGCGCAGGGACTCGGAGCTGATGCCGAGTTCCCGGGCGACGGCGGTAACCGTCTTGCCCGAGGAGTCGACGAGCGCGATCGCGTCCCGCTTGAACTCCTCGGTGTACCGCTTCGTGTACTTACTTCCCACCTGGTGCTACTTCCTCTGGAACCTCAAGATCCCAGTCTCCAGGTGTCCACGATCAAGGGGAAGCTTCAACGCCGAGCGAAAGTGGCACACACTGCGCTGGAAACACGCACCGAGTCTCCAGATGCCGCTGAGCGAGGAGGCTTTGCAGTTCGCCCGGCGCCTGGCCACCAAGCAGTACACCTACCCGAACGACCGGCTCGCCGTCGCACTGCTGCTGGAGCGGTGGAACCTCGGACTCGGCAATTCCCTGGTCGAACGTCGCATGGCCCTGAGGCTCTCCCGCGAACAGGCCGCCGTGGACCTGCCCAAGGCCGAAGTCTCCGAAGTCGACGTCCTGCCGTCGGTCGCCCGCGTGCTCTCCCTTCCCGAACAGCCCTCGGCCCTGGCCATTGAGTCGGGCGAGGCCGAGCAGGGGGATGACGACGCGGACGGCCTGGAGGAACTGGACGAAGAACTCGACTTCTACGCCACGGCTTTGAAGGACGTTGACGACGATGAGTAGGACGCCGCGCACCTTGACCGAGGAAGCCGATCTGCGCACCCGGCTGGACCACCTCACGCTGTCTCGCAAGGAAGGCTTCGACCGGTTCGCCAATGCTCCACGACGAGTACGTCCGGAGCTGCTGTCCCGTCGGCAGTTGAAGAAGCTGGGTGATGAGGCGCTGACCGAGTACAACCGCGCTCGCCGCAAGTGGCACGCGAACCTCGGTCCGCTCGACACCCCGCAGATGCAGGCCCTGCACGAAGACCTGTGGGACATCTTCGACAGCAACGACCAGGACGGCGACAAGGTCAAGGGCGGGATCGCCCTCGACGCCTTCCCCGGTCTGGGCAAGACCACCGCCGTGCTCGCCTTCGCCCGCAAGCTCCACCGCCGCATCATCAAGGAAGAAGGCAAGTACACCGACGAGGGCCACGAGCGCTGGCCGGTCTGCCGCGTCGGCCTGACCAGCAACACCGGAATGCGCGATTTCAACAGGGCCATTCTGGAGTACTTCAGTCACCCGGGCCGTCACCGCGGCACGACTGCCGAATTCGGCTACCGCGCACTCGATTCCGTTCTGTCCGCAGAGACAAAGCTGCTGATCGTGGACGACCTGCACTTCCTGAAATGGCGAAACAAGAGCGGTATTGAGGTCAGCAACCACTTCAAATACATCGCCAACGAATTTCCGGTGACCCTGCTGATGGTCGGCGTCGGCCTGGAAAACCGGGGCCTGTTCAGCGAGGGAGCGAGCTACGAGGACGCGGTCCTCGCCCAGACCGGACGCCGCACGACACGGCTGGGCATGGAACCGTTCGACATCAAGACCGAGAAGGGACGCCGCGGCTGGCGCGACACCCTCCTCGCGATCGAGGAACGCGTCGTCCTCTCGGACGGGCACCCCGGCATGATCGCGGATGACCTGTCCGACTATCTCTTCGCCCGCAGCACCGGACATATCGGCTCGCTCATGACGTTGGTCAACCGCGGCTGTCAGAGAGCCGTACGCACTGGCGTCGAGCGCCTGGACACACAACTACTGGACCGGGTGAAGAACGATGCCGCGTCCGAACGGGCCCGCCGGGAATGGCAGGACGCGCTCGAGGCCGGGAGGCTCGTCAGCCGGCCCGGGCAGCAGCGGAAGAAGGCGTCGTGAGTGAACCCCGGACTCTGGCGATCCGCGTCCTGCCCCAGCCCGGCGAGAGCCTGGACAGCTGGCTGGAGGCACTCGCCCGTCGCTCCTGGACATCGCTGTCCGCGCTGCTGGACGCGCTCGGGCTGCCGACGCAGGAACGCACTCACCACCTCTTGACCGGGCTGCCTCCGGAAATGTTCCAACGGTTGAAGAAGCAGCTGAACCTGCGTGCTGGAGTGCTTGAGCAGTCCGTCTTCCCCGCCGCCCTCTTCGGGCGCCGGGCCCCTCACTGGCGCTTCTGTCCCCAGTGCCTGAGCGAAGGGCAAGGACGCTTCCCGATCCGCTGGTGGCTGCCCTGGACCTTCGCCTGCACCAAGCACCAAGCGCTGCTTCACAGACGCTGCCCCAGCTGTCACACCGAGCCGCGTGTGTTCCTGCCCAGGTCCGTTCACCTGCACCCGCCCGGGCACTGCATGCGCCGCACGGGCCGCAGGACGGTCTGCGGAGCAGATCTCGGTGAACTTCCTGCCCTCGCGCTCCCCCACGGGCACCCCCTGCTTCAGGCCCAGGAACTGCTCAGCGCTCTGCCCGTCCATCAGCGGATGGCTGCCGACCGAACCTTCAGAAAGGTCGACAAGTGCCTTTCGCCACTCGTGGAGTCGATGTCCGCTTCCGACCTGCTCCCCCTGAACGACGCCGCTCGAGATGCCTGGCAGAACGTGCTCGCCGACGTCACCGACCTCAATTCCGGGATCGGGATCTGGCGGGTGCAGGAGCGGCGACGTACCGTCCTGACCCGCGACTTCCTACAGCGCGAGCACACAGAAGGCGGAACATCTTTCCGCGTGATCGCCGAGGTCCACAGAATTCCACGGCAAGTCATCATCCAGCACGCAAAGAATCTCGGCATCCAAGTTCACCCCGGGACCCGTCCTCGCATCATCGACGACGAGGAATTGCTCCGTGAGCAATACCTTGACCGCACCCGCAGCATCGAAGACATCGCCCAGGAGCTCGGCACCAGCCACACCGTCGTCATTCGGCACCTCAAGAATCTTGGTATTCCCCGGCGCCCGTTCGGCCCTCGCAGCATGACAGCGTTCATCACGAAGCTGGATGAATCGGTGCCGCGCGACATTCGGGCGGCGGTGGAGGGGACCCTGCACGGCTGGCTCCGCCTCCGGCGGTTCCAGATCAGCATGGCCTTCCCCAGCCTCACAGCTGCCGCCCGGCATCTCGACCTCATGCTGAGCGTGCTGGACAGCCAGTTCCTTCAGCTCGAGCAGGACATCGGCACCCGGCTGTTCCACCGGTCCGTCCGCCACGCGCCCCAGCGGCCCACCGCACGCGGCGCGACGCTCCTTCATGACCTCGAAGACAGCCAGGTCCAGTCGCTCATGCAAAACGCACTCGGATCTCGCCTTGATCCACTACCAGCCGCCGACGCCGTCGATTTCGCAACCGTTGTCGTCGACGGCGAGCGCGCCGCCCTCACGGTTCTGCACACGCACGCACCGCCCCCTCAGCGCCTGAACATCCCCGCACCTCTGCATCCTCTCCTCAGCCACCTCCTGCACCACAGCGACGAGGAAACCTCCGTATCCCAGATCCACACCACCACCGGCATGCCGTTCAACACCGTCTACAAGCAGATCAAGCGCCTGGAAGCAGCCGGCTGGGTCACGAGCCGCCTCGAAACCCATGCTGAGCGGCCAGCCGCCGCACGCCGACGCACCTTCTACTCGCTCACCCCCGCAGCGCATCAAGCCGCTGCCACGACTGCCGATGTCCCGCGGCATGACTTCGTGCACGAGAAACGCGGTTCTGGCACAGATCTTGGGGAGTCGTCGCAGAGTGTCACCGGGGCAGCAGCACGAGTTGGGTAAGTCCGCAGGGCGGTTTGCCGGGACGGTCGAAATTTCCGGGCACTCTCGCGAGCCGTGCTGGCATCGTATGAATCATGGCAGCGATAGACGACACATCCGACCCTGGCAGCCCTGTCCACAGCGCGTATCCGCCCCTGCTGGAGGCAGCATGGCTGTATCAGGCGGATCAGGTGTGCCCGGAAGACCTCCCGATGACCGCTGCCCAGGCACTCGCAGTCGGAATGGACGCGCCAGCCCTGTGCGAGCTCGCCGGTCTGCCGCGTCGTGCGGACCCCCGGGACATCCGTGGCATATTCGAGCAGGCTCTTCAAGAATTGGGGATCAGGCTGCCCGATCGTTACATGGCCCGACGATACGCGCTGCGCAGGCTGGCCGCGCGATTCGTCGCCGGGGAGGTCGATCTTGCCGAGTTGGCATCGGACGAGTGGTCGGAGACCGAGGTCGAGACCGCTGAGGAGCAAGCATTCTTGGCGCTACTCCCGTCATGCGCGTGCTGCATCGAGTACACGCTGGGGCTCGACGAGGCGGCATGGGAAGCACAACTGCAGATCGCGGCCTGTGCCTTGGTCTCACACCCCACTGTCGGCCCGCGCTTCTGACGATCGGGGTCAGAAGATTGGACAGCAGTGTCGACCACTTCAGGAAGCACGTGAGGCTGGTGTTGTTCGATTGCCGGACGGTTAGAAGAGGCCAGCCGAGGTGCTCTGCGTGAGGTTCTCGAGGATCGTGCGCAGCCACGGGCTGCGCACGGCTGGTAGCCGGACCAAGGTGTGTTGGAACGTTCCCCGGTCGGCCCGGAACAGGTGGTTGGGGAGCAGCGGCAGCGGGTCGTCGCGGAAAACGTCTTGGGCTATGCGGCCCGACGCGGGAACCGGCAAGTTCCGTTCGGGAGAGACCAGCCACAGCCACACCCCAAGCGGCAGGGGCACCAGGTATGCCGATGCGGCCGGGTCGGCAGGGGTCCAGGTCCGGCCCGTCTGGGGATGGACGGGGACGAGGAGGATGTCGACGCCCGCGGCCGGGGAGGGCTGTCCCGGTCCGGCCAGGACGGCGCGCCGCTTCAGGGTGTCTGCCGGCAGCAAGGCGTCGAGCGCGCGTTGGAACACGTCCGCGGTCAGGCCGTCCGGGACCTTCACCGGCTGCCCCTGGGAGGCGATCAGCAGGTGGGCGAGCGCCTGACCGGCTGCCGCCTCCCACCGCGGACTCCACGACCAGTAGTGGTTCGGCCCCAGCCGTCCTCCCCACGTGGCGATCGGCTCGAACGGGGGCGTTTTCTCCCCCGTCTCCGCCAGCTCCGCCCAGGAGAAAGGCGCGGCGTGGATACCCTCAACGGGGACGCGGTGCACAACGTCCGAGCCGAGTCGCACCATCTGCCAGAGCGAGCAGTCGTCGACCCTGGTTGCCACGGGGAGGTCGCATGCCTCGCAGGCCATATTGGGCCCGTCGGCGCCGTCGAAGCCACAGCAGGCACCGCCACGCTTCTCGGGAATCAGCCGGGTTCCACGGATATCACCGGGCGCGATGACACTCGCCCCGGGCGTGCCGTCGGACAGGGCGTGGACCGGCGCGTAGATACCGCGTGCCTCAGCCTCGCCCGGATCAACCTCGTCCCACAGCCGCCACGGCCCTCCCCAGGGATCCGGGTCCACAGCAAACGTCCCTGACTCCATGAGCACCGGAAGCTGGGCACCGTTCCCGGAATGCTGACGGGCATGGACCGGCAGTGAGACCTGGGACAGCGGAATGGTCAACTCGGCACCGCATCCCGCACACACGAAAACGAACAAATTTCCTCCGGCTGGGAACCGGACGCATCTTCGCAGCTCACCGGCAGCCGGCCAACATGTTTTCTCATCCGCTGAGGAAAACGACAGACCCACAGGACAAAACCACCGACAGAACAACAGGACTGCTCCATGAAACACCAGGTCAGGAGACCTAACGATGAACCAGACTGGCGAAACCTACAACCCGCGCCCCGGCCGGCCCGGCGGCTGACCTGCCCGCCCCCGGCCGGCCCGGCGGCTGACCTGCCCGCCGCCGGCCCGTGCGGCGGCCGACGTGCGCACCCCGCGGGCGCGTCCGTGGCCCACCTGCGCGTCCCCGGCCCGTGCGGCGGCCGAAGAGCCGCGCCGCCCGGTGAGAGGGGCCCCGCCCGGGAGCCCGCCGCGCCGAAGCCGCCGTCCGGGGCCGGGCGGAGACACCCCGGCCACCCGGCCGCTGAGCGCGACGCGTCCACGGGGCGGGCCTAGGCTGGAATCCACCACTACCCCTTTCTCGGAAAGGGGGCGGCCATGGCTTCCCTCTCGAAGGCGGGTGCGGCCCTCGCCGCGCTGCGCGAGGATCTGTCGGGCGACGTGTTCGCCCCCGGCGACCCGGGCTACGACGAGGCCCGGACGGTGTTCAACGCCATGATCGACCGCCGTCCCGCCGTGATCGCGCAGTGCGAGAACGAGGACGACGTGGTCCGGGCGGTGCGCTTCGGCCGGGAACTCGACCTGAACATCGCCGTGCGCGGCGGCGGACACAGCGTGGCGGGCTCCGCCGTCAACGACGGCGGGCTGGTGGTGGACCTGCGCCGGATGCGCGGGGTCACCGTGCACCCCGGCGCGGAGGCGGTCAGGGTCGCCGGCGGCGCCACGATGAGCGACCTGGACGAGGCCACCACACCGTTCGGCCTGGCCACCACCGGAGGCAGGGTCTCCACCACCGGCGTCGGCGGCTTCGTGCTGGGCGGGGGCAGCGGCTGGCTGGACCGCTGGTGCGGGCTGGCGGTCGACAACCTGCTCGGGGCGGAGCTGGTCACCGCCGACGGCGAGCGCGTCCACGCCAACGCCGACGAGAACCCGGAGCTGTTCTGGGGACTGCACGGCGGCGGAGGCAACTTCGGCGTCGCCACCGCGCTCACGCTCAAGCTGCACGAGCTGCCCGAGTTCTCGATCGCGTTCCTGCTGTACCTCCCGGAACACGGACCCGAGGTGGCCCGCACCTACCGTGAGGTGATCGCCGCCGGACCCGACGAGGCGAGCGGCGGCGTCGTCTACCTCACCGGCCCTCCCGAGGACTTCGTCCCCGAGCATCTCGTCGGCACCCTGCTGTGCGCGATGCTGCTCACCTACGCCGGGCCCGCGGCCGACCTGCGCAAGCTGGCCGAGCCGCTGCTGGCGCTGCCGCACGAGGTGGAGGTCGCGGTCGGGACCATGCCGTACACCGGCGTCCAGTGCATGCTGGACGACCCGCCCGGCTTCCGGAACTACTGGTCCGCGGAGTACCTGACCGGTGTACCGGACCCCTACCTGGACGTCTTCTGCGCCCGCGCGTCCGGCATGCCCGTGCCCACACGGACGATCAACGCCCTGTTCCCGCTGGGCGGCGCGATCGCGGCCGGACCGCACGAGTACCCGGTGCCCTACCGGGACGCCCCCTGGGCCGTCCACCCGTTCGGCATGTGGGAGGACCCGGCGGACGACGAACAGGCGATCCAGTGGGTGCACGACGTACGCACCGACGCCCAGCCCTGGAGCACCGGGGCCACCTATCTGAACTTCATCGGTGCCGAGGGCCCGGAGCGGGTCATCGCCGGCCTGGGCGCCGAGAACTACCGGCGGCTGGAACAGCTGAAGCGGGAGTACGACCCCGACAACGTGTTCCGCTACAACCACAACATCAAGCCCGCCTGACCACCGCCCGCCGCCCGGCGGAGCGCCGGCCACCGCCGCGGGCGCGCGGAGATGCCGCCGGAACGTGCGCACGGGTAGCGTCCGCACCATGGAACGCGGCAGGGACAGCGGCAGGGACAGCGGCACGGGCAACAGCACAGACAGCGGCACCGGGCCCGGCACCGGCGGGAACAGCGGCGCGGACGGCGGACTCGGCGGACAGGGCGCGGGCATCACGGTGCAGCGCGCCCTGGAGCTGCCCGGACTGCGCAGTGGGCTGCCCGAGGTCCTCGCGGGCGCCGACCGGCTGCAGCGCACGGTGCGGTGGGTGCACGCGGGCGAGGTCCCGAACATCGCCTCGCTGCTCAAGGGCGGGGAACTGCTGCTGACCACCGGCTACGGGCTGGGCACCCGCCCGGCCGAGCAGCGCGCGTTCGTGCGGACCCTGGCCGAACGGGGCATCGCCGCCCTCGTCGTCGAACTGGGCCCCCGCTTCTCCCGGTTGCCCGCCACTCTGGTCGACACCGCGCGCGCGGCCGGCCTGCCGCTGGTCCAACTGCACCGCGAGGTGCCGTTCGTGACGGTCACGGAGGAGATCCACACCGAGATCGTCAACGGCCACTACGCCCTGCTGCAACGGGCCGAGGAGGTGCACCGCCGCTGCACCCGGGCCCTGCTCGGCGGCGGCGGGATCCCCCATGTCCTGGGCATCCTCGCCGACTTCGCCGACAACCCGGTGTTCCTGGAGACCGCCGACGGGCGGTTGCTGTACGCGGCCGGCTCCGGCCCCGAGGGCGCCGACCCGCTCCAGGTGTGGGAAGGACTGCGCGCCCAGCACAAGGACAGCCCGCCGGCCGGGTCGGTGCTCGTGGACGTGCCCGGCGGCGGACCCGGCGGCACACCGGTGGGCGGAACCGGTGGCGGACCGGTTGGCGGGCCGGTTGGCGGGCCCGCCGGCGGACCGGTACGGGCCCGGCTGGTGCTGCTGCCGGTGCGCGCGCCGCTCGCACCGGTGCACCGGATCGCCGCCGAACGGGCCGCGGGCATCCTCGCCGTGGTGCTGATGCAGGCCCGCCAGGAGGAGGAGCTGGCCGCACGCGGGCGCGGCGACTTCCTCACCGACCTCGCCGAGGGCCGCATCGAGGCCGACGACGCCCCGGCGCAGGCCCGGGTACTCGGCTTCCGGCCGGGCAGCGGCCCCCTGCTGCCGGTCGTGATGCGGCTGGGCGACGCCCTGTCCGGCGACGGCAGCGCCACCCGCCCCGGCGGCGCCCGGAGCGGCGGCTGGGCGGTGCTGGCCCGCGCGGTCGCGGAGGAGCTGGCCTCGGTGGGGGTGCCGGTCCTGCTGGGCGTACGGCCGGTGGAGGGACGGGTTCCGGTGCTGGTGGGGCTCCGCACGGAGGAGGAGCGGGCCACCGTCGCCGACCGGGTGGCGGCGGCGCTGCGGGCGGGTGTGGAGCGGGCCGGCATGCAGCGTCCCGGTGCCCGGCCGCCGGTGGTGGTGGTCGGGGTGGCGGGCGGCTGGGCCGCCGCCTCGGCGGGCCTGCGGCACGCCGCGGAGACCGCGGCCGCGGCGCACGGCCTCGCGGACCGGCCCTGGTACGACGCCCGGCGGCTGGACATCGACCTGCTGCTGTGGCGGCTGCGCGACCACCCCGACCTGGCCGCGTTCGTGGAGCGCGCCATCGGCCCGGTCCGCGACCACGACCGCCGCTCCAAACCGCCGCTGCTGCCCACCCTGGAGACCTATCTGGCGCACGCGGGCCGCAAGGCGGAGACCGCCCGCGAACTGCACCTGAACCGGCAGACGCTCTACAACCGGCTCGCTCGCATCGGCGAGCTGCTGGGCAGCGACCTCGACGACCCGCAGACGGTGCTGGCGCTGAGCCTGGCCCTGAGGGCCCGGCGGCACGTGGCGTGAGCCCGGCGGGCCCGCCGGGCCGCCCCGCGGGCGGGGGCCCGGGCGCCGGCGGCCGGGGTCAGATCAGCGGCCGCGGCTGCGTCAGCTCGTCGTAGACGCTGAGCACCTGGGCGACCGTGTCGTCCTCCGTCGGCCAGGTCTCCGTCTGCCGCAGGCCCCGCTCCCGCAGCCACGCCCGCCGCTCGGCGTCGGCGAGGAGCCCGGTGACGGCGCGGGCCAGGGCGTCGGCGTCGCCGTACGGCACGAGTTCGGCGGCGTCCCCGACCAGGTCGGGGATGCCGCCCACGGCGGTGGCCACCAGCGGCACGCCCGCGTACAGCGCCTCCTGGGCCAGCACCGAGCGGGACTCCCAGCTGCTGGTCAGCAGCACGAGATCGGCGGCGCCGAGGAGTTCGGCCACGTCGTCGCGCCGGCCGAGCAGCCGCACCGGCAGCTCCTCGTCCTCGATCCGGGACTGGAGCAGGGGCCGCAGCGGGCCCTCGCCGGCGATCGCGGCCAGCGGTACCGGATCCAGCCCGCGCCACGCGCGGGCCGCGTCGAGGAGCACGCGATGGCCCCGGCGGGGTTCCAGCGCACCCACCGCGAGCAGCAGCGGCCGCCCCATGGCGCCGAGTTCGGCACGCACCTTGGGCCGGTGGGACTCGTCGCGCTCGGCGGAGGGGAGCGGTGCGGGCAGCGCGGCCGCGGCCAGCCGGGCGTCCCGGGCGCCCGTGGAGCGGGCCCGGTCCACCAGGTCGGAGGTGGTGCCGAGGACCACGGACGCGGAGCGGACGACCTTGCGCTCCAGCAGCCTCAGCAGAGGGGCGCGTGCCCCCTCGGCGTGGGTGCGCCCGTGCCAGGTGACGACCAGCGGGGTACGCCGTCCGCTGAGCGCGAGCACGGCCCGGAACGAGGCGTGCAGCCCGTGCGCGTGCACCAGGTCGGCGTCCGCGCACGCCGCGCGCAGCGCCGCCACCGACGCGGGGTCGCTGCTGCGCGGCACCGGCACGTGGTCGGCGCCGGCCCCGGTGAAGTCGTAGGTGTGATCCGCCTCGGCAGGGGCGCACACCGTGACGCGCACGCCCCGTGCGGCGAGCCCGGACGTCAGGGAACGCACGTGTGCCCCGCTGCGGGCGTCGCCGCCGCCCAGCACCTGCACGGTGCGCAGCGGGGACTGTCCGGGCACTGAGTGGCTGCTCACGTGGCTCACGTGGCCGGGGCTCCTGGTTCGGGGGCGTACACACGCCAAGGATGCCAGGAGGCACGGGGCTTCCGGGCCCCCCGACGTCGGGTGCCCCGGCACCGGCCCCCGAGAGCCTCACCCACACGGGTGAACCTTCGGCCGGGACCTCCACCCGCGCCGCCTGCGCGCCGCCCGGCACCGGCCGGACCGTCCGGAGCCGGCGGCGCGCCGGACCGGCGCAGCCGGCACCCGTCGGCGGGCCGGTCCGGCGGCCCAGGCCTCGTCCGGGGCGACCGTGCGCCGCCGTGACGCCCGGCATGCTCCCCCACCGTCTCAAGGGCGTGGGCGGGCCCCGCTCGCCGCACCGCCCGAAGACCCTGGTCCGTCCGGTACGAGGGCTTCCGGCCGGCGGTCTCCCGGAACTCGGGCCGGGCATCCCCGACGACCCACCGGAGCACCCACCGGAGGAGCGCCCTGCCGGGCGGGCGTTGTCCGCCGCAGCCCCGGTGGGACGGCCCTCACCCGTTCAAGCAGTCCCAGCCGAGACCTCCATCACCCGTCCACAACCTCCCGGGGCGATACACCTAGGGCGTGTTTCGAAAGTCCCGCCTGCCTGGCGGCGTCTGGCACGCACGCTCGCCGCGTTGTCGGGCTCGCCCCGATACATCCAGTATCGGGGCGACCCTCCGCCTTGCGATCGCACGCACCAGACGCCGCCAGACCTGCCCTTCGGGCAGACGACGCCACTTTCGAAACACGCCCTAGCTCGCGTCGGTGCGGGCCGCCGCGAGCAGTTCCTCTGCGTGGGCGCGGGCGGTGACCGAGTCCTCCTGTCCGGCCAGCATCCGTGACAGCTCCCTGACCCGGTCCTCGCCCTCCAGGACCTTCACGCCGGACCGGGTGACGGACCCGTCGTCGGTCTTCTCCACCAGCAGTTGCCGGTCGGCGAACGCGGCCACCTGCGGCAGGTGCGTGACGACGACGACCTGCGCGGTCCGGGCGAGCCGGGCCAGCCGCCGCCCGATCTCCACCGCGGCCTTGCCGCCGACCCCGGCGTCGACCTCGTCGAAGAGGTAGGTCGGCACCGGGTCGGTGCCCGCGAACACGACCTCCACGGCCAGCATCACGCGGGACAGCTCGCCGCCGGAGGCGCCCTTGGCGATGGGGCGGGCCGGTGCCCCGGGGTGCGGGGCGAGCAGCAGCTCGACCTCGTCGGCGCCGGCCGGCCCGTAGGCGACGGCCCGCCCGCCGACCTCGACACCGTCGGGGTCCTCGGTCTGGCGGACGGCGAAGGACACCCGCGCGTGCGGCATCGCGAGGGAGGCCAGTTCCTCGGTGACGGCGGCCGCGAACCGTTCGGCGGCCTCCGTCCGGGCGTCGGTCAGCGCCTGCGCCAGCGTGCCCAGTTCGACGCGCAGCGCGTCCCGTTCGGCGGTCAGCGCGCCGATCCGCTCGTCGTCGCCGTCCAGCTCGGTCAGCCGTACGGCCGCCTGTTCGGCCCAGGTGAGCACGGTGCCGACGTCCTCGCCGTACTTGCGGGTGAGCGCGGTGAGAGCGGCCCGGCGCTCCTCGACCGCGGCGAGCCGCAGCGGGTCGGCGTCGAGGTCGTCGGCGTACCCGGCGAGCTCCCCCGCCACGTCGGTCAGCAGGATGCCGATCTCCCCGATCCGGTCGGCGAGTGCGGCGAGCGCCGGATCGTGCGACCGGACGGCTTCCAGGGCCCGGTGGGCGCCCGCCACGAGGGTGGCGGCGTCGACGCCCTCGGGGTCCTCGGGGCCGGCCGCGAGGGCGGCGTGCGCGGCCGTCGCGGCGGACGCGAGGGCCTCGGCGTGCCCGAGCCGCTCGGCCTCCTCGGCCAGCTCGGTGTCCTCGCCGGCCCGCGGCTCGACGGCCGCGATCTCGTCGAGCCCGTAGCGCAGCAGGTCGGCCTCCTGGGCGCGTTCGCGGGCGCGGGTGGTGATCTCGTCGAGTTCGGCGGTGACGGCCTGCAGCCGCCGGTGGGCGACGGCGTACCCGGCGAGGGGCACGGCGACCGCGTCACCCGCGTACCGGTCGAGGGCCTGCCGCTGGCGGGACGGCTTCAGCAGGCCCTGCTGGTCGGTCTGTCCGTGGACGGCCACCAGCTCGTCCGCCAGTTCCGCGAGCATGCCCACGGGGACGCTCCGCCCGCCCAGATGGGCCCGGGAGCGTCCCTCCGCGGAAACGGTACGGCTGATGAGCAGCGCACCGTCGTCCAGTTCGGCCCCGGCCTCCTCGGCCCGTACGGCCGCGCCGGCGTCCGCGGTGAGCGCGATGCGCCCCTCGACGACGGCCTTGCCCGCCCCGATCCGTACCAGCGCGGGGTCCGCCCGCCCGCCCAGCAGCAGCCCGAGGCTCGTGACCACCATGGTTTTGCCCGCACCCGTCTCACCGGTGACGGCGGTGAACCCGGGCGACAGCTCGACCACGGCGTCGTCGATGACGCCGAGCGACCGTATCCGCATCTCTTCCAGCACGGTGAAGACCTTACGAGGTCCCGAGCGCCGAGTGCGAGGTGCCCTTGTCACCCGCGGGAGTGTATGGGGCGGCGGCCGGGCCCGGGCCGGACGGGATCACCCGCCGGGCCGCACCACGGTGCCGGCCGCCGCCCACGGCGCGGCGGGCGGGCGACGCCGCGGTGCGGCCCGGCCGGCGCGCGCCTCAGTTCGGTGCCCCGCGCCATCCGGAGACGGGCAGCGCGAACTTGGCGACGAGCCGGTCCGTGAACGAGGCGTGGTGCAGCCGGGCCAGCCGCACCGGGACGGCGCCCCGCCGTACCTCCACCCGCGCCCCCGGGGGAAGTTCCACGGTGCGCCGCCCGTCGCACCACAGCACCCCGGGCGGGATGTGCGGCAGCACCTCCACGGCGAGCACCGAGTCCGGCGAGGTCACCAGCGGCTTGGCGAACAGGGCGTGCGCGGAGATCGGCACCATCAGCAGCGCCTCCACCTCCGGCCACACCACGGGCCCGCCGGCGGAGAACGCGTACGCCGTCGAGCCGGTCGGCGTGGACAGCACGATCCCGTCGCAGCCGAACCCGGTCACCGGCCGGCCGTCGATCTCCAGCACGACCTCCAGCAGCTTCTCGGCGCCCGCCTTCTGCACGGCCGCCTCGTTCAGCGCCCAGTCGGTGTGCACGATGTCGCCGTTGCTGTGCACGACGACGTCGACGGTCATCCGCTCCTCGACCTCGTACGACTTCGTCACCACCCGGTCGACGACCTTGTCGAGGTCGTCGCGCTCGGCCTCGGCGAGGAAGCCGACCCGTCCGAGGTTCACGCCCAGCATGGGCACGCCGGAGGCGCGCGCGAACTCCGCGCCCCGCAGCAGCGTGCCGTCACCGCCGAGGACGATCAGCAGCTCGCACCCGTCCAGGCAGCGCGGTGTGGCCTCCTTGACCAGCTCCACCCGGCCGGGCAGCGGCAGGTCGCGCGCCTCGTCCTCCAGGACCCGCACCCCGATGCCGGACCGCAGCAGGCCCTTGACCACGAGCTCGGCGCTGCGGATGGCGGCCGGCCGCCCGGTGTGGGCGAGCAGGAAAACGGTACGCGCTCGGTTCTGTGTCAATGCGGCCCCTCCGCCACTGCACGGTCAACGTCGGCCGGGTCCAGTGCGGGGGCACCGGCCCGCAGCCACAGAAAGTACTCGACGTTCCCGGACGGGCCGGGCAGCGGACTGGCGGTGACGCCCCGCACGCCGAGTCCCAGCTCCCACGCCTTCCCGGCCACGCCTCGCACGGCCTCCGCCCGCAGCTCGGCACTGCGTACGACACCGCCGCTGCCGAGGCGGTCCTTGCCCACCTCGAACTGCGGCTTGACCATCATCACCAGGTCGGCGTCCGGTCGTACACAGCGCGTCAGGGCGGGCAGCACCAGTCCGAGCGGGATGAAGGACAGATCCCCCACGACCAGATCCACGGGCTCCCCACCGATCGCCTCAAGCGTCAACTCGCGTACGTTCGTACGGTCCTTGACGGTGACGCGTTCATCGCTCCGCAGCGACCAGGCGAGTTGTCCGTAGCCGACGTCGACGGCGACGACGTGCGCCGCGCCGGCCCGCAGCAGCACATCGGTGAAGCCGCCCATGGACGCGCCCGCGTCGAGCGCCCGCCGGCCCTCCACGGCCAGCCCGCGCGGCACGAACGCCGCCAGCGCCCCGGCCAGCTTGTGCCCGCCCCGGGAGACGTACTCGGGGTCGCCGTCGTCGGCCGCGACGACGATCGCCGCCGCGGTCTCCACCTGGGTGGCCGGCTTGGTCGCCACGGCCTTGCCGACACTCACCCGGCCGGCGGCGATCAGCTGGCTGGCGTGTTCGCGCGAGCGCGCCAGCTTCCGGCGGACCAGCTCCGCGTCCAGACGGCGGCGTGCGACTCCTGCCACGTTCGGTTCAGCTCCTGTTGCCATACGTCGGTGAGGGCGCGGCGGCTCCCGGCACCACCGGTGCCGGACGGCCGTGCGCCGGGGGCGCCGGAGGTCCCGGCCGGGTGTCGAGCGCGGTGAGCGCGTCGCGCAGCCCCCGGTGTACATCCTCGTACACCTCCAGATGGCCGTCCGTGGCGAGGTGGTCGGCGTCGGCCAGCCGCTCCAGGTGCCCGTCGACCTCGGCACGGCCGGTGGGGGTGCGCGGCACACCGAGCGGAGCCGGGGCGCAGGGCTCCGCCTCCCGCTCCGGGGCGTCCGGTGGCGGACCGCCCGGGGACGGCACGGGGTGCGACGGCGCACCGGACGGGAGCGTCTCGGGTCGCGGGCCGCCGGGCGGCGGGGCGTCCGGTGTGCGCTCCGGGGCGGCCGGCTGCCCGGCGGCGTCCCGCGCCGGGGCGCCCGGCTCGCGGACTGCGTCGTTCATGCCCCGACGCTACCCCGAACCGCTGGGGTACCGTCGGTGCCGATGGCCACGATCGACGAATGCCGTGCCGCACTGGAGAAGCTCTCGGACGACATGCAGCGCGCCGAGGGCGACGTCGGCGCGGCCGCCGCCCTGGACCGGTCGGTGAGCTGCCACGTCACCGACCTGGACGTCACCTTCGCCGGCCGGATGACCGGGGGCCGCATCCAGGTGCGGGACACCCTGGCGGGGCCGCCGCGGGAGAGGGCCCAGATCCGGCTCGCCCTGACCGGCGACGACCTGGTGGCCCTGGTCGGGGGCGGGCTGCACTTCGCCAGGGCCTGGGGCTCGGGCCGGGTGAGGCTGGAGGCGAGCCTGATGGACCTGTTCCGGCTCAGGAGGCTTCTGTAGCGGCGGCCGGCGCCACCGCGCCCCGCGCCCTGGTCCGGCGCGCGGCCGGCACCACCAGCGGCGTGCCCGTCTCCGGGTCGTCGATGACCTGGCAGCGCAGCCGGAAGACCTCCTCGACGAGCTCGGCCGTGACGACGTCGCGCGGCGCGCCCTCGGCGACCACCCGGCCGTCGCGCAGCGCGATGAGGTGCGTGGCGTACCGGGCCGCGTGGTTGAGGTCGTGCAGCACGGCGACCAGCGTGCGGCCCTGCTCCTCGTGGAGTTCGGCGCACAGGTCGAGGACGTCGAGCTGGTGCTGGATGTCCAGGTAGGTGGTCGGCTCGTCGAGCAGCAGCAGCGGGGTCTGCTGGGCGAGCGCCATGGCGATCCACACGCGCTGCCGCTGCCCGCCGGAGAGTTCGTCGACGTACCGGTCGGCCAGCTCCGCCACCCCGGTCCGCGCCATGGACCGCCGTACGATCCGCTCGTCCTCGGCCGACCACTGGCGCAGGATGCCCTGGTGCGGGTACCGGCCGCGGCCCACCAGGTCGGCGACGGTGATCCCGTCGGGGGCCACGGAGGACTGCGGCAGCAGCCCCAGGGTGCGCGCGACCTTCTTCGCGGGCAGCGACTGGATGGCGTGCCCGTCCAGCAGGACCCGGCCCAGGCTGGGCCTGAGCATCCGTGACAGCGCCCGCAGCAGCGTGGACTTGCCGCACGCGTTCGGTCCGACGATCACGGTGAAGGAGCGGTCGGGGATCGCCACCGACAGCTGCTCGGCGATGACGCGCTGGTCGTAGGCGAGGGTGACGTCCTCGGCGGACAGTCGGCTCACAGTGCTCCTCGGAACGTTCTCGTACGCGGTGTGCGGTGTGTCCGGCCGGCGCGTGCCGTCCGGGGCCGGCTCCTGCCCGTGCCACCCGCGGGTCCGGTGCCGGGTCGCGCGGCGGGCCCGGCCGGCCTGCCGGGGCCGCTCCCGCGGTCCCGCCGGTCCGTCATATCCGGCCCGCCCGCCGCTCGGTGACCAGGAGCCAGAGCAGGTACCCGCCGCCGCCGACCCCGGTGACCACGCCGACGGGCAGCTGGTCGGCGCCGAACAGCCGCTGCACGGTCCAGTCGGCCGTGACCAGCAGGGCCGCGCCCATGGCCAGGGAGGCGACCAGGTTCGGGCCGGGCGACCGGGTCAGGCGCCGGGCCAGCTGCGGTGCGGTGAGCGCGACGAAGGCGATCGGTCCGGCCGCGGCGGTGGCGGACGCGGTGAGCAGCACGGCCGCGGCCAGCAGCACCATGCGCAGCCGTTCGACCCGCACCCCGAGCGCGTGCGCGACGTCGTCGCCCATCTCCGTCATCCGCAGCCCCCGTGCCTGGGTCAGGACGAGCGGCACCAGGACGGCACACAGCCACAGCAGGGGCCACACCTGGTCCCAGCCCCGTCCGCTGAGCGACCCGGTCATCCAGACGACCGCGCGGGAGGCGTCGACGAGGTCCGCCTGCGTCAGCAGATAGCCGTTGACCCCGGTCGCGACGGCCGAGACGCCGATTCCGACCAGGACGAGCCGGTAGCCGTGCACGCCCCGCCTCCAGGCCAGCGCGTAGATGGCCAGGCCGGTCACCAGCCCGCCGACGAGGGCTCCGGCCGCCACCTGGGCGGCGCTCCCGGACAGCAGCACGATCACGGTGAGCGCCCCCGCGGTGGCGCCCTGGCCGAGGCCGAGCACGTCGGGACTGCCGAGCGGGTTGCGGGACACGGCCTGGAACAGCGCGCCGCCCAGGCCGAGCGACGCCCCGACGAGCAGCCCGACCAGGACCCGCGGCAGGCGCAGGTCGTTGACGATGAACTCCTGGCCCGGGTCGCCGTGACCGGCCAGCGTCCTCAGCACGTCGCCCACGGCGATGGGGAAGTCACCGGTGCCGATCAGCAGGACGCCGGCGGTGAGCGCCGCCGCGCACAGGCCGGCGGTGACGAGGAGCGCGCGCACGTCGACGCGGACGGACAGCCCGCCCGGGGTGCGCAGTGCGCGGGTGGTGCCGCGCGGGTTTCTGACCGTGCTGTTCACAGCTGGACCGTCCGCCGCCGTCGTACGAGAAGGATGAAGACCGGGCCGCCGACGACCGCGGTCACGATGCCGACCTGGAGTTCGGCGGGCCGGGCCACGATCCGCCCGGCCACGTCGGCGCCGAGCAGCAGCACGGGCGACAGGACGGCCGCGTACGGCAGGATCCAGCGCAGGTCGGGCCCGGTGAGGGAGCGCACGGCGTGCGGCACCATCAGGCCGACGAACGCGATCGGCCCGCAGGCCGCGGTCGCGGCACCGCACAGGACGGTCGCGGCGAGCATCGACAGGGCGCGTGTGCGCCCGAGGTGGGCGCCCAGCGCCCTGGCCGTGTCGTCGCCCATCGCCATGGCGTTCAGCGGCCGGGCCAGCGCGAGGGCGAGGAGCATGCCGGCCGTCAGGAAGGGCAGGACGCCGAGGATGGTCGCGTCGGTGGCCGCGTTCAGCGAGCCGACGGTCCAGAAGCGCATCGTGCCCAGCGCGGCCTGGTCCGTGATCATCACGGCTTGGACATAGCCGAAGAGCGCGGCGCTCAGCGCGGTGCCGGCGAGCGCGAGCCGTACGGGGGTGGCGCCCCGGCTGCCGCCGAGGAACCACACCAGGGCCCCCACCGCGGCCGCGCCGAGGAAGGCGAACCACACGTGGACGCCCGGGCTCGTGACACCGAGGAAGGTGATCGCGCTGACCACCGCGGCGGACGCCCCGGCGTTGATGCCGAGCAGTCCGGGGTCGGCCAGCGGGTTGCGGGTGAGCGCCTGGAGCACGGCTCCGGCCAGCCCCAGCGCCGCTCCGGCGAGCAGCCCGAGCAGCGTCCGCGACAGGCGCTCGTCCACGACGGCGTCGCCGTAGGTGCCGCCGTCCTGGAACAGACCGTGCCAGACCTGCGCCAGGGACAGGTCCCTCGCCCCGACCGCGACGCTCGCCGCGGCGGCCGCGGCCAGGACGAGGACGGAGACGAGCAGCCCGGCCGGCCGCAGCACACGGCGCCGGGCAGCCGCGGGAGCGGCTTCCGCGGGCGCTTCGGGAGGACGGTCGATCAACACGGAGGTTAGGTTAACCTACCCTCGCTTTCCCGCCGGTGGCCGGTCGTTCACGCCCGGCCGGACCGGCACGCGCCGCCCGCGCCCGGCACGGGCGGCCACGCCCCCCGGAGGCCGGTACGAGCCGCACCTGCGTCCGCCCGCACGGCCGCGCGACGCACGGCCGCACCCGCGCCGGTCCCCGCCGGCGGTGACCGTCGGCGGTCACCGCCGTGCCGGTGGGTGGCGGTCACGGCCGGGCGGCCTCAGCACGGCACGGCCGGCAGGGCGTCCTCGGTGTGACCGCCCGGGCCGGGACGGGGCCACCCCGGCAGCGCTCTCGCGGGCCGGGCGCCCCTCACAGCCCCAGACGCGCCAGCGCCTTCCCCGCGTCCAGCGTGCAGCGCTCCTGCCCGGCCGCCGTCCAGGCCGCCGCGCACAGCGCGCGCAGCCCGTCCACCGCGGCCCCCTCGCCGTCGAGGTCCAGCCGCTCGGCGCCCGCCGACGCGGTCCAGCCTCCGCACCGGAAGCGCTCCCCGGCCGGGCTCACCTCCGGCTGCCCGGTGAGCAGCCCGCGCAGGTCCGCGTCCACGTAGGTCGGCCGGTGCTCCGGCGGCGCCGCCAGCAGCTGTGCCCCGCCGGTCACGCCGGTCAGCACCAGCAGGGAGTCGACGTCCCCGTTGAACGCGCCCTCGATGTCGGTGTCCAGCCGGTCCCCTACCACCAGCGGCCGCCGCGCGCCGGTGCGCAGGACGGTCTCGCGGTGCATGGGAGGCAGCGGCTTGCCCGCCACCTGCGGCTCGGCCCCGGTCGCGATCCGCACCACCTGCACGGCCGCCCCGTTGCCCGGGGCGATCCCGCGCCCGCTCGGGATCGTCAGATCGGTGTTGGACGCGAACCAGGGCACGCCGCGGGCCACCGCGTACGACGCCTCGGCGAACCGCCCCCACGTCAGGTCCGGCCCGCCGTATCCCTGCACCACGGCCGCCGGCTCGTCGTCGGCGCTCTCCACGGGTTCCAGTCCCCGCTCGCGCAGCGCCACCCGCAGTCCCTCGCCGCCGATCACCAGCACCCGCGCACCGGCCGGCACCTGCTCGGCGACCAGCCGTGCCACGGCCTGCGCCGAGGTGATGACGTCGCCCGCGTCCGTGGGTATGCCCAGCTCGGTCAGGTGGCCGGCGACGGCGTCCGGGGTGCGCAGCGCGTTGTTCGTGACGTACGCCAGGTGCATCCCGCCGTCCCGCGCGAGGGCCAGCGACTCGACGGCGTGCGCGACGGCGAGCCCGCCCGCGTACACCACCCCGTCGAGGTCGAGCAGCGCCGTGTCGTACGCCTCGCTCAGGGCCTGCTCGCTGCCCTCTGGCCTGGTCCGGACACCCTGGCTCATTCCGCATCGCTCCTCGTTCGCTCGTTCTCCCCCGATCATCGCGCACACCACCGACACACGTACGATGCCCTGATGAACACTGGAGGTCACTCGGAAGCAAAGGCGCCCCGAGGTCTGGAACTCACCCCGTTCCGAGGCCTGCGCTACGACCCCGACCGGGTCGGCAGCCTGGCCGCGGTGACCTCTCCGCCCTACGACGTGGTGGTACGCCCCGACGGAGTGCACCACCTCCAGGACGCGGACCCGCACAACATCGTCCGGTTGATCCTCCCCCAGGCCGGCACGCCCGGCGCCCGCAACGAGCAGGCCGCCGGCACCCTGCGCCGCTGGCTCGCCGAGGGCGTGCTGACCGCCGACCCCGAACCGGCCCTGTACGTGTACGAGCAGCGCCACTCCGACGGCATGCTGCAGCGCGGCCTGATCGGCGCCCTGCGCGTCTCCGAGCCGACCGAGGGCATCGTGCTCCCGCACGAGGACGTCATGCCCCACCTGGTCGCCGACCGCGCCGCCCTGATGCGGGCGACGTCGGCCAATCTGGAGCCGCTGCTGCTGACCTACCAGGGCCGCGGCTCGGCCGCGGACGTCGTCGACCGTGCCGCGCAGCGGCCTCCGCTGCTCCGTACGACCACCGAGGACGGCTACCGTCACCGTCTGTGGTCGGTCACCGACCCGGCGGACCTGGCCCGTGTCCAGGCCGACCTCGCCGGGCAGCAGGCCCTGATCGCGGACGGCCACCACCGCTGGGCCACGTATCGCAGGCTGCGCGCCGAGCACCCCTCCCCCAGCCCCTGGGACCACGGTCTGGTCCTGCTGGTGGACACCGCCCGCTACCCCCTGCGGGTGCGCGCCATCCACCGCCTCCTGCACGGCCTTCCCGTGTCCGACGCGCTGGCCGCGCTGGAGGGCCGGTTCCGGGTTCGCCCGCTCGCCGTGCCGCTCCGGGACGCGCTGTCCGCCCTGGCGGACGCGGCCTGCGGGGGCAACGCCTTCCTGCTGGCCGGTGACGGTTCCTTCCACCTCGTCGACCGCCCCGACCCGGATCTGCTGGCCCGCACGGTCCCGGCCGACCGGCCCGCCGCCTGGCGCACCCTGGACGCCACGGTCCTGCACGCCACCCTGCTGGAGCACGTGTGGCACGTCCCGGAGGACGACCCCGCCCGCATCGCCTACATCCACGACTCCGCCGCCACGGTGGACAAGGCCGAACGGGACGGCGGTACAGCCGTGCTGATGCACCCGGTGCGCGAGGCCGTGGTCCGCGACCTGGCCCGGCAGGGTGTCACCATGCCCCGCAAGTCGACGTCCTTCGGGCCGAAGCCCGCGTCGGGGCTGGTGCTGCGCGCGCTCGACATCTGAGGATCCGCGGACGGAACGCGGAAGGGCGGGCTCCCGGTCGCGGGAGCCCGCCCTTCCGCTGGGGCCGTCCGGCCCGCCGAGGCTGCCGGCGGGCGGTCAGTCCTCGTCGGCGGCGGGCCGCTCGCCGGCCGCGTCCGCACCGGCCGGACCGCCCGAGGCGTCCTCGGCGGCGAGGTCCCCGCCCGGCGCGCCTCGGTCGTCGGCGTCCGCGCCGTCCCCGCCATCGGCGGGGCTGCCGTCCTCGTGCCCGTCGTGCACGTCGTGCGCTTCGTGTTCGTCGTGCTCGCCGTGCTCGTCGTGCTCGTCGTGCTCGTCGTGCTCGTCGTGCTCGTCGTGCGCTTCGTGTTCGTCGAGCGCGTCGACGAACTCGACGCCGTCCAGCTCCGCCAGCCGGTCCGAGGCGTCCGTGCTGCCGTCCCGGTCGGCCTCCACGGCCTTCGCGAACCACTCCCGCGCCTCGCTCTCACGGCCGGCCGCGAGCAGGGCGTCGCCGTAGGCGTAGCGCAGCCGGGCGGTCCACGGCTGTACGGCGTTGGAGGCGAGTTCGGAGCTCTGCAGCGTCACGATGGCCGCGTCGAGCTGCCCCATGTCACGCCGCGCGCCCGCCGCCACCAGCCGCATCTCGACCTGGCCGGCCCTGTCCAGCTTGTGCACCTCCGGTGCACCGGCCATGTCCAGCGCCTTCTCCGGCCGGCCCAGTCCGCGTTCGCAGTCCGCCATCACGGGCCACAGTTCGACGGTGCCGGTCATCCGCCGCGCGGCCCGGAACTCGGCGAGGGCCTCCGCGTACTTCTGGTTCGCGTACGCGGCGAACCCGGCGGCCTCGCGCACGGCGGCCACGCGCGAGGCGAGCCGCAGTGCCACCCTGGAGTAGCCGTAGGCACCCTCGGGGTCCTCGTCGATGAGCCGCGCGACCATCACCAGGTTCCGCGCGACGTCGTCCGCGAGTGTCTTGGGCAGGCTCTGCAGCTCCTGCCGTACGTCGTTGTCGATCTCCTCGCCGGTGACGTCCTCCGGGATCGGCAGCCGCTTGATCGGCTCGCGGTCGCGGTCCCGGTCACGGTCGTCGCGGAACCGGCCGCCGTCTCGCCGGTCGTCCCCGCCGCGCCCCCGGAACCCTCCGCGGTCACCGCCGGGCCGCCCACCGCGGTCGTCGCGCCGGAAGCCTCCGCCCCGGCCGCCACGGTCGTCCCGGCGGCCGTAGCCGCCGCCCCGGCCGTCGTCACGGCGGAAACCGCCGCGGTCGTCCCGCCGGTCGGTGTCCCGACGCTCCTCACGACGCCCGTAACCCCCACGGTCATCACGCCGGTCATCACGCCGGTCATCGCGGCGGTCATCGCGGCGGTCGTCGCGGCGGAAGCCGCCACGGTCACCGCGGTCACCCCGGTCGTCGCCACGACGGAACGCAGGACGGTCACCACGGTCGTCCCGACGGTCCTCGCGCCGGTCGTCCCGACGGAAGCCACCACGGTCACCGCGGTCACCACGCTCGTCGCGGCGGAAGCCGCCCCGCTCCCGGTCACCCTCGCGCCGGTCGTCCCGGCGGCCGTAGCCGCCGCCCCGGCCGTCGTCACGGCGGAAGCCGCCGCGGTCGTCCCGCCGGTCGGTGTCCCGACGCTCCTCACGACGCCCGTAACCCCCACGGTCGTCACGCCGGTCGTCACGGCGGTCGTCACGGCGGAAGCCGCCACGGTCACCCCGGTCACCCCGGTCGTCGCCACGACGGAACGCAGGACGGTCACCACGGGCATCGCGCCGGTCGTCACGCCGGTCGTCCCGACGGAAGCCACCACGGTCACCGCGGTCACCACGCTCGTCGCGGCGGAAGCCGCCCCGCTCCCGGTCACCCTCGCGCCGGTCGTCCCGGCGGCCGTAGCCACCGCGGTCGTCCCGCTGGTACGGCGGCCGGTACCCGCCGCGATCGCCGTCCCGCCGGTCGTCCCGGCGGCCGTAGCCGCCGCCCCGGCCGTCGTCACGGCGGAAGCCGCCGCGGTCGTCCCGCCGGTCGGTGTCCCGACGCTCCTCACGACGCCCGTAACCCCCACGGTCGTCACGCCGTTCGTCACGGCGGTCGTCACGGCGGTCGTCGCGGCGGAAGCCACCGCGGTCACCGCGGTCACCGCGGTCACCGCGGTCGTCGCCACGACGGAACGCAGGACGGTCACCACGGTCGTCACGGCGGAAGCCGCCGGCGGTGCTGCGCACTTTGTCCGGGGTACGGTTTTGTAGCCCCGGTAAGCGCAGCGCCACCGGGGGAGATATACCCCCTGCGTGACAGGCAGGTATTCTAACCGACTGAACTACCGCTCCACCGAATTCTTTTACAACCACCGGTTTTATGACCGGCTTACTGCTTAATTTGATGCCTGGCAGTTCCCTACTCTCGCATGGGGAGACCCCACACTACCATCGGCGCTACGGCGTTTCACTTCTGAGTTCGGCATGGGGTCAGGTGGGACCACCGCGCTAAGGCCGCCAGGCAAATTCTGTTTTATCAGACCGCTTCTGCGTTCTGATTTAATCTGTATCAGGCTGAAAATCTTCTCGACTCCCCGCCAAAACACCTTCGGCGTTGTAAGGTTAAGCCTCACGGTTCATTAGTACCGGTTAGCTCAACGCATCGCTGCGCTTACACACCCGGCCTATCAACGTCGTCGTCTTCAACGTTCCTTCAGGACTCTCAAGGAGTCAGGGAGAACTCATCTCGGGCAAGTTTCGTGCTTAGATGCTTTCAGCACTTATCTCTTCCGCATTTAGCTACCGGGCAGTGCCATTGGCATGACAACCCGAACACCAGTGATGCGTCCACTCCGGTCCTCTCGTACTAGGAGCAGCCCCCCTCAGTTCTCCAGCGCCCACGGCAGATAGGGACCGAACTGTCTCACGACGTTCTAAACCCAGCTCGCGTACCGCTTTAATGGGCGAACAGCCCAACCCTTGGGACCGACTCCAGCCCCAGGATGCGACGAGCCGACATCGAGGTGCCAAACCATCCCGTCGATATGGACTCTTGGGGAAGATCAGCCTGTTATCCCCGGGGTACCTTTTATCCGTTGAGCGACGGCGCTTCCATTCAGAACCACCGGATCACTATGACCTGCTTTCGCACCTGCTCGCGCCGTCACGCTCGCAGTCAAGCTGGCTTATGCCATTGCACTAACCTCCTGATGTCCGACCAGGATTAGCCAACCTTCGTGCTCCTCCGTTACCCTTTGGGAGGCAACCGCCCCAGTTAAACTACCCATCAGACACTGTCCGCAACCCGGATTACGGGTCAACGTTAGAACATCAAACATTAAAGGGTGGTATTTCAAGGTCGGCTCCATGCAGACTCGGCGTCCACACTTCAAAGCCTCCCACCTATCCTACACATCAAGGCTCAATGTTCAGTGTCAAGCTATAGTAAAGGTTCACGGGGTCTTTCCGTCTTGCCGCGGGTACACTGCATCTTCACAGCGAGTTCAATTTCACTGAGTCTCGGGTGGAGACAGCCTGGCCATCATTACGCCATTCGTGCAGGTCGGAACTTACCCGACAAGGAATTTCGCTACCTTAGGATGGTTATAGTTACCACCGCCGTTTACCGGGGCTTCGATCAAGAGCTTCGCGTTACCGCTAACCCCATCAATTAACCTTCCGGCACCGGGCAGGCGTCACACCGTATACGTCCACTTTCGTGTTTGCACAGTGCTGTGTTTTCTACAAACAGTTGCAGCCAGCTGGTATCTTCGACTGATTTCAGCTCCACAGAGCAAGTCGCTTCACCTACATATCAGCGTGCCTTCTCCCGAAGTTACGGGGGCATTTTGCCGAGTTCCTTCACCCGAGTTCTTCAGTGCTCTGCACTCTCTTACCTGACCACCTGAGTCGGTTTAGGGTACGATTTGATGTTACCTGATGCTTAGAGGCTTTTCCTCAAGCAGGGCATTTGTTGCTTCAGCACCGTAGTGCCTCGTCATCACGCCTCAGCCTTGATTTTCCGGATTTGCCTGGAAAACCAGCCTACACGCTTAAACCGGGACAACCGTCGCCCGGCCAACATAGCCTTCTCCGTCCCCCTTCGCAGTAACACCAAGTACAGGAATATTAACCTGTTTCCCATCGACTACGCCTGTCGGCCTCGCCTTAGGGGTCGACTCACCCTGCCCCGATTAACGTTGGACAGGAACCCTTGGTCTTCCGGCGAGCGGGCTTTTCACCCGCTTTATCGTTACTTATGTCAGCATTCGCACTTCTGATACCTCCAGCATGCCTCACAGCACACCTTCACAGGCTTACAGAACGCTCCCCTACCCAACAACGCATCAGCGTCGCTGCCGCAGCTTCGGTGCATGGTTTAGCCCCGTTACATCTTCCGCGCAGGCCGACTCGACCAGTGAGCTATTACGCACTCTTTCAAGGATGGCTGCTTCTAAGCCAACCTCCTGGTTGTCTGTGCGACTCCACATCGTTTCCCACTTAACCATGACTTTGGGACCTTAGCTGGCGGTCTGGGTTGTTTCCCTCTTCACGACGGACGCTTATCCCCCACAGTCTCACTGCCGCGCTCTCACTTACCGGCATTCGGAGTTTGGCTAAGGTCAGTAACCCGGTAGGGCCCATCGCCTATCCAGTGCTCTACCTCCGGCAAGAAACACACGACGCTGCACCTAAATGCATTTCGGGGAGAACCAGCTATCAC